>JAZKRN010000318.1:0-2550 GCA_036628655.1 Desulfohalobiaceae bacterium | reverse complement strand
ATTCAAAAAGGCCCCGCGAACATGTCGGTTTCGGAAGATGGTGAATAGTTACAAAGAATAAACCAATAGAATAAGGGACAGATATGGGAAAGGAAGAATCCATTGAGGTTATGGGTGAGGTCAAAGAGGCCCTGCCCAATGCCATGTTCAGGGTGGAGCTGGAAAACGGCCATGAAGTGCTCGGCCACATCTCCGGCAAGATGCGCAAGCACTATATCCGTATTCTCCCGGGTGACAAGGTCAAGGTGGAGCTGTCTCCCTACGATCTGAGCAGAGGGCGCATCGTATTCCGGTATAAATAGGAAAAAGTCTGAAGTGTTAAGTGTTAAGTTTTAAGTGCTAAGAGAAGACGGTACATTGTGAAAAATGCGTGAATAATCGCATTACTTCAAATGGCAGCCCCGATCTGCTCTCGGTTGCGCGATTTTATCTTGAGTATGTTTATTATCTGCGGTCTCAGCTTGAGCATGCTGCATGACGCATTCAGCATTACGCATCGTTCCATCAGACCTCTGTCTTCTGGCCTGCCTAGCACCAATAGCCTCTCTACCATCATCTTTCCTCTATGATCTGTCTTCTGCCCTCTGTCCTCTGTCTTCTGGAACCGGCGGCCCCTCCAAGAGCATCTCCGCCAGGGTCATGTCCACCTTGGGCAGGGTCTTCCGCCTTTCTCCCAGAAAGCGGCGCTCCAGTGCGGCAAGCTCCGCATAGAGCGGTGTTCGGTCCAGATAGGGAATCCGATCCATATTCCGCGTGAGCTCACGGGTGACGTGACACCCCGGGAAGGCCTTGACTCTGCCGTCCGGCATGCGTACTTGGTTGGGCACGCCGTGCAGACGACAGATCATCATGCGGTGGCTGTAAACCGCGCACCACCCGTCCTCGTTGAGCGGACACATGATGCGTGGCGGCTCGTTTCTCTCCAGGCGGCGATTGGCAGTCTCCATATATTCACTTGCCCGCTCCAGGAAACGATCCATACGGCTCTGCTCGAGTTGCCGCAGGTTCTGCCACAGGTAGGCCCATTCCACGTAGGTGTGGTGCCGGAAATAGCTCCGGCAACAGTTGTCGCTGCATCCCTCGCAGGATAGACCGATCCTGGAAGCGACCCTGTCGTACTCATTTTCCATGGTCGAATAGATCCGTTCCAGCTCGGCGGCGATAGGGGAGGGAAGGATTGATGGGGTCATTCTCGCTCCATATAGCTGGCGATGCGCTGCACGCAGTCGTGCAGGCCGTTTTCGGCCGTGTTGATGACAAGATCCGCATAGGCTTCATACAGGGGTGTTCTTTCGGCATATATCTGGGTTAGGTCCTGATCGGGCCGCATAACGAGGCCCCGGTCCGGGTTCTGGGCCACTCTGGAAATAATCACCTCCGGGTCGGCTTGCAAATAGACCACGGGTCCTCTATTTTGCAGGTGGCGCATGGCGGCATCACTATAGACAACGCTGCCACCGGTGGCCACAATGCAGCGCCTGACCCACAGGTCGAGAATAATCTCCTCTTCGTAGAGCAGGAATTGTTCCAGGCCGACCCGGTCTTTCAGGGTTTCCAGGCTGACCCCGAACCAGGCCTCGAGAAGATGATCCGTGTCCATCCAGGGCCATTGCAGGGAACGGGACAGCTCCTGGGCCAGGGTGCTCTTGCCCGATCCGGGCATTCCGATGAGGCTGACGCACCTGGATTCCCCATTGTTGGTGCCGCTGTCCGAAAGCGGGGAACAGTCTGTCTTTGGGGTATGTTCCATGATTTGTTTCCCGGGCCACGGTTGGAGTGGGGCAAATAGGGTTTACTAGCTGCCCAAGCCTCCGGAAAGGGGACCTGCTCAGAAAATGGCACAGAGAGATGGAATGATCTTCAAGACCGGCTACCGGGACGGAAGTAGCACAGAAAAGAGGCAAGGCCAAGAGAGCGATCCATGACCAGCAGCGACACGTCCATCATCAGGGAGCTTGCAGAGTCCGGGGCGAGGCTCCGCACCGAATTCTTTGAGGCCAATCTGGAACGTGTAGCTCACGTTTCCCGGACAATCGCGAACCGTCTGGTCCGGGGAGGCAAGGTGCTGTTCTTCGGCAACGGCGGGAGCGCGGCGGATTCCCAGCACCTGGCTGCGGAGTTCGTTTCCAGATTCCGCATGGAGCGCCCTCCATTGCCGGCTATCGCCCTGACCACGGACACCTCGGTCCTGACCGCCGTGGGGAACGACTACGGATTCGAGGAGCTTTTCTCCAGACAAGTCAGGGCTCTGGCAGGTGAAGAGGATGTGGTGGTGGGCATAACCACTTCCGGAAGCAGTCCCAATGTGATCCGCGCCCTGGAGTCCGCCGGAGAGAGAGGGGCCTATCGGGTCGGCTTGACCGGCAGCCAAGGCGGAGCTATCGTCGACTGCTCGGAAACGGCCTTCCATGTCCCGAGTGATGTCACCGCCCTGATTCAGGAAATCCATATCGCGGCAGGACACGCAATCTGCCGCATGACGGAATACTACCTTTTCGAGGCGATCGAGGAGCTCGATCTGGAATGATGACAGACGTCAGATGTCAGACA
>JAZKRN010000317.1:0-2582 GCA_036628655.1 Desulfohalobiaceae bacterium | reverse complement strand
GGCCGGTTGCACATATCCCGGATCTTAGCCCGGAGCTGGAACTGGCGGCAACACAACGGCAAGTTTCGAAACTTTGTTGCCAGAGACACCCTGCTTCGGATGGAAGAAGCCGGGCTCATTGAGCTGCCGCCTCGAAGAACCCACAAATACAATAAGCAAAGGGCAAATAACCCCCCGCGGGTTCCGCTCTTTGACAATACCCCGCTTGAGGGGTCGGTCAAGGATTTTCCCAGTCTTTGCGTGCAACAAGCTGCCGGCCACTCAAAGACAGTCTGGCAGTATCTTTTGCACCGCTACCACTACCTGGGTTGCCCCAGGCCTGTTGGTGCCCATCTCTGCCAAGTGGCCACCCTCGGAGAGCAGGTGGTTGGCTGCTTGGCCTGGGCCAGTGCCGCCTGGAAGATTGCCCCCAGAGATCGCTTCATCGGCTGGGATGAGGACACGAAGCGCCGGAATCTGCACCTGGTCGTTTCCAATCTGCGCTTTCTCATCCCGCCCTGGATCAAGATCGAGCATCTGGCATCAAAGCTGCTTTCTCTGGGCCTCAAGGAGCTTGGGTCCGAATGGCAGCGGCTCTATGGCCATCCGCTGCACTTGGCTGAAACCTTCGTGGATGTTTCCCGTTTTCAAGGAACCACCTACAAGGCCGCCAATTGGATCTACCTGGGCCAGACCAAGGGGAGCGCCAAAAAGGGCAACTCTTACCACTTCCATGGCTCCAGGAAAGCTATCTACGTCTATCCTCTGCATTCCCGGTTCAGGAGGTATCTGCTGTCATGAACCGGGAAGAAGCCATGGCCATCCTGGATTCAAAGGACCGGGAAGCGGCCCTTGAAAAGATCATGGAGCTTGGGAATAAAGCGGAAAAATATGACCAGCTCATGGGCCAAGCCGCAATCACCCCTTCGGGACAAAAGCCGCCCTATGAAAAAGAGAACAAGGGCAAACGCACAAAGCGCAAAAAGCCAGGGCGGAAAAATGGACATCCCGGAAGCAAGCGCAAAGTCCCGGAGAAGATCGATCATTATAAAGACCATACCCTTGAGCAATGCCCGCATTGCCACAGGCACGAGCTCGGCCAGGCCATCGAGTCATACAAACGCTATATTGAGGATATTCCGCAGATAGAGCCGGAAGTCACAGAGCATACGGTCTACAAGCATTGGTGTCCGCATTGCCGGGAATTTGTCTCGGCTCCAGTTACAGAGGCTCAGGACAATGCTAATCTCGGCATTGGGATCGTGGTTCTCACGGCCTGGTTGCACTACATGGTAGGCATCAGTGTGAGAAATGTAGTCAAGATCCTCAGTTATGTGTGCTCTTTCCCCGTCACCCCAGGCGGCCTGACCCAATCCTGGATCAGGTTGGCCAATCTGCTCCGACCGGAATATGAACATATCCTGGAGCAGATACGGCACAGCGCCGTCTTGCATGCCGATGAAACCGGATGGCGGCTGGACGGGGCGTCCTATTGGCTGTGGGCCTTTTGCACCAAAGAGTACTGCTACTATACCATAACCAAGTGTCGCGGCTCCCCGGTGGTGGAGCAAGTCTTAGGGGTCCTGTTCGAAGGCATTCTCATCTGTGATTTTTGGGGTGCCTACAACAAACTTAAGGCCTTGGCCAAACAACGGTGCTATTTTCACCTCTTCACCGAGCTGGTGAAGGTGGACAAGAGAAGTACGTCCAAAGAATGGAAGGCCTTTCGCAAGAAACTCAAAAGGCTGCTCAGGGACGCCCTGCGCCTGCGAGACAACAAGGACCATCTTGATTGCCAGGTCTATGAGCGGCGCAAGAAACGTCTGCATGACCGCCTGGACATGCTCCTGGAGACCGTTGCCAAGGACAAGGACGTCAGAAGACTGATCAAGAGGCTGAAGCGGCATCAAAACGAGATCTTTACCTTCCTGGACTACGATGTGAGCCCGGAGAACAGCCATGCAGAGCAACAAATGCGCGGGCCAGTCATATCCCGAAAGATCTCCCAGCAGAATCGGTCAGAAGCCGGAGCAGAGGCCCAAGCTATATTGATGTCCATCTTTCGAACAGCCTATCTGCAAGGGCACAATCCAGTCGACTATGTCACAGAGCTGAGTAAAAGCTATATTAAGCAAGACAACACCCAGAAGCAGGATGATATAAAAATGGCCGCTTAGTTTATCAAAGGGCTAAACTAATACCTGAAGATATTATCAACTCTCGTCAGGACAGGTTATGATCTGCTTTTTTGATACCTCAGCCTTGGCAAAGCTGTTTATGGAAGAACCGGGCTCAGATTTTGTAGAAAGAATTATCATGGATGAGAACCACCAGATATGGGTTTTGGATTTTTCCAGAATAGAACTATTAAGCAGTATGTTTCGCAGATTTCGCGACAATGAGATATCTAAAGATGAGTTGGATGAGGTGATCAATGCCTTTGAGGAACAATTCCAAGAATTTGAGCAGGAATTTTTGGGACCTGCAGTTTTATACGAGGCTGAGCAGTTAATGAAGGAATTTGGGGAAAAACATGGATTGAGGGCATTGGATGCCCTACAACTCGGGGGCTGCAGAATGATGAATTCCCCTGATTTGTTTTT
>JAZKRN010000316.1:0-2589 GCA_036628655.1 Desulfohalobiaceae bacterium | reverse complement strand
TTCGCGGGCACTATCTGCGGGAAGGGCTAGCCCGACTCCTCCTCCGTCTCCCTGGAGCGCCAGTAGGAGCAGCCCCTGAGGGGGCAGGCCACGTGGTCCCCGCGGCTCTTGGTCTTCTTGGCCACAAGGACGGGATTGCCGCACTCGGGGCACCGCTCGTTCACCGGAGGGTTCCACAGGGCATAGGTACAGTCCGGGTACTGGTTGCAGGCGTAGAAGACCTTGCCCTTCTTGGAGCTCTTTTCCACAAGCTCGCCCTCGCATTCCTCCTGGGGACAGGGAACCCCCAATCGATACGGGGCGGTGTAGCGGCAGTCGGGGTATCCGGTACAGGCGATGAACCGGCTGCCCGTCCGGGAGGTCTTGAGCGCCAGGGTCCGTTCGCATCTGGGGCAGGTCCCCATCTCCACCGTCTGGGACTCCTCCTCGACGGCCTGGATTCCCCCCTGCTCGTCGCGGGTGAAGTTGCTGCTGTTCTGGCAGTCGGGATACCCCTCGCAGGCGAGGAACTCCCCGTTCTTGCCGAACTTGATCACCATCCGCCTGCCGCACTGCTCGCAGGTCAGGCCGCTGTCCAGCCCGGTCTTGACCTGGGCCATGTCCTGCTGGGCCTTCTCCAGGGTGGGATAAAAATCCGCGCTGAAATCGCGGAGCACACCCCCCCTCTCCAGCTCGCCGTCGGCGATCCGGTCCAGGCTATCCTCCATTTTAGCGGTGAAGCCCACATCCATCAGGGTGCTGAAGTGCCCCACGAGGAGATCGTTCACCACCTTGCCCAGCTCGGTGGGGATGAACTGCTTCTTTTCGGTGCGGACGTAGTCCCTGTCCTGGAGTGTGGAGATGATCTGGGCGTAGGTGGAGGGCCGGCCGATCCCCTTCTGCTCCAGGGTCTTGACCAGGCTGGCCTCGCTGAAGCGGGCCGGGGGCTGGGTGAACTTCTGTTCCTTCTCGATCTTGTGGACCGTGAGCTCCTCGCCCACGCTCAGCTGAGGCAGCCGGACCTCCTTGAGCGAGTCCTCCGGGGCGTACACCTCCAGAAACCCCGGAAAGATGATTCGCTGCCCGCGGCAGCGCCACTGCGTCCTCCCGGCCTGAATGGAAACCACGGTGTCCCAGTAGGTGGCCGGGCTCGCCTGCGAGGCGACGAACCGCTGCCAGATCAGGCGGTAGAGCTTCAATTGATCCCTGCCCAGGAAGGATTTCACCTCGTCCGGGGACAGCCCGGGGTCAACAGGACGGATGGCCTCGTGGGCGTCCTGGACGTTGCCCTTGCTCTTGAACTGTCTCGGCTTTTGGGGCAGGTATTTGTCGCCCATGTTGTTCTGGATCCACTCCCTGGCCATCTGCTGGGCCTGGGAGGAGATCCGCACGGAGTCCGTGCGCATGTAGGTAATCAGGGCGGTGGTGCCGCGTTTTCCCAGATCGAGTCCCTCGTAGAGCTGCTGAGCCACGGTCATGGTCTTCTTGGCGGAGAAGCCGAGCTTGTTGCTCGCCTCCTGCTGCAGCGTGGAGGTGATAAAGGGCGGCCCGGGCTGCTTCTTGCGCTCCTTCTCCTGGATGTCCTCCACCTTGAAGGGGTGCGCCGCCACTTCCGCATGGAGCTTTTCCGCGGTCTCTCCGTCCCCGATTTTGGGCTTCTTGCCGTTTACCCGCCACAGCTCTGCCTCGAAGGGAGGGGGCTCCCCGCCCTCGAGCCGGGCCTTGAAGAGCCAGTACTCCTCGGGGATGAAGCTCTCCCGCTCGCGCTCGCGCTCCACGATGAGCCGCAGGGCGACGGACTGGACCCTGCCCGCGGAGATGCCCCGCTTGACCTTCTTCCACAGCAGAGGGGAAAGCTTGTATCCCACCAGTCGGTCCAGCACGCGCCGGGCCTGCTGGGAGTTGAACAGGTTCTGGTCCAGCTGGCGCGGCTCCTGGAGGGCCGCCTTGACCGCGCGCGAGGTGATCTCGTTGAACTGGATCCGGCTGTAGTTGGCGTTCACATCGCCGATAAGCTCGGCCACGTGCCAGGCGATGGCCTCACCCTCCCGGTCCGGGTCCGGGGCCAGATAGACGCGATCCGCCCTTGCCGCGGCGTCCCTGAGCTGCTTGACCACCTTCTCCTTGCCCGGAACGGTCCTGTATTCCGGCTGAAAACCGTTCTCCTCGTCCACGCCGAGGCTGTTCGAGGGCAGATCCCGCACGTGGCCCACCGAGGCCTCCACGGCGTAATTGCCGCCGAGAAATTTCTTGATAGTCCGCACCTTGGCCGGGGACTCGACAATGATCAAATCTTTGGTCATAATGCACAAACTCTGTTTTGCCCGATCTGCGGCCCGCTCACGCGGTCGGAGCCGCCTGGGGGGAATGAGCCTCCTCCCGAACCCGGGATGGTCCGAATACTGCAATCTTTTTCCATGACCACTTTCCCGGAAAAAGTCAAGCCGAACCGACGAAAAGCTTCAGCTCCCCGCTTCCCGCCGGGACTCATTCGCTCGTGGCTATCAAAACACCAGAGGCAGTGCAAGCCGGCATTGTCGCGAACCCGATCCAGAGCCTTCATACAACCATCATTCCCGACCCGACCCGGGCACAACGAAACATGAAAAT
>JAZKRN010000315.1:0-2614 GCA_036628655.1 Desulfohalobiaceae bacterium | reverse complement strand
TAACCTTTGGACCTTTGACGCAAAAATGTTCGATATAATTAGAAAATTCAGGGATTTGCTGGACAGGAGGGAGAGGCGCAACGCCGTACTCTTGTTCATCATGATCCTGGGCACAGGAATTCTGGAAGCCGTAGGCGTGGCTTCGGTCATGCCTTTTCTTTCAGTGCTCTCCAATCCGGAGGGGGAGCATTACCCGTTTGTGTACCGTTATCTTAGCTTGCGTTCGAGCCCTGGGGTTGATAGGCTTGTTCTCCAAACCGGGAGGGCGAGCCTATGGAACTTCCCTTGTTCATTCGCAACCAGCGCATCGACGAGGCTGAGCTCGAGCGCATTCGTTCACTCATTCAGAGACACTGGGACCGAGGCCGCACCTACATTTCCGAGGAACTCTGTCGCCTTTGGGACTGGCGACAGGACAATGGTGTCCTCAAAGCCCAGGTCTGCAGACTCCTGTTGCGGCAGCTCGAGGACAAGGGCCTCATTGAGCTGCCCCCACGCATCAAGGAAGGAGTCCTGTCCAAGAATCGGCAGTACTATAGCCCGCCATTGCGGGTGCCGCTCTTTCACAAAAAGAAGTTATACGGATCAGTGGGCGATCTCCCTGAGATCACTCTCAGGCCGGCCAGACAGAATCAAGAGGAAAAGCTCTGGAACTACCTGGTCCATCGCTACCACTACAAGGGCTTCAGAATTATTGTCGGAGCCCACATCAAGCTTATAGCCTATGCCGGCGAGACACCAGTGGCCTGCTTGGCCTATAGCTCCAGCGTCTTTCGCATCCAAGACAGAGACCGGTTCATCGGCTGGAGCAAACAGCAGCGCAATCAAAATATCCGGCATGTGGCCAACAACTCTCGCTTCCTTGTTCTGCCCTGGGTTCAGGTAAAGAACCTCGCCTCGCACATTCTAGGCCTGGCTGCCGAACAGATCAGTGACTACTGGGAGCAGGCATACGGGTACCCACTTCATCTGCTGGAGACGTTCGTGGACCGCTCCCGGTTCAAGGGCACCTGCTACCAGGCGGCGAACTGGCGGTTTGTGGGCCGAACCAAGGGCCATGCCAAGAAGAACGGCCAGTACTATCACCACGGCAGAATCAAGGACGTCTATGTCTATCCGCTGCGCCCCGAATTCCGGCAGCGCCTCTGCGGAGGTGCCCTATGAGCGCGGCGGAGGAAATCATTCCCACGGCTGAGGACGGTTTCGAGGCCTTCCGCGCCAAGGCTCACGAGAAGCTGGACGAGGCCCTGGAGAAACTGAGGCCACTTTTCTCCCAGGTGGACAAGCCGAATCTGGAGAAGATCAGCGAGGCCCTGCAGGAATTCAAGCAGGACTTCTCCGGGGCCCTGCTGCAGGAGGCGGCCCACAGCCTCCACAGGGAGGAGGCTCAACAGGGGCCTTGGCCCTGTCCTCAATGCGGCAAGCTAGTGGGCAAGCTGCGTGACGCCTCTCGGGAGATCGAAACCAAGCATGGCAGGAGCCTGCTCTCAAGGCCCTATTACTACTGCCGGCACTGCAAACACGGCTTCAGCCCCCTGGACGAGAGCCTGGGACTCTCTCAGGGCCGCAAGCAGCGGGATCTGCAGCAGCTCGCCCTGAAGTTCCTGGCCAGGATACCTTTCGACGAGGCCCAAGGTCTCTTCTGCGAGAGCACGGGAGTCCCTTTCAGCGACCACTGCATGCACAAGCAGTTCTCCTCCTTCGCGGACGGTCTCGGCCCCAAGGAGGTCATTCCCTCCCAGGAGGAGATAGAGCGCCGGATCGATCAGGCCAGGACCTCCGAGCGCCGTCCCGTCCTGGTTGCGGCCACGGACGGGGCGCATGTGCCAACTCGTCCCGAATCGGGCAGTAAGCGGGGCCAGGGCGAATACAAGGAGGCCAAGGGCTTTCGCATCTATCTGAATATCAAGGATCGAATCGTCCATTTGGCCAGCTGGCACCAGATAGACGGCAAGGAGGAAATCATCCGTGCCCTGAAACTGGCGGCCCAGCGCATCCCTCAGGATAGGGTGCGCATCGGCTTGATCGGCGACGGGGCTCACTGGCTGTGGGAAACCATGGAGCACGCTTTTCCTTCCGGTCGCCAGATCCTGGATTACTACCATGTGAAAGAGTATATCCACAGGGTTGCCGAGGCCCAGTACCCATATGATGCAAAGAAAGCCTTGCACTGGGTAGAGTCCACAATGGCCCGTCTCAATTTCCAGGATGGAGCCAGGCACGTCATTGCCGGGCTAAGAAGAATGCAGCCCTTCAATGAAGAAGCCAAAGAGCAGATCCGCAAGACGGCGAATTATCTGGAGCGAAACAAACACCGTATCCACTACCGAGGGGATCGGATCGGAGGCTACCCCATCGGTAGTGGAGGCGTGGAGTCTGCGAACAAATTCATCTGCCACACCAGGCTGAAACGAAGCGGGGCCTGGTGGCTCAAGCAGAACAGCAACAAGATGCTCGCTTTGCGCTGCTCACTGGTCAACGGAACATTCGATCAGATATTCTCCAGGCGCGCCAACAGGGAGAAGGCGAAGGGGGCGTACACAAACGGGTAATGCTCCCGCTTCAACTCCTTGCATGCATATGATTTATGTGGTTGATGAAAATTATTCTCACA
>JAZKRN010000314.1:0-2620 GCA_036628655.1 Desulfohalobiaceae bacterium | reverse complement strand
TTTCATCCCGGGTTTCACATGATGGGATGCCAAACACGTCGTCGACCCTCCCTGAACAACTTGTGTTCGAGCAGGGTTCATATGGCGCGTCTCCAGTCGGCACTGGGCTCAAATTTAGCCTCTTGGGGTTTCAACAAGGGCAAGGTCTATATGGAACCCAGCGAAGCGCTCCACCCGTCGAGCCTCGCGACTAATGCACCAATAATTCAATAAGTTGAAAACATTTTCATAAAAAAATTAACTCAGCCCCGACAGGAGCTGGCCCCACTCTCAACACCGCCTCCCTCTCCCCGCAGGCGCCCCAGAAAATCGCTCAGGATGCGTTCGTGGTCAAAGGCCATTTCCGGGAGCTCCCGGAGGTCAAACACCCAAACATCTCCGGCGTCATCCCCCGCACGCAGCAGGGAGGAATCCTGCATCTCCGCGGTAAACACGACACTCAGGGTATGCTTGCGGGGATCGCGCTCCGGATGGGAATACACGCCCAGAAGGCCTTCCAGGTCCACATCCGCGCCCACCTCTTCCCACAACTCCCGGCGCGCCGCCTGCTCCACACTCTCGCCCTCGTCCACGAACCCTCCGGGCAGAGCCCATCCTGAGGGCGGATTCCTTCTCCGGATGAGCGCCACTCCGGTTTCCCCGACACGCAGCACCACGTCCACCGTGGGAGTAGGGTTGGCGTAGGAGGTGAAGACAACCTCCTCGCCGCAGGAAGGGCAGGAGCGATACTCCGTTCGCTTGGTCATAGGCTTTTCCGTCCTGTTTGACCCTGAGTGAAATGCCATTTATCCATTTGCCCATGCGCCTAGCACAGAAGATCGTACTCGTCCACAAAGGGGCAATCGGTGATTTTCTGCAGACATGGCCCTGCCTTCTCGCCCTGACCTGGGAGCTTGGGAACCGGGAATTCTTCTGGGCCGGAAGGGAGGCCTACACCCTGTGGACCTCCCCGCTGGGTATCCGGGACGCACCCCGCCTGCGACAGGCTGTCGACGGGCTCTACGGAGCGTCGACAAACCCGCGGACCCTGGAGGACTGCCACGTTATCTGGTTCGGGTTGCGGACTCCCCCGACGGACTCGGAGATGCCGGGATTTTGGTTCGTGCCCATGCTGGATGAGGAAGGTGAAACACCTCCGCGCCAGGTCTGCAAAAACGGCCTGAGGGCGAGGGGATTGAATCCCGATCACGACTGGCGGGGTGCATGGCTGGATTGCTTCGCCCCCCGTGGCATGCAGCGCCACAGGGAACGCGTGCTCCTTTTTCCGGGGGGCGGCCACCCGGCCAAATGCTGGCCCATGGAGAACTATGTCCGGATAGCCGAGTGGCTGAGCGAACTGGGATACAGCGTGGTCTTCGTGCTCGGCCCCGCCGAGGTGGAGCGGGGGGTGCGGGTTCCCGGCTTCGATACGGTCTGTCCCGCGGATCTGGGAGAGTTGCAGGAGTGGATAAGGTCCTCGGGCTTCATCCTGGGCAACGACAGCGGCCCCCTCCATCTGGCCGGATTCTGCCAGGTGCCGGGGCTGGCCCTCTTCGGCCCCTCTCCGGCAAAGCAATGGGGGCCGGCCCATATTGCGACCATTTCGGGAAGCGCTCCCTGCCGACCCTGCACCCGTATGGGCGTCATCCAATGCCGGAACCCGGTCTGCCTGAGCAGTCTCCCCCCGGAACGGGTCTGGGCGGCCCTGCAGCCCCATCTGCCCAATTCGGAAGGGGCCCGGCACCGGTCCGCCGAGGCGCAGGGAGCCGACAGCTCCGGTTAATTCCGCATCGTATCGGGCTCCACCTTGATCCCCGCCTCCCAAAGCCGGTTCGCCGGGATCGCTCCCTCACGCACCATCAGCACCCGGTCCCGATCCAGTGGACGAACCACTGTGGACGGCAATCTGAACTGATCGGAGCAGGGACGTTTGAGCACCCAATCCGCCTGCCGGGTCAGTTCTTGCTCGAGGGACTCGCTGCAGGACACTGCCGGTCGCCCGGATGTGTTGGCGCTGGTGGCCAGCAGAGGTGTCCCGCTCATGCGACACAGAACCTGCGCGTCGGGATGGGGTGTCCAGCGCAGGCTGATCAGGCCCTCGGAATTGGTCAAACGGGAGGGAAGATCCTTCTGCGCGGGGACGAGAATGGAGAGCGGCCCGGGCCAGAAGGCCTCCATGAGACGGGTCGCGTCGCCCTCCTCCACTGCCGCGACCTGGGAGAGCTGCTCCCGCGAGCCGATGATCACCGGAAAGGGCTTGGTCTCATCGCGATTCTTGAACTGAGCCACGCGCTCCACGGCACTCTCTGAGCGGATGGCACACCCCATGGCATAGAGGGTTTCCGTGGGGTAGATCACCACTCCGCCCCGCTCGATGACCTTAACCGCCTTATTGAGCATATCTTACGCTCCGCGACATGGTGTGCCCAATCCCGGTCAATCGACCTCCTTCCCGTCCGGAAAGCAGGTTTTTCGGACGGGAAGGAGGTCCTCTTCTTCTTTGATCACCAGAAGAAGCAGGGAAATTGATGGATGAGAACACCCCTTTTATCTTTTTTTATATGAAAATGTGTACAACTTGTTGATTTATTGAGGAATTGTCCGCGAGGCGAAGGCGGGTGGAGCGCTTCGCTGGGTTTCA
>JAZKRN010000313.1:0-2636 GCA_036628655.1 Desulfohalobiaceae bacterium | reverse complement strand
ACAGGACAGGCTTTTAACGCGCACCTCCCAGATGCCGCTGAACGAGTTGATCCCCCGCCTGGACGACATGATCGCTGGCATCAAGCGCGATCTCGGCTTCGCCGCAGGACAAGATGAGCCCTCGCGCAAAGCCGAAGCAGAGCGCAGAGAGCGCGACACCGAAGAACAGGAGACAATGAGAACCGATCGAGCCAAGCTCAATGCCGGGTTCGAAAAGCGAGAAAAAGAGACCAAGAAAAGGGATCGAGACGCGCTCAACCCTCAGTTCGAGCAGAAAAAGAAGCAGGAGAGGGCGACAACTGATCGCTGGATGAGCCCTGAGCTGGACTTCACAGCCCACGGAATGCGCGTAGGGGACGTGAACGGGGACGGCAGACAGGAAATTCTGCTTCTGCAGGATCACGCGGTCAAGGCCTTCATCAAGCGAAAGGGCCGGCTCGAGCACTTGGCGACCCACAAGCTTGGAAGCCGCACCAGGGCCCTTAACCTGAATCTGGCGTCCGCAAAAGAGGCCGGCACCCGCCCCATTCTCATCTCCGCTGTTTTCGACAAAGAGCCCAGGTCGCAGGTGCTCGAATTCCGGAACGAGCACTTCGCTGTCCGGGCCAAAGATATCAAGCTGTTCCTCAACACGGTGCGTATTCCTCCCGAGTACGATCTCCGCATTGTGGGGCAGAAACTGAAAGCACCCGGCATTTTCGCCAATGGGGTTAGCCTGGTGAGCCGCCAATCCGGAAGTTACGCCCTGGGGCGCACCCTGGAGCTCCCCTCTGCGGCCAATGTCTTCAATTTCACCTACTTGCCGCAAAAGGAGAATTACAAGATCATTGTGGCCGATGCCAGGAATAGCCTGCGCGTGTACTCCGCTTCCGGAGAGCTCCAGACTCGAACGGACACGGCATATGCGGGATCGGAGATCAGGATCGAAAGAACGACGAGCCTCCCCGGCATGGGCGAGGACCCAAATGATGATGTGCCGGAATACTATTACCTCCCCACCCGGCTCATTCCCTGCAATCTGAACGCAGACGAGCAGTTCGAGCTCCTGGCCAATCACGGCATCTCCGAAATCCCGCAATTCCTTGCCAATACGCGCAGCTTCTCCGAAGGAGAAATCCACAGCCTCTACTGGAGCGGCCGCAGTCTGAGCACAGCCTGGCAAACGCAGACCATCCAGGGCTCTGTGAGGGACTACGGCCTGGGAGATATGGATAACGACGGGACCCTTGAGCTCTACGTCTGCCTCACAACCAGCTCTGGCATGCTCAGCTGGGACAGCAAAAAGACCCTGCTCCTCTCTTTTCCCCTCGACATGCCCAATTCCTCGGAGCAGGCCATTTTCCGGCCCTAAACCATATGTGGTTCGCGATTCCTGGAACCTTTTTGGGGCTCGCGACCCCAAGAGACTGAGATAAGTCAGTAGCGAATTGACACATACAAAACAATCAATTAGACCTTGCTCATGAACAAACATCCTTTCCTGGATTTTCCTCCAGGGAAGGGCTCTTTGACCGACGCTCAGGTGCGCCAAGCGCTCCGCAATTCACGGAGCGGAAGGCGCTGAAAAGGGAACCCGGTGCGAATCCGGGACGGGCCCGCCGCTGTGATCGGGGACGAACACCGCATAAGGCCATCCGGCACTCACTCGAGCCGCAGATTGCTGCCCCTGGAATGCTGACCATATAAGCATCAACTGATTCAGGGATAACAATCACTCTCGGGGTGAGTGCCGGAGAAGGCGCGGTAAGCCCCCTCACTCACTTGATCCATGCCGACTCTTAGAATCATTGGGGTCTTTTCTGGACCGCCTGTTCACACAAACAGCCAGCGGCTCAGGATCAAGTGAGTGAGGGGGGCAAGTAGGACGATCCGAGAGTCAGAAGACCTGCCTGAGTGATGTTCTGGAAGATCGCTTCCGTGGCTGGAGCGCTTCCTAATGCGTCCGCGGTGGATAAAAACGGGATATCCCCGGATCGATTGCATTCGATCCGGGGATTTTTTTTGCCATCCGGAAAAGCCAGTGACGCAGAAACCAGCCTCCAGGCCACACTGACGGGGCGCGTTCCATTTCACGCCCTTCATCGCTGTGGCGTGAGAACAGGGTCGTAACGAGATCCGCAAAATCTGTGTGGGATTTCTTGGACATCTTGCTCAAGAGCAAAAGCTTTCAGGAAAGGTTATTTTGAAGGGAAGGAAAAACACGCAAACATGGCGAGGATCTGCCCGGGATCCCCCTAGAAAAAGGGAGGACGCACCAGGGCGAATGGTCATCATGAACACTGCCAGAGCTCTGACACACACGAGCTGCCAAGCAGCGAGGAACAGATCGAAGGGATCTGCAGACGATCCGGAAAAGCAAATCGTCAATATTGCCTCTTTCCGGGGCTTGTTCCGAAAGTTCACTTACACCTGACCACAAAGGAGAAATTGACATGAATCGCTTCAGTGTATGTGCATGCCTATTGAGCGCGATGCTTTTTTTGCTGCCGAGCTTTGCTCTTGCTACGGAAACCGAGCAGCTTGAAAACCGGATCGACAAGCTGGAGCAAAAGCTGGAAGCGTTGCAACCCAGTCAACAGGAAAAAGAATCAAAGCAGGCCAATCCGCTGGAGTCGATGAGCGATCGCCTCACCTAC
>JAZKRN010000312.1:0-2679 GCA_036628655.1 Desulfohalobiaceae bacterium | reverse complement strand
TCCGAACAGGACAGAGATATGACCGAGCAAGCAAGCTTCATCAAGGGCGAGATCGCAAAAGCGCATCAGAGGGTGTTTCTCACGCCCTGGCCGGCATGGGTCTCCGGCGTCTTCCTGGCCTTTCTGGCCCTGCTCATCTTTATGTGGTGGCATACCTGGGGGATCGCCGGAGGCTTTGCCAACTGGGGGGACTGGTTCTTCTACCGGCTCGGCCTGTACGACTCCGCCCCTGAGCGCGGGGTCCTGCTCAACGGCATGTCCGTCTCCAATATCGGTCTGCTGGTTGGCGCTTTTGCCTCGGCCCTCATGAGCCGGCAGTTCGCCGTGCACCGCGCCCCGAGGCTGGAATACGGCAAGGGCCTCGTTGGCGGCGGGCTGATGGGGGTCGGGGCGGCAATCGCCGCCGGATGCAACGTGGGCGGATTCTACAGCGCACTGGGCATGCTGGATCTGGGCGGGCTTCTGATGATGTTCGGCCTGTTCGTAGGGGCCTATCTGGGGCTGCGCTATCTCTTGTGGGAGATGGAGAATGTGGACCAGGGCGGCCAGGGAGCGTCCGGCGCGGGCACGGGATCCCGCAGGGACTGGAGCCGGATCGCCCCGTATGTCGGGGTGCTGGTATTCATTCTCATCCTCGCGGCTTTCCAGGTCTACAACTGGCTTGGACAGACCAAGATGGGCGGTTTGCTGTTCTTCGGCTTTCTCATCGGTCTGGTCATGCACCGCGGGAGATTCTGTTTCGCCAACGCCTTCCGGGAGCCCTTCATGACCGGGGATAGCACCATGATGCGCGGCGTGATGGTGAGTCTCATGATCTACGTGCTTGGGGTCGCGGCGATGAAATGGGCCTATATCCAGCCTCCGGGAGCGGGGATATATCACCCCTTCTGGATGGGCAGCCTGCTCGGGGGAGTGATCTTCGGGTTCGGCATGCTCCTGGCCGGAGGATGCGCCAGCGGCTCCCTGTGGAGGGCCGGCGAAGGGCACCTCAAGCTGTGGCTGGCCCTTGGGGGGTTTTTCCTGACCAATTCCCCGACGACGCGGTTGCTGGATCAGTCGGGTTTCAGAGAGCTGCTGGGCGGCGGTGTCTTTATCCCCGAAATAGCGACCTGGCAAGGGGGATTGGTTCTGTTTTATCTCTTCAGCGCCGGAATCATGCTTCTCCTCGTCTGGAACGAGCAAACGGAGAAGCTCACCGCTTTTTAAGAGCCGGGTCGAAATGGTCGAGCAAGGCGGTTTCGTCCCGCAAACAGCAAACAAGACAGGAGCAGTCGTTATGCAAGTACAGGAAAATCTGCAAAATATCCAGGCGGACCACGTTCTGGACACCAAGGGCCTTTCCTGTCCCATGCCGCTTCTCAAGGTCAAGAAGACACTCAAGACCATGAAAAAGGGGCAGGTGCTCGAGGTGCAGGGAACGGACCCGGGATCCAAGAACGACATTCCCAACTATTGTGAAAAGCACGGCTATCAGTTCCTGGGGTACGAAGATCATCCGGAGAATTACACCAAGTATTTGATCCAAATCGAATAGGAGCCGCGTCATGAAAAAAGTGGCAGTCGTTATTCGCGATCCAGGCCAGCAATACGAGGGTCTCCGCACCAGTCTGGGGGCACTCATGGAGAATCTCCACGTTCAGATGATCGTGCTGGAGAACGAGATACAGACCATGGATGAAGCCTACTATGAGAACATGATGTTTCTGGATGAGATGGAAGGGGAAAGATACTCGGATCATTCCGGGAATATAGACAAGTACGGTTTTGACCCAGTGAATATGCAACAAGTGGGAGACATGCTCAAACAGGCAGACATCGTGATCCCTTTCTGAAATAAAAAATGATGAATTCGCAGTGCTTACTTCGAATCAAGGGGGGGCTATGGAGACTCTGCATATCCTTAAATCAAACCCGGATTCCGTCACCAGCGATCTTATCCGGATGATGTCCGGAGAGGATGCGCAATGCATCCAAGTCAACAGCGAGACCACTGATTGGCACGATGTGGTGCAGAAAATCCTGGATCATGAAAAGATTATCTGCTGGTGGTAGCATGGATGATTTCTGTGTCCGTCAGACACGATTTTCCGAGTATCCCAAATAAGAAGTGGGGGATATATGGCACAGACCCTAGGAATACTGGTCCGGAGTGACGAGTATTTTCCATACCTGCTGCAACTCTGCAGGGCCGCCTTTGAAAAGGGCTGCCGCGTTTTGGTCTTTTTTTCAGGCAGAGGTGTTCTGTTGACGCAAGATCGTGAATTCCCGGCCCTGCTCGATGCGGCGACGCCGTATGTCTGCGAGGTGAGCTACAGGGCGAACGGGTTCCAGGGTGTCGAGGTGCCCGGAGTCGGTTTCAAGCAATTCGTCACCCAGGCCAGGAATGCGGAGATGATCGCTGAAAGCGATTGCTACCTGGTTTTTTGACGACTGGGAAAATCGTCAGGTCTCAGTAAGGCCTTTCCCACTGAAAACAACCCATTCCGAGCAAGGTGCTTGGCGCATGTCATACAGAGAAACCGAGCCTGTCCGACCGGGTCCGATCCGGGGAGAGGACTTAGCGGAAGAAGCAAAGGGCCTGAGCGGGCTCCCGGACGCCCAGACAGCCGCATCCATGGAGACCGTGTTCTGGCTCTTCTCCCTGTGTTTCCGCTATCCCGGCGAGGATGTCTATCTCCG
>JAZKRN010000311.1:0-2683 GCA_036628655.1 Desulfohalobiaceae bacterium | reverse complement strand
CACTCCCTCTCTGCGTGAATTACTGCTCTTGGATTCAAATGACTACGTGCCATAAGATGCAGTAACCTTTCACTTTTTATAACTGCACAATACTTCAGATAGCCAATTTTCCCATAAACAGCTCATCTTGAAGCCATTCACCAATTACTGCCCCACCACAGTCAAACCCAGCGAATAGAGCAGTTTTATTTTCACACTGGCCAGCAAGAACTGCGCCCACGCCTCTCCTAGCCAGACACACAGCTGGATCACCTCTTGGGGCCAATTATCTGTGTTTACTGTCTTATTTTATTCCATAATAGTATTTTCGTTATTCCATAGCGCATGCCACAGGTCAATGAGAGGTGTCATCCTCCTCAAACAGCCTGGGAAGAGATTCTGTCGCGATATGGGGGTGAGTTCCAGAGCAAGAGGTTAACCTATTCAGGCACAAGATTGCCTCACCCCAGATTAACCAGAATTTGATCCCTGACCGCAAAGCGCATATACTTTCTAGAGTGGAATTTTTCACGACATCCTGAACACCTGCGACACCACACAACACAAGCTCCGGGAAAGCGAAATGACCGCGAATCAGCCCTTTGAGAGGGAAGCCGAGCCTGTCATCCGCCAGATGAACTCGGATGCCTTTCTGTCGGCCATGGATGTAGAGATCGCTAGGGGCAGGGAGACGTCCTCGGAGCTCGGCCTGCCCTTCTGCACCCTGAGCTACGCCCAGAGCCTGGACGGCTGTCTGGCGAGATATCCCATGCAGCCCATGGTCCTGAGCGGCGAGGAGTCCATGCACATGACCCATCGCCTGCGTGCCGCGCACCAGGGGATCATGGCCGGCATCCGCACGGTCCTGGCGGACGACCCAAGGCTCACCGCGCGCGGGGTCGAGGGAAGCGATCCCCAGCCCGTGGTGCTGGACAGCAGGCTGCGCACTCCCCTCTCCTGCCGTCTTGTCGCAGAGAACCACACCCGCCCCTGGATCATGACCTGCAGCGAGGACGCTGAGGAACGCGGAGCGGCCCTTCGGGAGCGCGGCGCCGCTGTCCGGCAATTGCTCCCCGACGAACGGCAACGCGTCAGCCTCAGGGAAAGCCTTGCCGACCTCTACGCCAGCGGGATCTCTACCCTCATGGTCGAGGGGGGCTCTCGGGTGATCACCAGCTTTTTGAGCGCCGGCCTGGCCCATCTGGCGGTGATCACCGTCTCCCCGGTCTTCGTGGGCGGGGTTCCCTCCATGGGCCGTCAACGCGGAGGACTCCCCGGCCTCCCCCAACTGGAGGGCGCCTGCTGTACAACTCTCGGCAACGATCTTGTGCTCATGGGACGCCTGGGTCGGAGGGAAGCATGATCCGGCGCAGCGCCCTATACTTCACCCGACCCCGCGGCACTGAGATCCGCGAGGAGGACCTGCCCGAGCCCGGGCCCGGACAGGTGCAGCTGGAAACCATCGCCTCCGCGATCAGCCCGGGAAGCGAACTCCTGGTCTACACCGGAGCGGCGCCGCAAGACATGAGCGCGGACAAAAGCATCGCCTCCCTGCAGGGCGACCTCGCCTTTCCCCTCAAATACGGATACAGCAGCGTGGGCCGCGTGAGCCGGGTCGGGCCGGACGTGGACCCGGCCTGGCTCGGACAGCGGGTCTTCTCCTTCCAGCCCCATCAAAGCGCCTCGATCGCCGACCTGGAGCACGTCCTTCCCGTTCCCTCCGGCCTGGACGCGGCGCACGCCGCCCTGTATCCCCTGGTGGAAACCGCTGTCACCCTGGTCTGGGACGCCGCTCCCCTGCTAGGCGAGGATACGGCCATTATCGGCCAGGGTCCGGTGGGGCTCGTCACGGCTGCCCTGCTCGCGGAGTTCCCCCTGGGGAGCCTCTGCGCCCTGGAAACGATTCCCAGCAGATGCGCCCTCTCCCGAGACATGGGCACCCAGGCCTGTCTCCACCCGGACAAGGCCGAAAGCCTGCATCCCCGGGGCCGCGGCTTCGACCTGGTCCTGGAGCTCTCCGGCGATCCCCGGGGGCTGGACAGCGCCATCGCCATGACCCGGTTCGCCGGACGCATCGTTGTCGGCTCCTGGTACGGCAGCAAGAAAGCGAACCTGGATCTGGGGGGCCGGTTCCACCGCGAGCGGCTGCAGCTGATCAGCAGCCAGGTGAGCACCCTGCCCCCGGACCTCGCCTCCAGATTGGACCGCGACCGCAGGACAAAGATCACCTGGCGGCACCTGGCCGGGCTGGACCTGGAACGGCTGGTGACCCTCCGGGTTCCCTTCAGCCGCGCCGCAGAGGCGTACCAGGCCCTGGACCGGGATCGTGAAAACCACATTCTCGCCGTTCTGGACTATACGGGCTGACAGGGCGTTGAAATTCTTCCAATTGCTTCGTTGCTTCAAAAAGTTCAAACTCTCACGTAGGCTCACTACGCTACGAGCTTGAACTTTTTTCGCGCCTTGCACTTGAAATTTTTGAACGCCCTGTCTGGCACGGACTTTTTCAACAGTCTACTAAGAGCGGATCGAAAAAAGCGAAATCGAAGGCTCAACTTTTGCTTTGCGGCATCCCCGCAAAGCAAATGGTCTTTCCTTGGCGCCCTTCGCGCCTTGGCGGTTTCCATTCTTCATAGTCTTGGAGCGGAAGAGCGCAAAACGGAAAGGAAGGACAGGATGTACGAGGTGGGACTGCGCAAGGAGA
>JAZKRN010000310.1:0-2738 GCA_036628655.1 Desulfohalobiaceae bacterium | reverse complement strand
TGCAGCGCGGGCTTTGAGGATGCTATCGGCAAGGTCTTCATATCGCGGACAACAAGGGCTCGCACGTTTATGAAACACGGCCCCAGCGCACGCCCCGTCGAGCCACGCTTGTTTTTTTCTCTCGATAATTCAACAAGTTGGATACATTTTCATACAAAATTCGACCTTGTCGACAAAGTTTGTTGTGCTCTTTTTGCTGGAACAAAACTGTGAAACAGGAGTCGGCGCTTGCCAAACTCTAATTCAGAAAACAAAGGGCTCGGTACGGATCTGCCAGTGCCGGCCGTGAACCGCGACGAGGCTAGAAAATCTATGAGCAATCCCTGCCAAGATCGGGAAGCATCCCCCAATACTGAAGTGAACAAGGTTGCGGACGCGACCCTGCACCAGTTGAGGAACCAGATAGAGGAGCTCAAGAGGGAACGCGACGAATACCGGCGACAGGCCGAAGAAGACACAAACCGCCGCCAATATCTGGAATCCGTCCTCCTACAGGTCCCGAACGCTCTTGTGACTCTGGACGCCTCGCACAGGGTTGTGGACTGGAATCTGGGTGCGCAGAGGATTTTCGGATACTCCAGAAACGAAGTCCTGGGCATGGACCTCGATACGCTTATCACGAGCCCGGATCAAGAGGCAGATACGGAGAACAAGAAGTACAAGGTCCTGTCCAGGCATACCATGAAAGCCGTGGAAAAGATCCGATACAGAAAGGACAATGTACCCGTCCGACTCCTTGTCTCCAGCGCGCCTGTCATTTTTAAGGGGACACTGCAGGGGGTTGTGGTCATTTACACCGATATCATGGAACAGAAACAGCCTCCGGATGCAGAGGCTATGCAACGGGAAATAGGCTGTTGCGGCCTTATGAGCCTGGCACCCGTAGGGATCTATCAAACGGACACCGAAAAAACTCCCTGCTTTATCAATTACGAGATGGCACGCATTCTCGGTGCGGATTCCACTCAAGAGGCCACCCGGAATTTCAGCGATCTTGCCTCTGATCTTTATGCGGACAGCAAACGCCGAATGGAGCTTCTCCAGACCCTCCGGCGGGACGGTGTCGTCAGAAACTTCGAATTCCAGGCCAAGCATTTAAGCGGTGAACGGATCTGGCTGAGCCTGAGCGCACGAATCAAAAAGTGGCTCTCCGAGAATACCTTTCTCGTGGATTGTTTCGCGAGGGACGTCACTCAGCGCAAGCACTCCGAAGAGGCCCTGTTTGAAAAATACCGGGAACAATCCCTTCTTCTGGATTCCACGCCAACCCAGATTTGGTATCATACCGATGTAAACACCTATGACGCAGCGAATCGCGCTCACGCCGAGTTTCTGGGATGCTCCCCGGAGGAGATCAAGAACCGGACCCTTGAGGAGTTTCTCTCCGAGGAGAGCGCCGCGATCTGCAAGAAGGACAACATTGAAGTATTCGAATCCGGCGAACGGATCCACACCGAGGAGTGGATGCGCAACGCCCATGGGGAAAGTCGCTTCCTTTCCTTGAGCAAGATCCCCAGATTCGACGAAAAAAACAACATGGAGCACATCGTCTGCACCGCCTTGGACATCACCGAACGTAAACACCTGGAGGAAAAACTCAAGGAAATGGGCTTTTACGATCCCACCACTGGGCTCTACAACAAAGCCTTCCTTGAAGAGGAAATACGCCGGCTTGGACAGGACCGCTTCTGCCCCATGGGCATCATTGTCTGCTCCTTCGAGGGAATCGACAACGCAGACACCAGCAGAACCGGCTCAAGCGGAGACGAGCAGCTCCCAGCTGCTGCTGCAGACATCATGAGACGCTGTTTCCGCTCCAGCGACATAATAGCCCGCATCGGAAGCACCACTTTCGCTGTCCTTATGCCGCTTGCCAACCAGGAGATCCTGCAGCAATGCAATACCCGCATGGATAAAGCGATTCAACAGTATCATCAGGAGGAGGGAACGCTCTCACTCTCCGCATGGATCGGCTCGGCTTTGAGCTACGATACTCCCGTGGATATGAGCAGTTTGCTGCAACGCGCCGAACAGGGGATCCAGGAGAAGAAAATCGGGCACAACTCCGAAACCGCCGGCAGCCCAATAGACACCTTCCTGCTCCAGACGCAGATGACAAGGGACCTTTTCTCCAAGGGCCAAAACGAAGTGGGCCGCCTTCAGGACTATACCCTCAGACTGGGAAAGGCTCTGGGCCTTAGCGAAACGAGGCTGGAGAATCTGCGTCTTCTGGCCAGATTCCATGATCTGGGGAAGGTTGGGATTCCTGACCGCATCCTGTTCAAGTCGGGCAGCCTGAGCCGCGAGGAATTTCAGACCATGAAGCAACACAGCGAAATAGGCTATCACATAGCCCTCTCCAGCTCCTCCCTGACCGGAATTGCGGATCTTATTCTGAAACACCACGAATGGTGGGACGGGCGGGGCTACCCCCAGGGGCTCAAAGGCAAGTCAATCCCCCTGGAATGCCGGATTCTGTCCATTGCCGAGGCCTATGACGCAATGACAGGGGACCGGCCCTACAGAGGGGCCATGTTCCGAAGAGAGGCCATGGAGGAGCTTCGCAGCTGCGCAGGCAGTCAGTTCGATCCCGAACTGGTGGAAAAATTCCTCCTGCTTCTCGAGCATGAGCAATCCAAAGAAGAAAAAGACTTTGATGAATAGGCGCCTCCGTCATACAACCTTCATTCCCGGGCCGACCCGGGCACAACCAAGCATGAAAATAGTGCGCGGGGAGC
>JAZKRN010000309.1:0-2759 GCA_036628655.1 Desulfohalobiaceae bacterium | reverse complement strand
ATTTCGGATTTCAAGTTTCGGATTTCCTGGTTATGAATAAGAGCCAAGGTTTTTGATACACCGAGGTCACGGTTCACATTATTGCGCGATCTGTGGCTGTCGTGTCTTCCTATCGTCTCTCAGGGGCCAGATCAAGGAGTAATTGGCGGGGTTGCCGGCTGTTGCTTTGATTCGGGCTGTATGCCATGGCATACTCAATAATCCGACCATGCATACGAGAAGTGGCGGCATTTTTTCGCTCGGCTCCAGCGGAGCGCAGCGCGGCATCAGGGAGCGATCTTTCGGGAAGGGTGACGCAGTATCGGGATTCCCGTTGGCGCAAGGATTCATGGTGCCGCGCTCGGTATAGGGCGCCAGCCGTACACAGCGGATACGCTCGGCTCTCGATGCGCACGTCACGGCTGTGTTCCAGCCGTGATGATGCACGAACGAGCCACATAATTTTTTGAGGTTTGCGATCACGATTTTGAAGCGTTTTTTTGGATGAAGGCGATTCTATGGCACTGAAAAGAAGAAAGATGTTTGTGAGCATCCTCCCGGGAGAACAGATCGAGGTGGTGCTTACCCGGGACGGTACGGTACAGGAATACTACGTGGAGATGCTCCAGCAGAGCAAAACCAAGCGCAACATTTACAAGGGCACCATCCACAACATCGATCCCGCTCTTCAGGCCGCTTTCGTGGACTACGGAGCGCAAAAGAACGGATTTCTCCAGATCGACGAAGTGCATCCGGAGTACTATGTTGCGGACGTCTCTCCCAAGAAGGGACAGCGTTTTCCTCCCCTCCAGCAAGTGCTCAAGCCGGGGCAGGAGGTCCTGGTCCAGATCGTCAAGGAGCCGACCGGAAGCAAGGGTGCCTTTCTGTCCACCTATCTGACCCTGCCGGGACGCTATATCGTTTTGACCCCCGGTCGCGGACAATTGGCCGTGTCGCGCAAGATCGAGGAAGAGAAGGAGCGTGCCCGCCTGAAGTCGATCATGGAGGAGATGTCCTTCGAGGAGGGGGTCGGGGCTATCCTTCGCACCGTGAGCGAGGGCCAGAACAAGACCAATCTTTCCCGCGACCTGCAGTTCCTCCACAGGCTGTGGAAGGAGGTGCGCCGGAAAGGGCAGACCGAAAAGCCGCCCGTCCTTCTGTACGAGGAAAAGGACCTGGCCTTTCGGGCGGTGCGGGACTATCTGACCCAGGATGTGAAAGAGGTCTGGGTGGACCACGAGGAAACCGCCAGGCAGATCAAGGACTACGCCGCCCTGATTTTCCCCCGCCGCAAGAGACTGGTCAAGGTGCATCGGGACACGGAGAAGATGCTCTTCGACCGGTTCGGCATTACCTCCCAGCTAGAGACCGTGCATCAGCGAAACGTTTCCTTGCCCAGCGGCGGAGAGGTGGTCATGGATCAGACCGAGGCCATGACCGCCGTGGACATCAATTCGGGCAAGATCTCCGGAGAGAAGAATTTCCAGGAGATGGCCCTGCGCACCAATCTGGAGGCGGCGCACGAGATCGCCCAGCAGCTGCGGCTCCGGGATATCGGGGGCCAGGTGGTCATCGACTTCATCGAGATGAAGGATTCCCGGCACTGCCGGGAAGTGGAGAAGGCCATGCGGGCCGCCCTGAAGGAGGACAAGGCGCGGACCACCGTGGGACGGATCTCGCAGTTCGGTCTCATGGAGATGGTCCGTCAGCGCATGGGCTCCAGCGCGCTTTCCACTGTTCTGCAGGACTGTCCCCGCTGCCGGGGGGCGGGCAAGGTCAAGAACCGGGAGTGGCACGCCCTCCAGGTGCTCAAGGATATCTATCAGAGTCTTTTGGCCAAGGATTGCCCCGCTCAGCTGGATTATACCCTGGATCGGGACACCGCTCTGTACATCCTGAACACCAAGCGGGATACGGTGCAGAACATGGAGAACCGGTTCGGCACCAAGATCCAGATCAACGCGGAATAGGGCATGAGCCGGGAAAGGATACTGCTCCACATCTGCTGCGGCCCCTGCGCCGTGCATCCGGTGCGAAGCCTGCTGGAGCAGGGGCTCGAGGTTGTTGGGCTCTACTACAATCCCAACATCCATCCCCTGCGGGAGTATGTGCGCCGGCGTGAGGGAGCGGAGCAGGTCGCGGAGAAGCTGGGGATCAAGCTCATCTGCAAGGACGAGGAATACGATCCGGGCGACTATCTGCGGGAAGTGGTCCACAGGGAGCCCAGTCGCTGCTTCTTCTGCTACCGGCTCCGCCTGGAGCGGACCCTGTCCATTGCCCGGCGGGGCGGATTCGACCGCTTCAGCTCCACCCTCCTTTCCAGCAAACAGCAGCATCACGATCGGATCGCGGAGCTTGCCGGAGCCCTGGCGGGCGGGGGCGCTCCTGTGTTCCAGTATCAGGACTTCCGTCCGGGCCAGAGCGAGGGCCAAGAGGTCTGCCGTCAGTGGGGCGTGTACCGGCAGCAGTACTGCGGCTGCATCTACAGCGAGTGGGAGCGTTTCCGCAAGGAGCTCCGCAAGTCCTAAGTAGTGTCTGATCGAAAACCGTGATTGGACGTAAACTTGCCCAGATACGAGGAGCAATAAATTTTGAAACCGCAGTGTATATTAATACATGAGGATTTCAAAATTTTGCAGCGACGAAGTAGGTGGGTGAGTTTTCGTCCAAGCACTAAGTAAGTCATGCTGCTCTACATCCATTACCCCTTCTGCCGCAGCAAATGTTCCTACTGCGGGTTCTGCTCCCGCGTGTGGGACCAGGAGCTGGAGGAGCTCTAT
>JAZKRN010000308.1:0-2764 GCA_036628655.1 Desulfohalobiaceae bacterium | reverse complement strand
GAGCTTTTGGCGCGGATGGGGGTCGGCAGCCTTGTTTTGATTGATGCGGACAGATTCGAGGACAACAACCTCAACCGCCAACTGGTTTCGACGCAGAACAATCTGAACCGCAACAAGGTCGATTGCGCCGGGGAACGGATCGGGGAAATCAACTCCGGGACGACGCTGTCCCTGTATGCACAGAGGCTCGATTCCGAAACGAGTGCCGAGCTTCTGACCCCTTGCGATGTTGTTGCGGATGCCCTGGACAATGTCCCCAGCCGGTTCGTTCTGCAAAAGACTGCCCATAGCCTGGGCATCCCCATGGTGCACGGGGCTATCGGCGGCTTCCTGGGGCAGGTGACCACAGTTTTTCCGGGGGACAAGGGGCTCTATGCCTTTTATCCGGAAGGCGAGTCCTCCAGGGACAGCCGTGCAGAAACCATACTCGGCACTCCCGCCCCCACGCCGGCCATGATCGCTTCCTGGCAGGCCCAGGAAATGATCAAGTATCTCACCGGGCAGGGCGAGCTGCTGAGAAACCAAATGCTCATCTTCGACGCGCAGTCAGCCACAGCGGAGAAAATGGAGTATTGATCCGGTTCTTCAGAGGGTGGCTGTCTCCCTGGCTTCCTTGCCCAATTCGGATCAGTTGTTCCGAATTTCTCCTCTGGAGCCGATTCCCGATTTCGGCATTTGCCTATGCCCTCTCCATTAATACGGCCTCCGAGGGGGCGCTCCGTACGGCAAACAAGCTGACAGGGCCCAGGAGAATGCGGCGGCTGATTCTGATTACCCCCCGGCACGCTTGACGGTGTATCCCTCCTTGTGGAGCACTTCCACGAGCTGATCCCCGTGATCACCCTGGATCTCGATAACCCCGTCCTTGACAGTCCCCCCGCTGCCGCACTTGTTCTTGAGCTTTTTGGCCAGCTTCTTCAGGGCCTCGTTCTCGAGAGGGATGCCTCGAACCAGGGTGACTCCCTTCCCCTTGCGGCCCTTGGTCTCCCGCTGCACCCGAACAATGCCGTCCCCGCCGGAGGCCTCGGGCTTTTGCCCGCATTGGCATTTGGTCAGGGACTTGCCGCATTTTTCACAGTTTTGGCCCTTATCCGTGGAATACACAAGACGAGTGGGATTGTGTCGACTGGCGCTCATAGCACCCCTTTTCCATGTTTGTTGTTCACGAGGGCGTCAGGAAGTTTTCCCCTGAAGAGGCCGCTGCCGTCAAGGGACAAGAATGCCGTCCTTCCAATATGTGAAATGCCTCGAATAGCGATTGGAACTCCGCAGTAGCCCAATAGCGAGGAATCGACAAAACGGAAAATCTAGGACAAAAGGCTGATATACGAGAATGACTAGAAAAAACCAGCCTAAATTTTTGGCTCCGGACCTTGTCTATAATCTTCACGAAGTGTTTATCAGCACGTTAAAAATCTTCCAATTGCTGCGTTGCTTCAAAAAGTTCAAACCAGATATTGTCCTATAAGCTGACTTTCCAATTTCAAGGAGCCACGCGAATATCTCCGTAGTAGTGTCATGGCACTCATTCGTGTTATTTTGACGCCTACAAGGGCCTTAGCTATAAGGAAAAGATGGTCATCATTAGTCCTGAAGAGCCTCCCCTAGCACCCGATTCTGCTCTGTATTTTGAGCAACAGGTTCTGAATAAAATGAGGTATCCCTATGCAGGAACTCAAAGAAAAGGAATCCCGGATAGAAGAACTCCTCCAGGAGGGGAACAAAGAGGCAGCAGTGCAAAGCCTTTATGAGCTCATCATCTCCTACGCAGAACAACGGGATTTCCCAAAGGCTGAAGCATTGCGCAACCGGCTCTACCAGGTCGATCCCATGGCTATCCAGGAGATCGCTCAATCCGGAGAGATCATCGAACAAAAGAAACACCAGTCTCTTGACCCAGAACACATCGAGCTCTGGTCAGGGTTGTACAGCAAGCTGTCCGACGAAGAAGCTAACATGTTCTACTACTCCCTGAGCACTGCCCACTTCGCATTGGATGCCCCCCTTTTCCAGGAAGGCGATACAGACCGTCATCTCTACTTCGTGGAGAAAGGGCAGCTTAGGCTCAGTTTCCACAGTGGCAACAGGGAGACGCATGTGGCGAACATGGGGCCGGGAGAGGTTCTCGGAGCGGAGACCTTCTTTGTCAGGACCAGCAAGCGCACCTTTTCCGCAATCCCGCTCATACCTGTTCAAACAAGTGTTTTGCACCCCACCTTCCTGGAGAAATGGGATCAGGATGCAAAAAATTTGCAATCCCTGCTCTACGACTTCTGTTACCGAAGTGACCGCATTCCGGAGTTACTGGAAAAATTAGAGCTGGACAGGCGGGAACAAAGGCGAGTGCAAGTCAAAGGCACCATCGCCGTCCAAGTCCTGGACAATGCGGGGAATCCGGTGAGCAGGTTTTTTAAGGGTGAGATCCAAAATATCTCTTCCGGGGGGCTGGCTTTTTCCAACTCCTTCAAGAAAGGGACAACCGCCCAATCCCTTCTGGGCAGGCGTGTTGCCCTTATCTGCAAGCTCAGTGTTCAAGGCGTCTGGAAAGATCTTAAAAAAATGGGACAGGTGGTCGGAGCTCAGTCGCACACATACAACGAATATAGCTTTAATGTCCGTTTCGATCGGCCCATTTCTCCGAAATTTGTTGCCAGTCTGGACTCCTCCGAATCCTCGGGAAAGAGTCCGGATCTGAATTTGGAGGTCTGAGAACGGCCCATCCTTCCTTTTTCAGGGACCCTTCGCAGCGCCAGGGCTGAACCAG
>JAZKRN010000307.1:0-2767 GCA_036628655.1 Desulfohalobiaceae bacterium | reverse complement strand
ACAGGACAGGCTTTTAACGCGCACCTCCCAGATGCCGCTGAACGAGTTGATCCCCAGCCTGGATGATATGGTCGCGGGCATCAAGCGCGATCTCGGCTTCGCCGCAGGGCAAGGCGAGTCCTCGCGCAAAGCCGAAGCAGAACGCAGAGAACGCGACACCGAAGATCAGCAGGCAATGAGGACCGATCGAGCCAAGCTCAATACCCGGTTCGAAAAGCGGGAAAAGGAGACGAAAGATAAGGGCAGAGACACGCTCAACCCCCAGTTCGAACAGAAAAAGAAGCAGGAGAGGGCAACAACCGATCGCTGGATGAGCTCTGAGCTGGACTTCACAGCCCACGGAATGCGTGTTGGGGACGTGAACGGGGACGGCAGACAGGAAATTCTGCTTCTGCAGGATCACGCGGTCAAGGCCTTCATCAAGCGAAAGGGCCGGCTCGAGCACTTGGCGACCCACAAGCTTGGAAGCCGCACCAGGGCCCTTAACATGAATCTGGCGTCCGCAGAAGAGGACGGCACCCGTCCCATTGTCATTTCGGCTGTATTCAACAAAGAGCCCCGGTCGAAGGTGCTCGAATTCCGGAACGAGCACTTCGCTGTCCGGGCCCAAAATATCAAGCTGTTCCTCAACGCGGTGCGTATTCCTCCCGAGTACAACCTCCGCATTGTGGGGCAGAAACTGAAAGCACCCGGCATTTTCGCCAACGGGGTCAGCCTGGTAAGCCGCCAATCCGGAAGCTATGTCCTGGGGCGCACCCTGGAGCTTCCCTCTGCGGCCAATGTCTTCAATTTCACCTATCTGCCCCAGAAGGAGAATGACAAGATCATTGTGGCCGATGCCAGGAATAGCCTGCGCGTGTACTCCGCTTCCGGAGAGCTCCAGACTCGAACGGACACGGCATATGCGGGATCGGAGATCAGGATCGAAAGAACGACGAGCCTCCCCGGCATGGGCGAGGACCCAAATGATGATGTGCCGGAATACTATTACCTCCCCACCCGGCTCATTCCCTGCAATCTGAACGCAGACGAGCAGTTCGAGCTCCTGGCCAATCACGGCATCTCCGAAATCCCGCAATTCCTTGCCAATACGCGCAGCTTCTCCGAAGGAGAAATCCACAGCCTCTACTGGAGCGGCCGCAGTCTGAGCACAGCCTGGCAAACGCAGACCATCAAGGGCTCTGTGAGGGACTACGGCCTGGGAGATATGGACAACGACGGGACCCTTGAGCTCTACGTCTGCCTCACAACCAGCTCCGGCATGCTCAGCTGGGACAGCAAAAAGACCCTGCTCCTGGCTTTTCCCCTCGACATGCCCAATTCCTCGGAGCAGGCCATTTTCCGGCCCTAAATTGCATGAGGGTCGCGTTTCCTGGAGACATCCGGGAATCGCGACCCCAAGAAACTGAGACAAGGCCAGGGTATTTTTGTCCTCATACACATCTAAAATGATTTCAAGAGAATAAGTCTGTTGCTGGTACACGAAAAAGAATAGCTCGCGCAGCGGCGCAGAGGCGCGGCGTAAGAGAGAAGAAAAAAGAGTAAGTTGACAGGATTTACGGGATGAGGAGGATATCGTCTTCTCTTTTTTTGAAAACATGTTCATCCTGTAAATCCTGTCGCCATTCTTCCTCTTAAGCTTTGAACTTTGAACAAAATCACCCTCGAGACAAGTCAGTAGCGGATTGACACATACAAAACACTCAATTAGTTTTTTTATGAACAAACATCCTTTCCTGGATTTTCCCCCAGGGAAGGGCTCTTTGACCGGCGCTCAGGTGCGTCAAGCGCTCCGCAATTCACGGAGCGGAAGGCGCTGAAAAGGGAACCCGGTGCGAATCCGGGACGGGCCCGCCGCTGTGATCGGGGACGAACACCGCATAAGGCCATCCGGCACTCACTCGAGCCGCAGATTGCTGCCCCTGGAATGCTGACCATATAAGCATCAACTGATTCAGGGATAACAATCACTCTCGGGGTGAGTGCCGGAGAAGGCGCGGTAAGCCCCCTCACTCACTTGATCCATGCCGACTCTTAGAATCATTGGGGTCTTTTCTGGACCGCCTGTTCACACAAACAGCCAGCGGCTCAGGATCAAGTGAGTGAGGGGGGCAAGTAGGACGATCCGAGAGTCAGAAGACCTGCCTGAGTGATGTTCTGGAAGATCGCTTCCGTGGCTGGAGCGCTTCCTAATGCGTCCGCGGTGGATAAAAACGGGATATCCCCGGATCGATTGCATTCGATCCGGGGATTTTTTTTGCCATCCGGAAAAGCCAGTGACGCAGAAACCAGCCTCCAGGCCACACTGACGGGGCGCGTTCCATTTCACGCCCTTCATCGCTGTGGCGTGAGAACAGGGTCGTAACGAGATCCGCAAAATCTGTGTGGGATTTCTTGGACATCTTGCTCAAGAGCAAAAGCATTCAGGGATAGATTGTTTTGAAGGGAAGGAAAAACACGCAAACATGGCGAGGATCTGCCCGGGACCCCCCAGAAAAAGGGTGGGACGCACCAGGGCGATGCCCATCATGAGCACTGCCAGAGCTCTGACACACACAAGCTGTCAAACAGCTGAGGGACAGCTCGAAAGGATCTGCAGGCGATCCGGAAAAGCAGATCTGCAATCCTGCCTCTTCCTGGAGCCTGTTCCGAAAGCTCACTTGCACCTGACAACAAAGGAGAAATTGAAATGAAGCGCTTCGGTGTATTTGAATGCCTATTGAGCGCGATGCTTTTCCTGCTGCCGAGCTTTGCTCTTGCTGCGGAT
>JAZKRN010000306.1:0-2779 GCA_036628655.1 Desulfohalobiaceae bacterium | reverse complement strand
GTCCGGATCGCCCAGAGCCGACGGTCGTATCAAAGCAATGGATACGGAAGTCAGGTCATATGGGCCTAGCCGCCGGAAGCCCGCCGAGGGGCAAGGCGCGATATGGCCTGGCTGAGGGAGTTGCGCAGGCGTTTGCCGTAATGCCCGATAAGGGCTGTGTTGTTGAACCAGCAGTTGCAGGAGCGGTCCTTGAGCCGACGGCTCCTTTCCTTGTTTGCCGCCTCGCCGTTCCAGAGCTCCGAAAAGGACTGCTCGCGGATGGAGCCGATGGAGCTGTGCTGGACCAGGCAGGGGTAGACGTTTCCCCAGGGATCGATGCGGGCCATGAGTACGCAGGCATAGCACTCCTGGCGGGGGAAGTCTCCGGAGTGGCGCAGGCTGTGGAGAAGCCTGCGCATGGAGGGCTCATTCTCGAAGGGTGTTCCTGTGATCTGGTCCGAAATGGTTTCCGGATCCAGGCTGAACAGGGAGGCATCGTCAGAGGTGTACAGCGCCCCGTCGCCGTGGTGAACCGGCTGCAGGAGCACGTCGTCGGCCACGCCGCTCCATTTGGAGAAAAAGTCCCGAATTTCGGACGTGTTTTCCCGGGAGAAGGTCATCCGCACCCGCAGAAGGGGGCGGCGGGATGCGGGTCGCTGCAGCAGGGTTCGCAGACCTGCCTCAATGCGGGCGCAGGCCCCGGGTGTCCCGCGGATTCGGTCGTGGGTCCCCTCTGTGGCCCCGTCCAGGCTCACCGTTACGCAGGTGGCTTTGCTTTCGGCGATGGCCTCGGGATAGCGGTCCAGCAGGATCCCGTTGGTGCAGAGGTTGACCGAGGCGCCCCTGTCGGCAAAGGCGCGGATGATGGGGAAAACGTCCTCGCGCATCAGGGGCTCCCCGCCGGCGATGCTGATCTGGTGCGTGCCCATTTCCCACAGGGTTCCGGCAAGGGCCCGGTATTCCTCCAGGCCCAGCTCCCCGCCCGGGGGATCCCGCCAGCGCTGACACATGAGGCAGCGGCTGTTGCAGCGGTAGGTGATGTCGAACTCGGCCATGTACGGCCCGAAGGGCAGGGGGCGGTTTTGCTCGTAGGAGCGGACGTTTTGCCCGGCAGCCCTGACCGCCGAGGCAAAGCCCCGGGAAAAGAGGATTCTGCGATAGGTCCAAAGTCGATTCAGGCGCATGTGCGGCTCTCGTCGGTGTCCGTGAAGTTTGGGGAAGTGGAGCAATAATTCCCATGCCTACTCAGACGTAGACACAACGAAGCATACAAGGTGCGAGGCGAGTCGCTTGTCAGTTTATCCTGACAATCCAAAATGTTAAAAACATCATCATACACCCCTCATTCCCAGGTCGACCCGGGCACAACGAAGCATGAAAATGCGAGGCGAAGGCGGGTGGACGCTGAAGAGCGGGTTTCATCCCGGGTTTCACAGGCTGGGACCGGCAACACCTCATCGGAATCACCAGAACCACTTGGGTCTGGGACGTGGCTGTAACCGCGTGTCTTCCGGTGGCCCTGGGATCAATTCCGCCTACTGCGGTTCCAACAAGGCCAAGGTGTATTATGAAACCCAGCGAAGCGCTCCACCCACCGAGCCTCGCTTGGAGAATACCCCAAACAATTCAACAAGTTAGACACATTTTCGAATAAAAAGAGCGTGTTGGGCTGCTAGTCCGCGGCATCGATTGTGACCTTGCCACGGAAGGTCCGGTACACAAAGGCCGTATAGGTCAGGATGATGGGCAAAAGCACTGCCATGGCCACAAGCATGAAGGCGAGGGTGTTGGAGGAGGCGGCGGCTTCTCCCACGCTGATGGATTTCGGGGAAAGGTTGGGGATCATGTTCGGATAGAAGGACAGGGACAGGGCGGAAAAGGAGAAGACAATCACCGCGATGTTGTAGAAGAAGGGGGCCATCTCTTTGCGCTGCACCAGGCTGCGGAAATAGAAGATAAAGGCAAGGAACGCGGCGGCCAGGAGCAGGGGCAGGGCTGTGGAGAATCCGGGCGTGACCCATTTTTCCAGGGTGAAGGGATACTTGAACGTGACCCAGATGTGGGCCGTAGCCGCGATAACCAGGGTGATGCCCGCCGCGGTCCCGGAAAAGCGGTAGGCCCTCTCCTGGAGCTCGCCCTCGGTCTTCATGATCAGATAGTTCGCCCCGAGCATGGTGTAGCCGACGATGACGCCGAAAGCGACCAATACGGAGAAAGGGGTGAGCCAGGCCCAGATGTCGCCGGCGAAAATGCCGTTGCGGATATCCAGTCCCCCGAGGAGTCCGCCGAGGGCCAGGCCCTGGGAGCCGGCGGTGATGAGGCTGCCGATGCCGAAGGCCCGGCTCCAGATGCCCTTGGATTCCGCCCGGGCCCGAAACTCGAAGGAGACGCCCCGCAGAGCGAGCCCCACGAGCATCAAGATCATGGGGATGTAGAGGGAAGACAGAAGCACGGCGTAGAAAACTGGGAATGCACCGAAGAGCATGCCCCCCAGAAGGACCAGCCAGGTCTGGTGCCCGTGCCACACGCTGCCGATGCTCTCCATCATGGCTCCGCGTTCAGCATCCCTGTGGGAGAACAGGGACATGATGCCGATGCCCAGATCCGATCCGTCGGTCACCACGTAATAGAGCAGGAAAAAGGCAATGAGCGCCAGCCAGATTTGAGGCAGATGCAGATATAGGGATTCCATCAAAGGGCTTCCTCCTGGTCTCTTGCCAAATGTGAATCACCCTTGGTCATTCTTCTCCTCGTGCCACGCCTCAGCAGAAAAAGAGCTCTAGCGCGCCACGCCGCCACG
>JAZKRN010000305.1:0-2786 GCA_036628655.1 Desulfohalobiaceae bacterium | reverse complement strand
AAACAACCCTTGTAGGAAATAGAGGCTGCGTTGTCAACGGGAAGCTGCCCCCTTTTTTCAATCCGTCCGCAACTCCCCGTACGTGGAGAGACGATTTCACTAAAGACGGAAGTCGGAAGACAAGGACAAACAAGGACAGAAGGCGGAAGACCGAAGACGCTCACCAAAGTGCTGATGCACGCCAGGCACCTCACGCCTGTCGAAGCACGAAGCACGAAAAAACGACGAGCCGATAATGGAGAAAAGAAACCGTGAACGAACACCGGAAGTCGGATATGGAAGGTCGGAGACCGGATTCGAGAGGATCAAGCTTCCCTCACCGACTCGCTGATTCCTTCACTTTCACCTTCTCCAAAACGCTGAACGGGGAACGGCGACCGGAGGTCGGAGGTCGGAGATCGGACGACAGAAGACGGAAGACAGAGGCCAGACATCAGAGGCCAGACGCCAGACGTCAGAAGACAGGGACAGAAGGCGCCTGGCCGAAACGCTGATGCACGCCCGGCACCTCACACCCAACGAAGCACGAAGCACCAAGAACGAAGAACGAGGAACCGATAACCGATAACCGATAACGAGGAACGTAGAACACCTTCAATAGGCAACATCCAACAGGAGATTGTCCCGGTGCACAGCCTCTTCATCCTCGGCCCAGTCTCCCAGGATCTGCGGGACTTCCGCGGTCTTTCTGCCGGCAATGCGCTCCAGATCGCTGCTGGAATAATTGGACAGGCCCGCGCCGATCCGCTTGCCGTCACTCCCCAAGAGCTCCACAAGGGCGCCGGCACCGAATGAGCCGCGGACCTCACGTATACCCGCCGGGAGAAGGCTCTTGCCCTTGAACAGGACGGCCTCCTTGGCCCCGTCGTCCAGAAGGAGACGGCCCTCTGGGGCGAGATTGTACGCCAGCCAGAACTTGCGCTGGGACACGCAGCGCTGTCCGGGAATGATCCAGGTCCCCAGATGCTGGCCGGAAAAGACCTTTTCCAGCACAAAGCGGGTCTTGCCGGAGACGATAAGGGTGGGGACCCCGATCTGATCCGCTCTGCGCGCCGCAAGGAGCTTGCTGTACATCCCCCCGGCTCCGCTTTGGGTCTTGCCCCGGCACATAGCTTCCACATCCATCTGCCTGATGGAGTCAATGCACTCGTATTTGGCCGCGTCCGTGTCCATTTCCGGGTTCCCCGCAAACACTCCGTCTGCGGTGGTCAGATTGATGAACAGATCGGCCTGGACCAGGTTGAGGATCAGGGAGGCCAGAAAATCGTTGTCCCCGAAATTGAGCTCCTGGACCACGACGGTGTCATTCTCGTTGACAATAGGGATAACCCGGTTTGCGAGCAGCGTGGCGAAGGTGTTGCGGGTATTGAGGAAGCGGTGCCTGCTGCACAGATCGTCCCGGGTCACGAGGATCTGGGCCGTTATCTTGTGGAAGCGCTCAAAGGCCTCGTCATAGTTGTGCATGAGCCGGCTCTGGCCCACTGCCGCGGATGCCTGCTTTTCCGGAAGGGCGCCGCCCTCGGCACTGATACGCAAATATTTGCGCCCCGCGGACACCGCGCCCGAGCTCACCAGGATGATCTCTCTGCCCTGATCGTGGAGCGCGGCGATCTGATCGGCAAGGTTGTTGAGCACGCGCAGGTCCAACTCCCCATTGGTGGTAAGGACCGCGCTGCCCACCTTGATCACGATGGTCCGGGCCTGGTCCAGAATCTCGTCCCTGCGTTCGCGCCAGCTCGACTCGCAACCATGTTTCATTGCCGGGCATCCTTTTCTTTGCGCCACACATCCCAGATGGCTCTTATCAACTCATCCAGGCCCTCATGGGACTGCAGCGACAGGAAGAAGACCTTTCGCCCCTCCTTGCGGGCCCTTTCCCGAAGGCTATCCACTGCCTCGCGGGACCAGAGATCGATCTTGTTCAGGACCTGAAGCTGGGGCCTGTCCGCGAGCTCCTCGCTATACTGCCGAAGCTCGGAGTTGAGGAGCTCGAATCCGGCCCAGGGATCCTCGGGGGAAACCTCCTCCACGCTCAACAGATGGAGCAGAAAGCTGCTGCGGGACACGTGTCGGAGAAAGGTATCCCCCAAGCCATATCCCGTATGCGCACCCTCCATCAACCCCGGGATATCCGCGAGAACGATCTGTTCCCCCAGATCGTTGAACAGGACACCCAGATGGGGAACAAGGGTGGTGAAGGGATAGGAAGCGATCTTGGGGCGGGCCCCGGAAACGGTGCTCAAAAAGGTGGACTTGCCCGCATTGGGCAACCCCAGCAGCCCGATATCCGCGATGAGTTTCAGCTCGAGGGAGAGGCGCTTTTCCTCGCCAGGCTCTCCGGTCTCGTACTGCGTGGGGGTCCTGTTGGTGGAGGACTTGAAATGGACATTGCCCTTGCCGCCGGGTCCCCCGCTGGCAACGAGCGCCGTCTCACCGTCCTCGGAGAGATCCGCCAGCAGGCGTTTTTCCGAATCTTCCCCCTTCTCGTAGACAAGAGTCCCCCTGGGCACGTCGAGGACAAGGTCCTCGCCGTCCCGGCCGTGCTTGCCCTTGCCCTGGCCGGGCCGCCCGTTCTCCGCCCTGTACGCGCCCTCAAGGCGCAGATCGTACAGCGTGGTCAGGGAACGGTCGGCGCGGAAATAGACGCTCCCTCCGGAACCCCCGTCACCGCCATTCGGGCCTCCCTTGGGCACGAACTTCTCCCTGCGGAAGGAGGCGCACCCCTTGCCCCCCTGTCCGGCTCGAACACTGATTGTTGCCTCGTCCACAAAACGCATAACTTGTTC
>JAZKRN010000304.1:0-2794 GCA_036628655.1 Desulfohalobiaceae bacterium | reverse complement strand
CCCAGCGAACCCGGCACTCATTCACTGAATGAGTGCCGGGCTAGCCTCGCGGACAATTCCACAACAATTCAGCACCTTAGCCACATTTTCATACAACCATCATCCCCTGGCCGACCAGGGCACAACCAAGCATGAAAATGCGAGGCGAGTCAGGGATTGCGTTGAGGCCAGTGTTTCATTTCGTGATTCCATTGCCGGGGCTAAACTCGCTCAGCGATATCAGCGCGCGGCAGAACGTGTGTTTAATGTCTCTCTTGGAAGCGCGGATCTTATCTTGAATACAGGCAAGGTTTCCATATCGCGAAGAACAAGGGCTCGCCCTTTCTATGAAACACGGCTTCAACGCAATCCCTGACTCGCCTCGCTTGTACGATTTTTACTTATAAATCAGAACGTTATTCACATTTTCATACAAAAAAAAAGCAGCACGGCCGACGAAAGGCCCCTTTACTCCCTGTCCTTCCCTGTGTAACAAATCCTTCTTTTGGAACTGCCAAGGCCCCTCTCAGGGCTCAACTTCAAGCGGCTTCTGTGCTAGGGGAAATGCATCGCGACCCGACGCTTTCGGCATGACTGAGCCAAAAAGCCGCCCAAGGCGATAGAGAGGACAATCATCATGGCTAAAGCCCCAAGGATGTACCGTTCGCGAAACCGGATACTCCTGAGCAGGATTTTTGCCGTCCTCCTGCTCCTTATCTTTCTTTTCACCAACTCGCCCGATCTTCTCCGATTTCCGACCATCATCATCCTGGGGCTCGCCGGGCTGCTTCTCGCCAGCCTGGGCGCTTTCGGCCGTATCTGGTCCTCGGTGTACATCGCCGGACGCAAGACCAACGAGCTTGTGGACCAGGGGCCCTACAGCGTTACTCGCAACCCCCTGTATTTCTTTAGCCTCTTGGGCGCTGTCGGTCTGGGGCTGGCCAGCTGCAATCCCGTGGTCCTGATCCTTCTGCTCGCCGCCTTCATGGTGTATTATCCCGGGGTCATTTCCCGGGAAGAAGAAAAGCTCCGGGCCAAGCACGGCGATCCCTTCGAGGAGTATCTGACCAGAGTACCGCGCATCCTGCCCCGTCTTTCCCTTTTCCGGCAGCCCAAGGAAATCACCGTCTACCCCGTACCCGTCACCAAGGCCTTCGGGGACGCGGTCTGGTTTATCGGGGGCTATATCGCCATCCGGATCCTGGTCTGGCTCCACGCCTTCAGTTTCCTGCCGGTTCTGGAGCTACCTCTGTTCTAGCGTTCCCCGTTCCCCGTTTGGGGTTCCGAGTTTCTCGTTCCGGATCTTGTGAGTCTGCACTGGCGCCGATATGAAACGACACGAGAGTTATGCTTTGAGTATTGCGGAACTTTCCGAAACGTATGGATTCTCCTTCACCAGTCACTTGTCACGAACAGCTCTCTTCACTCGCCCTTTTGCTCACCCCTGATATCTTCTTCTCCATCTTCAACCCTGAACGGGAAACGGTGAACGGGGAACCACTCATAACGGAAACAGTACCTCCAGATAGCGGCGGGCGCTCTCTTTGCGCTCGTACATCGCGACTCCGCGCCGTAGATATTCCGGGTCCGGCGGATCGCTCAGCACGCTTTCGATCGCCTCGGCCAGTGCCGCCTCATCCCCCACGGGCACCAACGGTCCCAATGCACCGTCCTGCATGATCTCGCGCGGCCCGCTGGGACAGTCCGTGGCCACGGCGGGCGTGCCCAGGGCAAGGGCCTCGGTGAGCACGTTGGGCGAGCCCTCCCAGCGCGAGCTGAGCACAAAGAGGTCCGCGCGGCTGAGAAAGGCATAGGGATTGTCCACGAATCCGGGCAGGGACACTCGCTCCGCAATACCGAGCTCATGGGCGAGTCCCTCCAGTTCGCCCCGCTTGCGGCCCTCGCCCAACAGGATCACCCGCGCGTCGGGGTAGTCGCGCAGCTTAACCAGCGCCCGCAGCAGAACGGCGAAATCCTTTTGCTCGGTGAGCCTGCCGGCCCCAACCAGCACCGGGGGACCGCCGTCGTTGAGCCAGGGGTGTTCCGGGTCCTCTTCAGCCCTTTCGCTGAGCTCCGGAGTGATCACAGGATTGGGGACCACTGTAATTCGATCCATGGACAGGCGGGCATAGGAGGCGGTATCCCGAGCTACCCCCTCGGAGACGGCCACAATCGCATCTGTACGGGGATAAAGCACGCGGCAGGGAAATACGCGAAGGAACCGATTAACACCGGACTTCCCCTCAAGCGCTGCGCTCAGGTTCGTTCCCAGCCGCAGCACCAGCCTGGTGGAAACTCCGGAAAGGGCCCTGGCAGTGATCGCCGCCCTCCCGGAACGGTCCTTGACCGCAAGCATCGCCTCGGGCCGTTTGCGGCGCAGATAGCGCGCAATCGCCGGAATATTGCTCAGGGCGTGCCGGCCGGGCAGGTCGATTACATTGACTCCGCGAGGAACCATCTCCGCAAAAGGACCGTCCGCCCGGATCCGAAGGAGATCCACCTCCACTCCCAGTCGCAGGAGTCCCTGGAGCAGGTTGATGAGCATGCGCTCCACGCCTCCCTCCCCGGAGAAGGAGACGAGCACGGCCAGCCTGCGTCCCTCAGCCATGATCCTTCGCTACCTCGCGATACAGCTCTTTGTACGCCCTGACCATCGCGGCAACGCTAAATTCCCGTTCCACCAGGACCTGCCCGCCCTTACCCAACTCAAGGGCCTGTTCCGGGTTCGTCAACATATCCACCGCGGCATCCGCAAGACCCTGGACATCGCCGCATGAAATCAGTCGCCCGCTCACCCCCTCGCGAACGATTTCCG
>JAZKRN010000303.1:0-2813 GCA_036628655.1 Desulfohalobiaceae bacterium | reverse complement strand
GGTCACGGAGCGGGAGGACCTGGAAGCGATTACCAGCTGGGTGGATGTGCCCGAGTAAAAGGAAAGCCTCTGCCTCTGGGGCTCGGGATAGTGTCAGCTCGGTCGGGTACTGCGGTCAGAAGATCCGCGTGCCGGCCTGGAAGATGATCACCGAGAGCGCAAAGGCGAGCAGGGTGTTGAACACCACGCTGAAGACGCCCCATTTCCATGATGATTCCCGGACGATGGTGATCACGCTGACGAAGCAGGGGGAGTAGATCAGGACGAAGACCATGAGCCCCACCCCCTTGATCCGGTTCCAGGAGGGGTCCCGGGCCAGTTTTTGGGACAGGGATCGGCTCTGCTCCGGGTTGGCTTCGGCCATGGAGTAGGCGGTGCCCAGGGTGGAGATGATCACTTCCTTGGCCGCCACCCCGCCGATGAGAGAGATGTTCGTCTTCCAGTCGAATCCCGCCCACTGGGACACGGGCTCCAGGCCGCGCCCGAGCCTGCCCGCCAGGGAGTAGCGGAGCCTGACCTGCTCCAGCCTGCTCTGGGCCTTCTGCAGCTCTTGCTGCAGCTTACCGCGTCGCTGCGCAGCCTGTGTTCCCTCCAGCTCCGTGCGAACGCTCTGGATCCGCTGGTGTACATCCCGGGTGGCGTCCTGGGGCGGGGCGGGGAAAGTCATGGCCGCCCAGATCAGGATGGATACGGCCAGAATGAGGGTGCCCGCTTTGCGGATGTACTGCCACGCCTTTTCCCAGGTGTGGATGAGGAGGCCCTTGAGCGTGGGCAGGCGGTACGGAGGCAGCTCCATGACGAAGGGAGTGGCTTCGCCGCGGATGATGGTGGATCGAAGGACTCTGGCCACGAGCAGGGCCGCGGCCCAGGCCACCAGGGTGAGCCAGAAGAGGATCTGCGCCGGGGACTGGGGAAAAAAGGCGCCAGCGAGGAGCAGGAAGACCGGCACTTTGGCCCCGCAGGTGAAGAAGGGGGCGGTGAGCAGGGTGGCCAGTTTCTCCTTGGGGCTGCGCAGGGATCGGGTGGCCATGAGTCCCGGAACGGCGCATCCTCCGGGGATGCCCCCGGACATGATGAAGGGCATCACCGAGCAGCCGTGCAGGCCGAATCCGCGGAGGAGACGGTCCAGCATGTAGGCCATGCGGGCCATGTATCCCGAGTCCTCCAGAAAGGAGAGACAAAAGAACATGATCATGATCAGGGGCACGAAGCTGAGCACGCCCCCGACCCCGTCGATGATCCCGGAGACGAGCAGGGAGCGGAGCATGCTCCGGGGCAGAAGGGCCCTGATCCCCTCCCCGAGCCAGTCGAAGAGCTGCACGAGCCCCTGTAGCGGAAATTCCCCCAGGCCGAAGGTGACCTGGAACATGCCGTAAAGCACGGTGAGCATGATCAAGGGGCCCAGGAGCTTGTGGGTCAGGACCTGGTCCACCCTGTCCGAGAAGCTGATCCTGTTTTGGGCTTGTGAGCGTTCCACCACCCCCCGCTTGAGCAGGGAGTTGATGAAGCCGTAGCGATAGTCCGCGATAATGGCTTCCGGGTGGACGTTCAGGGTCCGTTCGCAGTGCTCGGCCACCTCGCGGCAGCGGCGATCCAGGCCGTCCGTGGTTTCCGGGTCCGCGTTGCGGCCGCGACGGATCACCTCCTCGTCCTCTTCCAGGAACTTCAGGGCGGTCCAGCGAGGGGGATAGCGCTCGGTCAGGAACTGTCTTTCCCGGATCATGGCAACCATGTCCTGGAGCACGGGATCCAGATCCGGCCCGTAGGATATCTCCAGTGGCCGCCACGGGGTCTGCCTCGTCTCCTCCACCTCGGTCAGGACGGTGTCCAAAAGCTCCTGCCTGCCGCGGTCGTTCCGGGCCACAATCCCCACCACGGGGACGCCCAGAAACGTGGCCAGCATTTCGGGATCCAAATGCATGCCGCTTTTTTCCGCCTCGTCCATCATGTTCAGGGCGAGCACCATGGGGATGCCCAGCTCCAGGAACTGTACGGTCAGGTAGAGGTTGCGCTCCAGATTGACCGCATTGAGGACGTTGATCACCAGTGCGGGGTTTTCCTCAACCAGGAAGTTTCTGGCCACGAGCTCTTCCTGGGAATAGGCGGTCAGGGAATAGGTACCGGGCAGATCCACAATGTGCAGGAGACGGTCGGAAACGTTCACGAACCCTTCCCGCTTGTCCACGGTAATACCGGGATAATTGCCCACCTGCTGGCGGGAGCCGGTCAAGGAGTTGAACAGGGTGGTCTTGCCGGAATTGGGATTTCCCGCGAGGCCCAGGTAGATCTTGGAAGCCATGCGCTTCTCCGCTGAGATTGAGCCGGCCGTGTACTGGGTGTGGTCCAGTTTCGGGGCAAAAGCTCGTTCCGGTTGGGAAACGAGCTCCACCGCTGGGCCCGAGTGCCCAGTTTGAACAGAAAGGAAAATGACACCTACGCAAGTCGCACGGACATCTTCTCGAGAGGAGGCTCCGATTCTGGATTTTCTAAGGCTCCTCGCGCGGGCCCGGCACTCAATTTTTATGTATGATTGCTCGTAACTTTTTATATGAAAATGTGGCCAAGCTGTCGAATTATTTGGTGAAATTATCGGGCGCGAGGAGACGGGGATGTGCGCTGAAGCCGTGTTTCATATACGGGCGCGCCCTTGTCGCCATCAGCGTTAGGCGCATCTGGTGAATAGCCACTGGAAAGCCCGCGCTGTAGCATGTGAGAGGAGAACATACACTCTCTCAAATGAGCTGGAGCCGGTCAGTTTGAGCTGATTCCGGCATTCAACTCCGGGATGAAACACTGGCATCAGCGCAATCCCC
>JAZKRN010000302.1:0-2815 GCA_036628655.1 Desulfohalobiaceae bacterium | reverse complement strand
AGACGCCCTTTTGTCACCTCAAATAGGTGCCGGACAACGAAGCAATTGGAAGATTAGGGGGCGCCCTGATAATAAAGACTAGGGTGGTGAATCCATGAGTCAGGAAATCAAAAACCAAGATACCTATAAGGAAAGAATCCGGGAGCTCAAGGCCGAGCTCGGGAGCAGGCTCATCATCCTGACCCATCACTATCAGAACAGCGAGATCGTGGAGCTCGGCGACTACGTGGGAGATTCCTTCGGGCTGGCGCGCAGGGCGGCCTCGGATACAGACGCCGAGTACATCGTCTTCTGCGGGGTGCACTTCATGGCGGAGAGCGCCGCGATCTTGGCCCGGCCCGGACAGAGCGTGCAGATCCCGGATATGGAGGCCGGCTGCTGGATGGCGGACATGGCGGACCCCTATATCGTGGAGCGGGCCTGGCGGGAGCTTTCCGATTTTTGGGGAGAAGGGGCCATGACCCCGGTGGCGTACATGAACTCCGAGGCCGAGATCAAGGCCTTTTGCGGCAGGAACAACGGCCTGATCTGCACCTCCTCCAACGCGCACAAGGCTTTCGCTTGGGCCCTGGAGCAGAGGGAGCGGATCTTCTTCCTGCCTGATCAGTATCTGGGGCTCAACACCGCGGACAGGATGGGCATCCCCAGAAAGGAGGTTGCGGTGTGGGATCCGGATTACCCGCTCGGCGGCAACACCAAAGAGGATCTGCAAAAAGCCAGGGTCGTGCTCTGGAAGGGCCACTGCCTGGTGCACACCAGATTCAACGTGCAGGAGATCGAGGAGATTCGGCGGGCCCGCCCGGGGGCCAAGATCATCGTCCATCCGGAATGCACGCCCGAGGTGGTGGCGGCCGCGGACGCCTCGGGGTCCACGGACACCATGATCAAGTATGTGCAAAGCGCCTCTCCCGGGGACGAGATCGTCATCGGCACGGAGTTCAATCTGATCGACAGGCTGTTGCAGCACTACCGGGACAGGACCGTTCTTCCCCTTTCCAGGTCTATTTGTCCCAACATGGGCAAGATCGATCTGCCCAAGCTGTGCCACACCCTGGAGCATCCGGGGCAGGTCAATGTGGTGACTGTGGAGCCGGAAATCAGGGAGCAGGCCAGATTGGCCCTGGAGCGGATGCTGGCCTTGCCGGGCTGATGAGCCCTCTGGTATTCAGGAGGTAGTGATGGGGTCATCCGGTCGGTACACAAGGAGCATCTTCCTCCTGCCGCCGTTCGCCACTCTGTCGGACCAATCCGTTCAACCCGGGAGAAGAGCTGAAAATGCGAGTTGTTGTTTTGCCGGACCGCACAGAGCAGGAATTATCCGGCCCCATGCGCGTGGACTGGATCCTGAGCGAGCTCCGGATGAATCCGGAGACGGTTCTGGTGCTCAAAAGCGGCGCCCTGCTCACCCCGGATCAAAACGTGGGCGATGACGAGGAAATAGAGATCTGGCCGGTCATCTCCGGCGGGAGGGGCTGATACAAGGGATGCGATGTAAGAAGTGCAAGCAGACTGCGTGCTTCCAGATTCGCCGCCACAATGCGGCTTTCTGCGAGGAGCACTTTGTGGAGCATCTGCAGAATCAGGTTGTCCGCGCCATCAAGAAGTACAGGATGTTTCCCCAGGGGGAGAAGATCCTGCTCGCCGTCTCCGGCGGCAAGGACAGCCTGGCCCTGTGGGACATGCTCGTGGATAGGGGTTATAGTGTGGACGGCCTGTACATCGATCTGGGCATCCCAGAGTATTCGGATGTCTCCGGGCAAAAGACCCGGAATTTCGCCGAGGCCAGAGGCCTGGTTCTGCACGAGGTGTCCCTGAGCAGGGCCTATGGTGTGGACATCGGGCACATCGCCCGCAAGACCAGGAGGCCCTCCTGTTCCGTGTGCGGGGTGCTCAAGCGCTACGTGATGAACATGGTCGCCGAGAGGCACGGCTACTTCGCCGTTGCCACCGGCCACAACCTGGATGACGAAGCCGCGGTGCTGATGGGCAACGTGCTCAACTGGCAGACGGAATATCTGCAGCGGCAGTCCCCGCTTTTGGAGGCCAAGCCCGGGATGGCGCGCAAGGTGAAGCCCTTGTTCCGGCTGGCGGAGCGCGAGACAGCCGCGTACTGCGTCCTGCGCGGGATCGACTACATCATGCACGAGTGCCCCAAGTCCGAGGGCGCCACCTCCTTCACCCACAAGGAGCTCCTGAATCGGCTGGAGGCGGAGAGCCCCGGAAGCAAGGACAACTTCCTGCTGGGCTTTCTGCGGACGGCCCCCCAGCTTTTCCCGCAGGTCTCCTCAGACGACGGCCCCGAGCTGCAGCAGTGTACGTGGTGCGGGCAGCTCACCACTGCTGGGGAATGCGGTTTCTGCCGCCAATTGGCCCGCGCCGGGCTGAATTCGCTGGCCCTTTTCGATTCGAGTGCGCCCCCCGAGCGGAACGAGCAAAACTGAGTATGCTCGCCATCCGGAAACAGGACCTTGCTGATGTGCTGCGGCACGTCGGATCCGAGGCGCCCATTGAGGGCTGCGGCATATTGGGCGGCAGAGAGGGGCAAGTGCTCAAGGTCTACCGCATGAACAACATCGAGCAGAGCCCGGACCGGTTTTTCATGGATTCCGCGGAAATGGCAGAAACCATTCAGGACCTGTACAAAGAGGACCTGGATATCGTGGGGATGTATCACTCCCACCTCCGCGGACCGGCCTATCCCTCCCATCTGGACGTGGAACGGGCCTATTATCCGGATGCCTGTTATGTGATCATTTCCCTGGACGATCCGGATAACCCCGAAATCAGGGGCTTCAGGATCCGGGAGGGTACAATC
>JAZKRN010000301.1:0-2843 GCA_036628655.1 Desulfohalobiaceae bacterium | reverse complement strand
AGGGCTCCCCGCGCACTATTTTCATGCTTGGTTGTGCCCGGGTCGGCCCGGGAATAAGGGACTATCTTTTTGCGAAGAAGCAGTGCGAGAGGCTGCCTAACGTGTGGTAAGCTACGCGAGTGAAGGCGAACAGGGGTGTCAAGGAGGGGGCGAGGCCGGTTTCGGGGATTGGTTTCAGGACCCGGAAAAGCCCGCCTGGTCCACTTCGTGGACGGACAGGGGATAGTCGACCCCCTGAACCTCGCGGCTCAATAGATCCATGATCCGCACCGTGTCGTCGTAGATCCTTCTGGCTTCCCCGGGATGGCACCAGTCCTTCCATTCTTCCCCTGTCGGAGCCGAGGCGGAGTGGGTTGTGGAGGCAGTGCGGGAGTAGGATTCGATTGTGCCCTGATTCAGGGAGTGCTTGAGGTTGATGGCCTTTTCGAAGGATTGAAAGGGACGCTTGGAAAAGTCCTCGGATATATTGAGCTGGGAACAGATCACATTGAGCTTGTTGACCGAGGTGAGGTGTCTCTCCAGCTCCTCCCAGAAGTCGAAGACGCAGTTGCCGATATAGTTCAGGAAGGCATCCAGGGTGAAAGCGGAAAATATGATGCAGGACATGGAGGTGTGGAAGGTGTTCTGTGCGTTGTTTTCGCTTTCACGCAAATGGAAGTGGGCGCAATCCTTGAGGTAGAGAAAGGGGAGCATTGTGTGCGTGGGGGATGTAGTCCTGGACATGGCTTCCTCGAATTCTGTCTTTCGGATTTTTCAGAAAATCATCCGCTAAGAGTCCTTCCGGGATGAAAAATCCGCATGGATGTTGATGGTGTCCGCCAGGGTCACCTTGTCCGCATCGATATTCTTAACCAGCGCGCTGGAATGAGGGGATCCGCTCTGGTTCTGCAGCAGATTGACTACCTCGCGGCTCAGTTCTTCGTCGTTTTGCAGTTTCCCGGCGAGCCGCGAGGCGAGCTCAGACGAGTCCGGATCCTGCCGCCAGCCGAGTTTTTCCCTGACAGTGGCCCACAGCTCCTTGCCGGCCTCGCTTGCGGTGTCCGCGATTGCCTCGATACCCAGGTTGGTCGCCGCAGAGGTGATCGTCGCCAGGGAAATCGGGTCCATTTCTCGCGCTCCCGGGGCTTTTGGGTATGGAAATGCGGCTCAGGGGCAGAGCTTTCAGGGAAAACGGGCAAGGCCTCCCTGCCTCCATGAGCCAAGGGTTTCACAAATCAAATGATTTTTGTTTTGCAGAGTTATGGCGACGCGGAAACGAGGGCTGGAAGTGAGTTGTTCCGGTCAACGATCGTGTTATGGAGAAACACTATAATCGTGGAATAGATGGGAGTTCACGTCAAGACGGACTGTCCAGTCGTCAGGGTGATTTCGTTCTTAGTTCAACGTTCAAAGTTTAAGAGGAAGAATGTCGACAGGATTTACAGGATGAACATGATTTTTCAGAAAAAAAGAAAACGATATCCTCCTCATTCCGTAAATCCTGTCAGCTTACTCTTTTTTTCTTCTTTCTTACGCAGCGCCTCTGCCCGGCACTCACTCAAGGCACATATTGTTGCATTTGCGAACAGGCTGTCCCTGCACCTACTCGAGAGAGTCGGTGCAGGGCTGACCAAGAAGGAGTGGACCGATTCAGGCGACAACGATTTGTCTATCGAGTGAGTGCCGGGCGAGCCATTCTTTGTCCGCTGTACCGGCTAAAGATTTATTTTTGGGAAATCATTGAAGATGCATAGGAGAACAGAAAAGCCATGGTCCAGTCGTGCAGGAGGCCTGAGGGTGCAAAGAACAGGATCTTTTTGGTGATCCATAAAAAAGGGGTTGCGGTTCGTCGCAACCCCTTTTTGGAGTCGGGATGGCAGGATTCGAACCTGCGGCTTCAGCGTCCCGAACGCTGCGCTCTGGCCAAGCTGAGCTACATCCCGGAACTTATATCTCTACCTCAATTCGGATCGTTTGGCAAGGGGTGGCTGAGCACCGTGGGCATACAATTCCGAATGCATCGCCTTGCCATAGCCCGGCGATTTGCCTAGGATGCGTAAGAATGGAGATCCGTCGCGCTCAGATGCGCTCCAGTAATTTTGAGAATAATCGGATCGGCGGGTCTGTCAACCCTTCACCCATTTAAGACAAATGGGTGAAGGCTCAAGGCGCAAAAAGGAGGCAGACGATGAGTAGGCCTATTGTGATCGATCTCGGAGAAGTGCAGCTACACGGAGAGCTCATGGACAACGAAGCCGGTCGCAAGCTTGCGGAGATGCTCCCCTTCAGCGCCGACATGGGCCGCTGGGGAGAAGAGCTCTACGGGCCAATGGAACCCGCAGTGGGAACTATCGGCTCAGAGACCCAGGAAGTGATGGACCTCGGGGATCTGGCCTATCATGACGACACGGGGTGGTTCTGCATTTTCTGGGGCCCAACGCCCTCCAGCAATGGAGACGAGATCCGGGCGGCCTTCCCGGTGCAGAAAGTGGGCACCGCGGACGGGGACTTCGACGCAGTGGCCGCCCTGAGCCCGCCGGTCGGGGCAACCATTCGTGCAGCGGGGTAGCCGTTTGATGCGATGAGGACGTGGCCGCTCAGAGGCAACCATTCAAGGTCAAGAATGGTGAACCGCAGAGGCGCCCCGGTTAAATCCTGCTTCGCAGGGCCGGCTTAGCCGGCATTTAACCGGGCAGGAGAGGACGCAGAGGGCTCGCAGAAGTTGAGTTTTTTTGCTTTGCGGTGAGTTCCGCAAAACAAAAAGGGCTCAGCCCCTGGGAGGGGAGTGTCAGTTCCTCCGTGGTGGTGCGTAATAAGAGAACAGTGCCCCAGTCCGCGCGCAAGGCGGAGGCTGTTGATCGTTT
>JAZKRN010000300.1:0-2865 GCA_036628655.1 Desulfohalobiaceae bacterium | reverse complement strand
AACGGGGAACGAAACAAATGAGCAACCTGCTCGACTCCTCCTTTGAAGAGCTCCGGCAGCTGGCGTGTGAACAGGGGTGGAAGCCCTTCCGGGCCCAGCAGATCCACAAGTGGATCTGGCAGAAGGGGGTCACGGACTTCAGCCGGATGAGCGACCTGAACAAAGAGATCCGCTCCCGGCTGCAGGAGCGGTTCCGGCTGGAGCCTCCCTCTGTGCACACCGTCCGCCGCAGCTCGGACGGGACGATCAAGTTCCTCCTCAGCGTGGAGCACGGGGACCTGATCGAGACCGTGCTCATCCCGGAAGAGGACCACTATACCCAGTGCCTGTCCTCCCAGGTGGGATGCGCCCTGGGCTGCACCTTCTGCAGCACCGGGCGAATGGGCTTCTCCCGCAATCTCACCTCCGGGGAGATCCTGGGCCAGATCCTGGTGGCCCGGGACTATCTGGCCCAGAACGAGGAACCTCTTCCCCTGCGCAACCTCGTTTTCATGGGCATGGGCGAGCCCCTGCTCAACTGGCCCCAGGTGGATAAGGCCCTGCGCATCATCCGCGACGACGAGGGGCTTGGCTTCTCCTACAGGCGCACCACCGTGTCCACGGTGGGCATCCCCGAACCCATGCGCCGTTTCGCGGAAAGCGGGCTGGGTTCCCTCGCGGTCTCCCTGCACGCCCCCAACCAGGAGCTCCGGGAGGAGCTCATGCCCAAGGCGGCCTCCATCGTTCCCCTTGATGAGCTCGTCCGCATCCTGGAGGACCTCCCCCTCAAGCCCAGGCAGCGGATCACCCTGGAATACGCCCTCATCGGCGGGGTCAACGACGGCTTGAAACATGCCAGGCAGTTGAATAAAATCATTTCCTCCCTGCGCTGCAAGGTGAATCTCATCGCCTTCAATCCGGACCAGGACATACCCTACCAGGCGCCCAGCAGGGATCGGGTCCTGGAGTTCGAGGAATTTCTGCGGAGCAAGGACAAGGCCGTATTCCTGCGCAAGAGCAAGGGGCTGGACATCGACGCCGCCTGCGGCCAGCTCAGGAACAAGGAAACCGCCTGCTCCTGAAGGCACTCCTGCACGGCGTGTTTTCCCAAAACGCAAAGTGAAATCGCCCCGTGACGGATTCCTTCCGGACATCCCTGGACCCACCTGTTTACAAGCCACGCGTTCTCGGTCTAAGTTGATTGTTCCGGATCGCTGCGAAATCGAAGAACACGCCTTGATCCGGACCGGCGCAACACGACATACCCCGGAGACTGGACATGCTCGCACCCGATTTCGACAAGACAGGCGGTCTTGTCCCGGCCATCGTGCAGGACAGCGAGAGCGGCGAAGTCCTCATGCTGGCCTATATGGATCAACAGGCCTGGGAAAGAACCAACAGCACCGGTGTGGCCCATTTCTACAGCCGCAGTCGGGACAAGATCTGGAAAAAGGGCGAATCCTCGGGAAACGTGCAGGAAGTGGAAGCCGTGCGCCTGGACTGTGATGCGGACACGATCCTGCTCCAGGTGCGCCAGATCGGCGGGGCGGCCTGCCATACCGGATACCGCAGCTGCTTCCACCGCGAGGTCGCCCGCGACGGAACCAGGGTCTGCTCCGAGAAAATCTTCGATCCCAAGGAGGTCTATTCCTAAATGGCGCGCGGAAAGCCCCTTCGACTCGGCATCCCCAAAGGGTCCCTCGAGGACTCCACCATCAAGCTCTTCGCCCACTCCGGCTGGAAGATACGCCTGCACCACCGCAACTATTTTCCGGACATCGACGATCCGGATGTGGAATGCACCATGTGCCGGGCCCAGGAAATGCCCGTGTACATCGAGGACGGCACCCTGGATGTGGGCCTAACCGGCAAGGACTGGATCCTGGAGAACGAGGCCGAGGTGGACAAGGTCTGCGAGCTGGTTTATTCCAAGACGAGCAACCGCCCGGCCCGCTGGGTCCTGGCCGTGGCCAGCGACTCCCCGTACAAGCGGCCCGAGGACCTGCAGGGCAAAAAGATCGCCACGGAGCTGGAGAACTTCACCCGGAAGTACTTCCAGGAGGCGGACATCCCCGTGGAAGTGGAGTTTTCCTGGGGCGCCACCGAGGCCAAGGTGGCCTCCGGGCTGGCGGACGCCATCGTGGAGGTCACGGAAACCGGCACGACCATCCGGGCCCACGGGCTGCGCATCATCGCCGAGATGATGCAGACCTCGACCCAGCTCATTGCCAACAGGTCAGCCATGCGGGACGCGTGGAAGCGCTCCAAGATCGACCAGATGAGCACCCTCCTGCAGGGGGCTCTTCGCGCGGAGCGCCTTGTCGGCCTCAAGATGAACGTGCGCCGGGACAATCTGCAGGGCGTCATGGCCATGCTGCCCAGCCTCACTTCGCCCACGGTTGCGGACCTCTACGAGGAGGGCTGGCTTTCCGTGGAGATCGTGATTGAGGAATCCATAGTGCGGGAATTGATCCCCAGGCTCCAGGCCAGTGGTGTCGAGGGCATTATCGAATACCCCCTGAACAAGGTCATTTAGCAGCCTGATGGAAAAAGTGCGTATCAGTCAGGGCGTAATTATTTGCCATCTTGCGAAACTGTCCTCTTCACGGGGCCTTTTTTCATCTTGCTCCTTCGACTCTGGTGATTGATTCAAAAAGGCCTCGCGAAGATTTACGCTGAGACTAGAAAAATGGTGTATAGTTACGACAGGGCGTTTAAAAATTTCAAGTGCAAGGCGCAAAAAAAGTTCAAAGTCGAAGTTTACCCCGTGAAACCTCCTTGTGTTTCACCGGGGCGTCGTTCGCCTCCATGAGAGCTTGAATTTTTTGAAGCAACGCAGCAATTGGAAGATTTTTAACGCCCTGTTAGCTACTCATTCCGGAACCA
>JAZKRN010000299.1:0-2869 GCA_036628655.1 Desulfohalobiaceae bacterium | reverse complement strand
CGACGATTTCCCACAATAATTCAGCAAGTTAAACACATTTTCATACAAAAAAATCTATTGCCACAAAATTCAGTTGGATTAGGCCGCCTGGCTTGTCCTGGTAAATAATTGAACGATCTGCTCGGGTAGACTGTGGTCTTTTATGATAGACCGAAACCCAGGTAGGATTCGATCGCTGTCCTCCTTTGATTCCCTGTTATCAAAACCGGGATCCTGCTCCAGGGAGGCAAAGAGCTCCTCAAGGGTGGGTTTACCGTCAAGGAGAATCTCCATGTACTCCGGGTTATCCAAGTTTTTGATCAGCGGTGTCTCGGCCAGCATTGCCTGAAGCATCCGACGAATAGAGTTGTTCCCGGTTTTGCGGCGATGAGCTCTACGCAAGCCGCGAAAGAACTGCTCAAGAATGTTGTTGGTCCGCTGGGGATAAATGGTTACCTTGCCGCCGGGCGTATCTACCTCAATAGGATCTGCAAACAGCTTTTCGGTGTACTTATCGATCTGTTGGCCCATCTTACGGCAAAGGAGATCATTTGCTAATTTGGGGTCTTCTTTGAGGCGGAGACGGAATGCCTCTACCCCTTGTCGAATGGTGGACATTGTTTCCTTAGTTCCGTCATCATTGAGTCCACTTGTTCCATCAGCAGGGGCAATACGCATTGCCTTTCGCAGATCATCGAATATTTGAGCACGCCAGCGAAGATTCTGTACAGCCCTTACAAGTTCGGGGTCTTTGGCCGAGCCTGAAATCTTGTTGGCCAGCTTGCGAAGAGGTCGGCTGCCTTTGTCTCGAGGCACGAGCTCCAAGAGCTCAGGCAAACGACGGTCCAGCTTAAGCACTCGCTCAGCAAACTGGAGCAACGGCCTATCAAAGGGGAACCCGTAGCCGTTTCCGCTGTGTTTGCCATGTATAGCCCATAGAGCCAATGAGTAGGCTGAGACAAGAGGCAAGGATGACCTGTCTTCCGGTGGCTGTGCATCTGTGAGGGATTTCGTCAGCTGTGGCGACGCAAGACCTTGCTCCTTGAGCCGTTGTCTCATTTGTCGGATCAGGTAGCGAAGCCCTGTACTGGCCCCGTGCTCGCGGAGTCGATTCCTCAGTCGCCGATAGGCTGGGTCAAGAAAGTCTTTGCCGATGTCTCGCAGGAAATGAAAATGGCAGATAAAGTCTTTTACGTCGGGAAAGACCTCTCTCACAGCCTTACATGTCCCGGTTCCCATGTCATGGACACAGGCTGTAGGCGTCCCGTATCTCCTTTGAATCTCCTGCAGGAAAGGAACGATATGATCCCTGTGCTCGCTGGGGATTTTCACATTGTCCAGCACAAATTGGCTCAGGCTGTCCATTCCACTCATAAGCGCCGGCGCATCTCCTTCATGGGTGGCATCTAAATGGAGTACGTAGCCACCGGCCATTTGCATTCTTTGGCGAATGCGCGGTGTGGCCCGGCGATGAGCAAGCGCCAGATAGGAAATGAACTTGCGGCCCAAATAGTCGATCTCGGAAGCACAAAGGCGTACATTGCGGGATAAGAGCTCGGTCTGGACTTCCTCAAGGCTGCGGTGCCGCTGAAACAGGGCTTGGCCAACAAACACCAGGACCTCAAAGGCCACATTGCACCGCTTCGGTACCATCTTGAGCAATGTCTCCGAGCCATAGACACGGGAGCATTCCGGACACTTGAGCAAGGTCTCGTGAGCTGTGAGCGGACCGGTCAAGGCAAGCACTGTCTTTTTCCTGGTTTTTTGCACCAGAAGAGAGGTGCCGCAGTGGCATTCCGTAGCTTCCGGAACAAACCGAACCACTGGTGGACATGGGAACAGGGCGGCAGGCGATACCCCTTGGAGCAAACGATCCAAGCAGGGCTTCAAGACCCCTAAGGCTTGCGCCCCGCAGTTTACGGAGTTTTTTTTACCCCATACTGCTCGAAGAGTCTTTCGATCTGTGCCGCCTTGACGGGGAGCTTTCTGTTGGCCTTCACTCTCTCGGCCAGTTGTTCGAAATTGGATTCCGGGTTGCGAATGAACTCCACCAAGACCCAAACCGCTATCTCCGCTGGAAGCGGATCCGGGGGCGGGCTTTGCCTGGCCATAGCCTGACGCTGGTTGTCCGCAATACGCGGATCCACTGCCAAGTAAACATAGGAGCGTCCCGATTTTTCCCGTTGCAGCTTTCCGCGCCGGCAGAGTTGAACGAGCACTGAGTGGCAGCGGGTACGAAGCTTTTCGCCCAGCTCTTCCGCTGTCATCCCAGCAGAGCTGCGTGTGATCAGCTTGATCAGAGTATTGTTCAAGTTTCCGGCCTGCGAGAAGCCGATACCGGTGGAAAACCAAAGCCCGTCCCGATTGAACCGTGGAACCCAGGAGAGGGTATACCAACGGCCGTTGTGGGTGAAGCTCCTGTGGTAACCGACCTGGGTCAGGAAGCGCCGGACCGAGGGTATGGAGTAGTTGAGCTCCTCCGCCAGAGACTCGATGGTCCAACAGGGATGCTTTGCGAACAGGGAGGCAAGGCGTTGACCGGGCTGGACATTGGCCATACTGTCCTCCTGACAAAGTATTGCAATTAGCTCTCATAAAACAACTATAATGCAATACATTATCAGAATGACAGCCCATAGACAAGCATGAGCCTAGCATGGCTGAGCTCGCTCGTGTAGGTGTAAGTTTAATGCTATCAGTGGGTTATGCAACATGGTCTTATCTGGCATCACAGAGCGCTTTTGCTCTCCCTTTCCGAACTCTTGAGAAAGTATAGCAGATCTTCCTGTCTAACTGATTGAAATATTTGAATCCAACTGAATATTGGAAACATAGAAAATTTGCTTTGATTCGGGGAAAGGGGTTGTCAACTGTTTTATGCTATGAAATA
>JAZKRN010000298.1:0-2875 GCA_036628655.1 Desulfohalobiaceae bacterium | reverse complement strand
CGTTAGAAAATCCAGAGTCGGAGCTGCATGAGGCAAAATGCCCCGTGTCGGCTTACGGTTCGGCAAGGTGCTGAATAGTTTTCCCCCAGCTTTTCGAATAATTGCGAGAGATGGTCTGGTGCGGCTCGTGAATAAGGGCTTTGTGACAGGGGGTTCTTTCCTTTATGGCGCATGCAGTTTCCCTTATCCTGGAGAGGGGACGGTTCCCTCTCCTGCATCCCCTCCTGCGACGCGGCTTCTGGATCCGTGCAAGTGCGGGCGCTTGTCTCCGCGACATTTTGATCCGCGATCTGGGCCTCTCCCAGGAGGCGGTCCGGGACAGGATTCAGACGGTGTTCCTGGACGGGGAGGTTGTGGACGATTTTGACGCCGTCTTTCCCGGATCCGGTTCCACTCTGGCCCTTTCCCCAGCCATGCCCGGCTTGCTGGGGGCGAGTTTTCGCAAGGGCGGGGCTTTCGCCGGATTGCGCGGCTCCATCACCAGCAAGGGACGCTCTCCGGAGCCCGACCCGGAAATAGGGGAACTACGGATCAAGCTCTACAGCCTGCTTACCGGAGAATGGGGGAATATTCTCCTTGATCGCGGCATTATGGCGGAGGCGGGCCAGACCAGTGCGCTCGTGGAGGAGCGCTTTTCCGAGCTGCGACAGGCCCTGGCAGGCGTGCGGGTGGATGGTTCGGAAATCACTCCGGCTGAGCTTGTGGAATGGCTCGGGAGCAGGGCGGAGGGGGAGCTGATCGGCCTGCACCTTGTCGAGCCGTAGCAGGGCGTCAACTCGGCTCGATCCACTCGCCCACATCCTTGTACTTCTTGCTCAGGGAAAGGAGCTCTCGCTTTTTGTCCTTGAACCGTTCCTTCATTCCCCTCAGCCAGTCCGCGTGGCGCAGGGCGGTGTCGCGGTCGGTAAAAATCTCGTGCTCTCCCGGCCGGACAGCAAAGGCAATCCCTTCCTCAGTCTCACGGGCCTCACCCTCGTTGCTGCAGAGCATGCACCGGACTCTGTACGGGGCGAGGAAGCGGAAGGTATCTCCCCCGCAGACCGGACAAAAGCCTTGAGATTCGCCGTTTCTTCCTTCCAGGGAGGCGGCGAGCTCAGCGATTCGCTTTAGATTGGCCCCGTCCTGCAGGATCTCACCCGGCAGGGCCCCGTAGAAGACCCCGCTGGCGCGGATATCCGCCAACAGGCATTTGAGAAAGCTTTCCACCCCGAGCTTGGTGTATCCCTCCTTGCCGGGGATGCCAGCGATGGCCGCACCCAGGGCGGGTTTGCCCCACAGGGCGTCGCCGCGGCTGTAGAAGGAGAGCCCCCTGTCCAGAAGGGCTTTCAGACACGCCGGTGGACTGAGGAAGTAAGTGGGTGTGGCGAGGACAATGGCATCCGCCTGGCACATCGCATCGAGAACGGCGTGCAGGTCGTCCTCCAGACAACATTGGCCGGTCTCGAGGCAGGCGTAGCAGGCGTTGCAAGGGTGGATCTCGAAGCGGGGGAGTCTGAGCAGCTTTAAATGATGAGGGGTGCTCAGGCGCGCACTTACCTCCTTGATGAGCTGCTCGCAGTTGCCCAGTCTGCGCGGCGAACAGACCAGGCCCAGGATGTTTTTCAACCGGCCGGGAGCGGATGTCTCTGAATTGTGTTCCATACAGGCGGCCTGAGCAGAAGGTTGTTCCCGAACGGAAGATCTTGAGTTATCCGCTGAGAGGCCGCCACCCGGAAGAGGTAAAGGGCCTGTTCCCCCGCGCCAGGATGAGCGCCTCCACGTCGCGAAGCTTGTTGCAGAGCCTCATTCCCCGTTCCGGACCGGCGAGAAAGAGGGTGGTGGACAGGCCGTCCGCCAGGACCGCGGAAGGGGCCAGCACCGAGGCGCTCAGACTCCGTTTGGGGGAGACTCCGCTTTGGCTGCGGACGATATGATTGTGTCGCATGGAGTCGCCGAAATGGTTCACGTAGCTCCCGGAGGTGGCAATGGCCAGGTCGCTCAGACGGATCTTCTGGTAAAAGGTCTCTGGCTGCTGGGGATCCTGAATGCCCACCAGCCAGGGGGAGCCGTTCTTGTCCCCCATGGCCCGCACGTCGCCGCCGGCGTTGATCAGGGCGCACTGGGCCCCGTAGCGGCGGATGGCCCGTGCGGTGGCATCCACGATATACCCCTTGGCAATGCCGTCCAGGGTGATCCGCGTCCCGGATTCAAGGCGCACAGATCCGGAGCCCAGAGAGATGCGTTCCCAGCCTGTCCGTTCTTGTTCCCGACGCAGGGCTTCGGGGGAGGGGGGACGGCCGGTGCGCTGCAGGGTTCGCTGATAGCTTTCCAGAACGGGGAGCACGGTGATGTCGAAGGCTCCTTCGCTCATGGCGTGGAGCTGACGTGATCTCTGCAGGACCGTGGAAAGCTCCGGGGGGACGTCGCTCAGCTTGCCGCTCTGGTTGAGCCGGGCAATGCGGCCGTTGGGATCGAAGCGGTCGAAGAGGGGGATGGTCTCCCGCATCGCGGCAAAGCCCTGCTCCACCGCCTCCTCGGCTTTCTGGCGGGAACTGTCGAGAACGGTGATTTCCACCGTGGTGTTCATCAGGGGAAGGGTTTTGGACGCGCGCTGCATCCTCTCCGCCGCAAGAGCGCGCTCGGGCCTGAAAAAGAGAGTCGGCGCCAGAGTCGCGAGGCCCGCCGTCCCGGTCAGCTTGAGCCAGTTGCGTCTGTCCATCCGTGAAGAGTTCATGACACTCCCCCCCTGTGCTTGTAGAGACATGGTTCCGTTTTCGGTGCCTGGCGGCATGGCGGTTATAGGCATGCGCCTGTTCTTGGGCAGGGCGCACGGTCTCGCAGGAGACTTTTGATTGGAGGTACTTGTCTTTTTGCAATGTGTCAACCTATGGGCTGT
>JAZKRN010000297.1:0-2899 GCA_036628655.1 Desulfohalobiaceae bacterium | reverse complement strand
GTGGACCAGAACGAAAGACCGGAGGATGTGGACAAGGAGCTCAGCCTGCCGGAGTCCGCTTCGGAACAGGGGAAGGAGAGCTCGAGCTACGGCCTGGACACCGCCAACGAGGCCAGGGAAAAAGACAGGGAGTTCGGACAGGAAAGGGCTCAAGAAGCCGGCGAAATGGCCAATGAACGAGCCGAGGAGGCCCGGGAGAGAGCCAGGGAACGGGCAGACGAGGCCAAAGAGCAAACACGCGGTGAAAAAGTCGGGGATCAGGTCAGGGATCGGGACGCGGGCCAGAATAACAAGCCCTAAAGAACAAACTCCGATTGGGGAAAAGCATTCACGGGATCTCCCTGTTTTGCGTTCCGGGCGCAAGGCGGGGGGGGGTTCAGTGAATGCTTTTGTGCGTACCCCGGAAGGACGTCCCAAATCTATTGCTTGTTGTGTTGCTTCAAAAACATACAAGTTTTATGGGATGGTTATTGACCCCGAATTTTCTCCTTGGCCCTTGAATATTTTGAACGGACTATCTGATACGGTGTTGATTGTGCCGTATTGATTGCGAAATATCCGGTAGAGAGTTCCCGGGACTCGCAAAATAGATCCAATATGCAGGAGATCGGAATGCGGACGAGAGTTGCGCTTGCGCTGCTGTTTACGGCTGTCATGGTTTTTCTTGTTGCCTCGGCAATGCCGGTCCACGCCTCTCAGGCGCATGAGGCCGGCATTGAAGCGTTTGAAGCGGGAGACTACGAAAAAGCGCTTCGCCATTTGAAACAGGCGGAAGCGGAAGGCGTGCGGACCCCGAATCTTCGCTACAATCTGGGCGTGACCTACTACAGGCTGGGGCAGTACCAAGAGGCGGAGGAAGCGTTCCGGGTTTTGGCCGAGAACCCGGATTGGCGCCATCTGGCTCTGTATAACCTGGGGCTGGTCGCTGAGGCCCGTGGAGACAGGCAGGCAGCTGTCGATTACTATTTCCAGGTCCGGGAAGCGAAGGGGAGCTCGGGAGTAGGCCAGCGCGCCGCTCAAAAGCTCGAGAGGCACGGCGTTGAAAAGCCCGTATCCTCAGCCGGCCGGGTCTACAGCGAGTTCACCGCCGCTGTCGGGTATGACGACAATGCCGTTCTCGCCCCTGAAGGTTCCCAGGATGTGAGTGAAGAGGGAGATCTGTTCACCGAGCTCTACGGCCTGGCAAGCGTGTATGTTTCCGGAAACAGGGATGATGGAGTCCGTCTGGATGCGGATGCGTTTACGCGCCTTTACGAGAGCGAGACCGAGTACGGCTTCACTTCCCTTTCAGGAGGTATAAGCCGGCACAAGGAGTACGCCCCCTGGCATGCGAGCCTGGGGCTAAGCGCAGCAGTCGAGCTCGCGGAAAGCGATTTTTTCGCGTTTGTGCCCGCTGTGAAGCTCACGGGGGAGCGGAGCTTCGACCCCTATAGCCTGAAGCTTTCCAATAGACTGAGCTGGATCGAGGGCGAAAGCGACTACGACTATTTGACCGGGGTCAAGAACCAAATCACCGCACGACTGGAGCGGGAATTGACCGGTGGGAAAACCTACGCCGGCTTCGGTGTGGAATACAATGACCGGGACGATCTGAGGGACCAAGACGAGTTTTTCAGCTATTCCCCGCTTCGCAGCGATATCCATGTCGGATTGGACTATTCCGTGGCGCAGCGCTGGACCCTGATTCTCTACGGCCAATACCGAAAGAGCCTGTATCCGGAGGAGAACCGCGTGATCATCGACGGCGCCCCTACCGAGGACAAACGCGAGGACGACCGAAACCTGGTTTCGGTCCGGGGCGAATACGACGTGTCCCGGAACATGATCGGATTTGCCGAATACACCCGCACGGACAATGACTCGAATTTTTCCGGGTACAGCTATGAGAGCAACCGGATCACGGTGGGATTGCGGCGGATATTCTGATCCGTGGCTCGAGCGGCGACATGCAACCGGCGGTGATGCTCCATGCCTGAGTCGCGGAAACAGAAAGATATCTTTCAAAGCCTGCTTGCCCCGCACATGGACGCCCTTTTTCGAGCCGCCTGGCGCTTGACCGGAAGAGCGGATGAGGCCGAGGATCTGGTTCAGGAGCTCCTGGTCCGGCTGTATCCCAAAACCCACCACATGCAGCAGGTTGAGCTCTTGGGGCCCTGGCTCAAAAAAGCCCTGCACAGGCAGTTCATAGACCTCGAGCGGAAAAAGGCGAGACGTCCGGAAAATTTTTCGGATGCCTCGGAGTTCCAAATGGACGACCTGCAGGCGGATAATCCAGACCCGGAGCTCATGGCCCGGAGGGCCGAGGATCGGCAACGCCTGCGGGCAGCCCTGCAGACCCTGGATCCGGAAAGCAGGTCCCTTGTTCTGATGCACTTGGTGGAGGGCTATACCCTTGCCGAGCTTGAAGAGACCTTCAAGGTCTCGGACCAGACGCTCAAAACAAGACTCAGGCGAGCCAAGATCCGGCTGAAGAAGTTCCTGGGGATCTGAGCCCCTGTTTCAAGAGACCCATCTCCATCATTGCCGGAGCGTTTTCCGGGAAAACCACTTTCAGGGCTCACCACACAAAGGAGCTCGGGAGTTCTCTCGCGGAGATCCAGAACCTGGATCTGCCTTCCTCCCCTTTCCCGGCCTGCCGGATGGAAGCCAGGGCATATCCGCTGCTGAAGAATCTGACCTGAATGAGGCTCCTCTTTTCCCACCAGGAGGCCACCACGGTGTTGTCCGAAGCGACATAGAGGTCCGGGGAATAGTTCTTGGAGGCCAACCACCAGTACTCCACGAACCATTTGATGGAATCCGGGGAGACATCCTCCGCCAGGCCCATGGCCTTGGGCGGATTGATGATGTGCTCCAGCTTTCGGGATAGCTCCGCGGAAATGGTGCTTCGCACGAACCG
>JAZKRN010000296.1:0-2913 GCA_036628655.1 Desulfohalobiaceae bacterium | reverse complement strand
AACTACGAGCTTGCCCGGCACTCACTTTTTTTATGTTTGCTCGTAATATATTGAATTTCGGGGGAAAAGTGAGTGCCGGGTCGCCCGTCACTTGAAATTTTTGAACGCCCTGCCCGATAAGGACTTTTTCAACAGGCTGTTAGGGTGCGTAAGGGCCGGATGTTGCGGATACGTTTGGGGTTGACGCAGTGTGTTGAACACGGCAGACTGCATTGAGCTGCGTCCGGGGATGGAGACCCATCTTCCGGACGCAAGCCCGTTCTTTGCCGCACAGGATGTTTGGGCGCGCCCGATTCCGGCACTCACTTCGTGCTTTGCTTGTCGCTTGAATCGCACCGTTTGAATCGAAAGATCCCAAACGGTTCAAGCCGCGACGAGCTGTTCCCCAAGTGAGTGCCGGACAAGAGGGAAGCCGGTGAGAATCCGGCACGGTCCCGCCGCTGTGAGCGGGGACGAAAGCCGCACAAAGCCACTATCCCCCTCACTCACTTGAGCGTAAGCCGTTGCCGCAAGCCCCGTGAAAGCTCTTCCGGGGCAACCAATTTTACGAATTTGGCAACTTTTACCTTGAAGTGAGTGAGGGGGGCGGGAAGGCGCGGCGACTAGGACGATCCGCGAGTCAGAAGACCTGTCGGGCTGCGCTGGTTTGACGGAGATGGCAAATCCCCAAACCGATTGATTCAATCGGTTTGGGGATTTTTTTTGATCTCGCGGTAACTATTCAGCGCCTTGCGAAACCATAATCATCAACGGGGCCTTTTTTCATCGTGCACCTTCGACTCTGGATTTTCTAACGCTCGCCACGTGGGGGCATCCCTGCCCCCACCCGACTCTCGTTCGTTGCTGTTGTTCAAAGGCTCGGGAGGGTATCTTCAGCAATGAGCTTTTGGCCATAATGCGCATGTTCACGGTCGGGTTTTCCCCACATGGCGAGCGAAGAAAATCGAGCAGAGTCTTCGGTGATTGATTCAAAAAGGCCCCGTTGATGACTACGCTGAGGCCAGAGAGGTGGTGAATAGTTACATTTCGCGAATCAAGCGCAAAATACAAGGAGGTTCTGTCATGGAGCAAAGCGAGCGCGATCTGATGCAGATGACGGCCGGTATCCGCGAGGTGGACCAATCCGCCCGCCTGGAGGCGGTGGCCCATACTTCCCGTCTGGTTATGCCGCCGCGAGCCATGGGAAGGCTGCACGACACGGGAGAGCGCCTTTGGGCCATCTCCGGAGGGCCGTCTTCCGGATTCACGGAAAGGGCCGTCATCGTTTTCGCAGGGGATCACGGTGTTGTCCAAGAAGGGGTGACCGCTTTTCCCCAGGTGGTGACCCAGGAGATGATCCGGTGCTTCCTCCGGGGCGGAGCGGGGATCAATGTCATGGCGAACAAGGCGGGCGCGGATGTCTTTGTCGTGGATATCGGCACCGCCGCGGACCAGCCCAAGGAGGACACTGAATCAGGGCGCTTCTTTTCCCGCAGGGTGGGCCGGGGAACGGCGAATCTGGCTCGCGGCCCGGCCATGAGCCGGGATCAGGCCGCAAGATCGGTTCTGTTCGGCTACGAGATCGCCGCGGAGCGCATCCGGTCGGGCGTGCAGCTCTTGGGGACGGGAGACATGGGGATCGGGAATACGACCCCCTCATCTGCGGTGGGCACTGTGCTCACGGGACATTCCATTCAGGAGATGGTGGGCAGGGGAACTGGGATCGACGACGAAAGGCTGCGGATCAAGCGCGAGGCGGTATCTGCGGGCCTTGAGCGGAACAATCCGGATTCCCGGGACGGACTCGATGTGCTGGCCAAGGTGGGCGGGTTCGAGCTGGGCGGCATCGCCGGCTGTGTTCTGGCGGCCGCAGGGCACGGCATCCCCGTGGTCCTGGACGGCTTGATCTCCACCGCCGGCGCCCTGATTGCGAACCGCCTTGCCCCCGCCAGCCGCGGGTACATGTTCGCCGGCCATGTCTCCGAGGAGCCGGGCCATCGCAAAATGCTCCGCCATTTGGGCCTGGATCCCCTTCTCGATCTGGGCATGCGCCTGGGTGAGGGAACCGGCGCAGCCCTGGCCATGAACCTGTTGGATGCGGCCGCGGCTCTGGGCAGCGAGGTCATGACCTTCGATCAGGCCGGTGTTTCCGTGGAATAGACACTGAAACGGGTCGCGCGGCGGGGCTGTCCGCCGCGCGCTATTCGTCCTCGGACTCCTCGATCCAGCGGGACAGGGTTTCCACGATCTGCCGGGCCTGTTTTTGGTTGGTGATGTTGAATTTGCTCTGGGGCCGAAAGGTTCCGCCCACCTTCTTGTAGCGGCGGATGAGGTACTTTTCCGGACCGAAGTCGTCCTGTTGGGGATCGAACTGGCGATAGCGGAAGAGAATGGTGGTCCAGGCCCCCTTGGTCAGGACCTCCTTGTCCAGCTCCTCCACAATGATCTGGCCGTTCTCCTCGTAGGAGATGGTGATGTCGTCGATATGCTCTGCCATGGATCCTCCTTGATGCCGGGTTTGCCTTGAACGCGTAAAAGGGGCGAGGGGAAAGAGGACTTTCAGTTGCGCCTTCAGCCCCGGTTTGACAGAATAGTGGAGGAGAAAACGGATGCCGTCAAATTCGCCTTGAGTCAAAAGGAGGAAACATGCCCATGCAGACGGAACAGGGCACGGTCCTGGAGCTTTTGGGGGGAGGCTGGGCCAAGATCAAGGTCAGCCGGGGCACAACGTGCCAGACCTGCAGCGGAAACGGATCCTGTTGCGAGCCCTACGGCAACGACAGCATGATCGTTGTGGCGCGGAATAAAATCGCGGCGCAAATCGGCCAGGATGTGGAAATCGAGTTCGGCTCGGTGAGCCGGGGCAAGGCCATGGGCGTGCTCTATATCATTCCGCTTGCGGCCCTGCTTGTGGGGGCCATCCTGGGATACAAC
>JAZKRN010000295.1:0-2961 GCA_036628655.1 Desulfohalobiaceae bacterium | reverse complement strand
CCGTTCCCCGTTCTTGGTTCGGGGTTGGTTTGAGAGATTCACATCACGCGCATGCTCCATGTCGCATGGTGCATGCTGAACGCGTATGAACAAGCACATGAGACTTTCCTCGTCGACTTCATCCCGGAACAGATCCCGGGGTTCCACCCCGAAAAGATGAACCCCGAACGGGGAGCGAAGAACGAAGAACGGAGAACGAAGAACGGGGAACCCAGAACGGGGAACGGGAAACCCTGAACGGAGAACGCCGAACGCGGAACCCCTCTTCTACATCGTCTTTTCCTGTTCCTCCTGCTCGCTCTTGCAGTCAATACACAGGGTGGTCACCGGCCGGGCCTTGAGCCTGGGAGTGCTGATGTCCTCTCCGCAGCCCTCGCATATGCCGTAGGTACCGTCCTCGATACGCTCCAGGGCCTCGTTGATCTTATTGATGAGCTTGCGGTCCCGGTCCCGCAGCCGGAGCGTGAAATACTGATCCGACTCCAGGGAGGCACGGTCCGCAGGATCGGCGTACTGTTCATGGCCGTCGGACATATTTTCTATGGTGTTCTGCCCTTTTTCCTGGATCTCATTGAGCATTTCGTAGAGCTTGTCCCGAAAAAACTGCAAATCCTCTTGATTCATCAGTATGTACCTCCTTCGATTCGAGGCGATTGCCGTGAAAAGCTGCATCCACTGCGCATGCCGCGATCGGGATCCTGCGCGTGCATACCATTAGCTGGCCCGCTCCAAGAGAAGCGTCGTTAAGGACAATTGATGCCCTCCATTGGGAACCCAGCATTGCCTGCTTCGATGCATTTGAGGCTTGTAAGTGCCCGAATACACTGTGTGATCAGGATTACGACCGGGTCGCTATCTTGAATTGACAATTTATAGCGCACAAAGAGTTCTGCGTAAAGTGTTATCTATCTCACCGCTACACCTGGCGAAACCACTTTGGAGCTGTTCAACGTATTTCACATATCCACTATCCAGCATCTGATGCCCGCGCCGGAGTCTGTCCGACCTCTTGTCAATCGCCTATCCATGAGTGCCTGGAACCTGAAACACAACCACAGAGCCGAAATCGCCATTGAGACCCTTGACAGGCAAAGGGATTTTTTTTACATATATTTTTCAACGCGGCGGGAGTAGCTCAGTTGGTAGAGCGCAACCTTGCCAAGGTTGATGTCGCGGGTTCGAGTCCCGTCTCCCGCTCCAGTTCGAGGCGGCATAGCCAAGCGGTAAGGCAGAGGTCTGCAAAACCTCCATTCTCCGGTTCGAATCCGGATGCCGCCTCCATTTGCGGATCGCCTCTTTTCAGGGGCTCCGCATCATCCACTAGCGGGAATAGCTCAGTTGGTAGAGCGCAACCTTGCCAAGGTTGATGTCGCGGGTTCGAGTCCCGTTTCCCGCTCCATGGTTTCGTTAAGCCAAACCGTAGTGTTTGGCTTTTTTTATGGTCGGCACCTACAAAACCCTCATTCTCGGTCGAACCCAGGCCCAACCAAGCATGAAAATGGTGCGTGGGGAGTCGCACCTGACAATTTCACGTGATAATTCAACATGTTGGCCACATTTTCATACAACCTTCATTCCCGGGCAAACCCGTACACAACCAAGCATGAAAATGGTGCGCGGGGAGCCCTGTTGAATCCTGCCTTCGGCAGGGCAGCTACGCTGCATTCAACAGGGCAAGTCGGGGATTGCGCTGATGCCGGTGTTTCATCCCGGTGTCCAGTACAGGGAGGGCTCACACAGAGCGACTCATGCCCGCGAGACACAGGTTGTTTTCCACGAACCATTGGCATCGCGAACCTTACGGTCGCTACCGGCAAGATCCCCATATCGCGGACAACAAGGGCGCGCCTGTTTATGAAACACGGCTTCTGCGAACATCCCCGTCTCCCCGCGCCCGACAATTTCACCAAAGAATTCAACACCTTGGCCACATTTTCTCATAAAAAAGGGTAGTTATGCGTGAAGAAACAAGCGGACTCGGCTTCTCCGAAGCCGAAACCCTGGACGAGCTCCTGGATCGGGCATCAAAAAAGTTCGACGTTCACTTCGAGCGCATATCCATCCAGGACACAGAGCTGGACATCCTGCAGATCAGCGACCTGGAGGACTATATCGACAGGCTCGCCGAAAACACGGGCCCTGGACAGACCCTTGAGCTCCCCTTCTGGGCCAAGATCTGGCCCACTTCCATCCTGCTCAGCTATTACGTACAGCGCCTGGCGGATGCCGCGTCATCGGACAATAAGCTCCTGGAGCTCGGAGCGGGTATCGGGCTGTGCGGCCTGACAGCTGCCGCGCGCGGCATGCGGGTATGCATAACCGACACCGAGTCGGACGCCCTGCTCTTCGCCAGGATCAACATCCTGAAGAACGGCCTTCAGGACCGGGCCCAAGTGGCCAAGGGAGACTTCACCGCAAGCCGTCTTTCCCAAAGATACACGTATATCGTCGGCTCTGAGGTCCTCTATCGCGAAGAGCACTATGAACCGCTGCTCGGTTTCCTCAGGCAGCACCTCGAGTCCGCACCCCAGTCGGAAATCGTTTTGGCCAGGGACTACCGCATAGGAGCCAAGGCCTTCTTTCAGGCGGCAGAGCGGGAGTTCTCCATCCAGGAAAAGACCCTGGGATACAGGGAGACGACCCAGTCCGAAAGCCAGGGGGAGCGCCACTTGTGCGCCATCACCCGGCTCAAGCCGTTGAAGTGATCGGAGGTCAGACGCCGGACGTCAGACATCAGAAGACGGAAGACGGTAGACGGAGGACTGAAGACGGACGTCGGACGTCGGAAGTCGGGGAGCTCGTCCCCTGAACACGTCCCATGACCCGTAATACTATTTCTCCATGCCCCCTTAGACGCAGGATCTCCGCTCCACAAACAAAACAGTACACCTTCATTCCACGGGGACCCGGGCACAACCAGCATACAATGCGAGGCGAAGGCGGGTGGACGCTGAAGCGCGG
>JAZKRN010000294.1:0-2976 GCA_036628655.1 Desulfohalobiaceae bacterium | reverse complement strand
TGACGAGCCCTGCACCCATTCAGCTGAATGGGTGCAGGGCGAGCCGCGCCCGACAATTGAACGTAACAATTCAACAGGTTGTACACATTTTCATACAAAAAAAAGTGCGGTATCAGAAGCAACCGACAGTTCTCACCTCACCTTCTTCAATATCCGACGTTCTTGAAATGACGGATGCCGCGCGTTAAGTTTGGCCAAGTTTTCAGCCAGCCACCCATTTTCCATCCTGCCGAGTTCCATCCTGCCAACTCTGACCAGGCCTTCCATTCGCTCAAGGCAGAGGATACTCTGGCTCTGGGCACAAATAGGTGCCCAGTAAAATCCGCTGCCTTCCCTGTGAAAATTTTCCGGGAACATTGACTCCAAAGCAGCTTCTTTATAGCCGTGGACTCAGTTTTGGGAATTGATCTTTCTGACTGAAGCGATAGTGAAGCGACAGAATCAAGGAATCGACGCGATGAATGAGCTTATTCTCATCCTCGGATTGTCCTGGCTCGCGGGCTTCGCCGCTTTCCTCGGCAGCATCCTGGGGCTCTGCGAGGGATCGGCTGAAACGACCGGAAGGCAAGAGCTCATCCACGGGATCGTGGCCCTGGGGGGAGGGATACTGGTCGCGGCGGTAGCCCTGGCTCTTGTCCCGAGGGCTGTCTCCGTGCTGGATCCCATAAGCCTTACCCTCACCTTTTGCCTCGGAGGGATCGCCTTTTGTCTTCTGGACATCAGGATCAGCAGAGCCGGAGGCAGCAAGGCCCAGTTCATGGCCATGCTCATGGATTTCATTCCCGAAGCGGCTTCCATGGGGGCAATGTTCGGACACAACCGCAGCATGGGCATGCTGCTCGCAGCCTTTATAGCCGCGCAAAACCTGCCCGAAGGCTTCAACTCCTTCCGGGAGATCACCGCTTCGGGAATCAGGCCCCGTGGAGCGCTTACGGCCCTGTTCTCGATCAGCTTTCTCGGTCCGTTGGCAGCCTGCCTGGGGTACTTTTTCCTGCAGAACAAGCCCGAATGGACAGCCGGCATCATGAGCTTCGCCGCCGGAGGCATCCTCTATCTCATCTTTCAGGACATCGCCCCCCAGAGCAGGATGAAGCGGCATTGGACCCCTCCCTTGGGGGCTGTGCTGGGCTTCGCAATCGGAATGGTCGGCCACCAGGTGATTGGATGAGTTGCGCCCCATTCTGGTCATCAAAGCCGCCCGGTCTATTCAGCGATCCCGCCGGCTTCCTGGGGCTCGCCGTTCTCATCCAGCTGGAGGGCGCAAATAACGCAGAGCTGCACTCCATCCATGTTCAGGATGAATTCCTCGTCCGCCCATACGCCGCAATCTTCGCATTTCCTTTGCATGACAACCTCCTTGAGTGCGCCCGAGCCTCGCTTACAGGGCCCGGATATCAGACTTTCCTTCACGAGGCGTCGAACTGCCTCTATTTCCCTTGCTTGGCTTGAGCGGCCGGCCCAACTCCCCTTTTCCCGTTATCGGACCCGCCACAGCCCGCTGCTATACCCCCACCAGGGGCAGGTCCTTCCAATTGGTGGTGAACTCCCGGGACATCTTGCCCCGCTGCATCTCCCAATTCTTATCCATCCCGGCGGAGGCGAAGCGCGCCGTGTCACGACCGTATCGGGAATTGATCCGGTCCAGGGCGCCCATGAGACTCTTCTTTTCCAGCTTCGTCCCCGCGTCCGGGTCCATGAGGCTCAGGCGCCTCCCCTTCTCCTGCTCCAGGGCGGTCAGAAGGACTCCAGTTTTTTTGTAGGCGTATCCCTGTCCATAGATCCGGTCCAGCAGCTCCAGGGCCGGTTTCAAAAGGTCCGGGGTGTGGTTGGTGGCGAAGGCGAGGACCCTGGACTGACAGGGTGAGTGCTGGGGTTCCCGCTTGTGGCGGTTGGTCTCCAGAAAGACCTGGACGCATCCGGTCACCTGACCGGAGCGGCGCAGCTTCTCCCCGGCGCGCTGCACGTGGGTGGTCAGGGCCTCGCGGAGCTCGTCCAGGCTCGTGACCGGGCGTCCGAAGGACCGGGAGCGGACCATGCTCTTGGCCGGGGGCGGCACCTCCTCTACGCCCAAGCAGGGTGTCCCCCGCAATTCGAGGGCAATGCGCAGCCCCACCACGCTCATCCGCTTTCTGATCCAGCGGTCGTCGGCCCGGATCAGATCCAGGGCCGTGCGGATGCCGTGCTTTTCCAGCATCGCCGAATGGCGCGGACCGATCCCCCAAACATTCTTTGCCTTGACCGTCCCGAGCAGGCGCTCCCTGTCGGGGCGTCCCAGCACATCGAGCACCCCGGCAAAGCGGGGCTCCTTCTTGGCCAGCCTGTTGGCCAGCTTGGCCAGGGACTTGGTGGGCGCCAGACCGATGGAGACGGGGATTCCGGTCCGCTTGAGCATCTCGCTCCGGATGTGTCTGGCGTATTCCTCCAGGCGGGGGTGCCATTTGCCGGAAAAATAGAGGAACGCCTCGTCGTGGGAATAGATCTCGATCCCCGGCGCAAAGGAGGCCAGCAGGCTCATCACCCTGTCCGACATGTCGGAGTACAGGGCGTAGTTGGAGGAGAACTCCACAACGGCGTGCCGCCGGAAGAACCGCCTCCACTTGAAGGCGGGTGCGCCCATGGGCACCCCCAGCTCCTTGACCTCGTCGGAGCGGGCCACGACGCAGCCGTCGTTGTTGGAGAGCACCACCACCGGACGCCCTTCCAGCTCCGGCTGGAAGACCCGCTCGCAGGAGACGTAGAAGTTGTTGCAGTCCACCAGGGCGAAGGTGCCTCTAATATTTTGCCCCATGGGGATCATCGTTTTTATTCCTGTGTAATTGCTTTTTGTATGAAAATACTTTTAACTTGCTGATTTGTTGGGCAAATGTCGCGAGGCGAAGGCGGGTGGAGCGCTTCGCTGGGTTTCATAATACACCTTGGCCTTGTTGGTACCGCTTGAGGTGTAATTGATTCCCTCCAGTCATCATCATTCACACC
>JAZKRN010000293.1:0-3032 GCA_036628655.1 Desulfohalobiaceae bacterium | reverse complement strand
CTCAAATAGGTGCCGGACAACGCAGCAATTGGAAGATTGGGGGCGCCCTGCTAGGCGATAGGAGGGAGGAAGCATGCGCTACGCTGCCGTTCTGACCACAGTCCTGTTCCTGACAGCGGCGCTTGTTCTGTCGGGCGGCCCTGTCACTGGCCCGAACCGCGCCGCTGCGGAAGAGGGGGTCGGTTTGCCGGACATCGAGACCGGAGAGCCGGGATCGCTTTCGGATCTCTTGTACAAGCGCCGCTCGGTGCGGCGTTTCGGATCCGGGCAAATCCAACTTGACGAAGCGGCACGGCTTCTCTTCGCGGCACAGGGGATCACCCGCAAGGACCGCTTCCGAACGGTCCCCTCAGCCGGGGCCCTGTATCCATTGGAGATCTATCTCGCCGCAGGGGAAGTGGCCGGGCTCAGCCCCGGGGTGTATCGCTACCGCCCCCAGGAGCACGACCTTGTCCGCGTGCAGGAGGGGGACAAACGCGAGGCCATCGCCCGCGCGGCGGTGGGCCAGATGTGGATCAGCAAGGCGCAGGCCGTGCTTGTGGTGGGCGCCGTCTTTGAGCGCACGACTTCGAAATATTCCAATCACGGCAGGCAGTACGTGCACATGGAGGCGGGATGCGCCGCCCAGAGCATAAGCCTCCAGGCTGCGGATCTCGGGCTTGGAACAACAGTCGTCGGGGCCTTCCGCGGGGAGCGAATCGTCCGCCTCATCGGGGCGGGCGACGACGTCACCCCGCTGTTGCTCATGCCGGTGGGGCGGCTGCCCTAACCCGACGATGGTTCCGCGTTCCCCGTTCTGCGTTCACGGTTCCCCGTTCCCCGTTCTTCGTTCAGCGTTCAAAGAAAAGAGAGGAAAGCGGATGGTTTCCGGGTCCCCTCTTTCTCCGTATACTGACTACCAACGACTGACGCACTGACTCACCGACTCACTGATTCACTGATTCACCGACACACCGACACACTGACATACTGACTCACCGACACACCGATTCACTGACCTCCGATATCAGGAAGCAACCAGCTCGCCGTTCTGCAGGCGGGCTATGGCGTCCTCCAGCTCCTGCATCTCCTGCATGAGGTCCTCGCTGCGCTCCTGCAGGCCGCTGTAGGTCTGGTTGAGCTCGTTCACGTCCTCACCGGAGCTGGTGTACGTCGCGGGATCGGAAAGCCTGGCCTCGGTGTCGCTCAGTTTGGTCAGCACCTCCTCCAGCTCGCTCTCCAGCTCGGCATAGCGCTCCCTGCGCGGCTGAAGCGCCCTATGGATGGTGTTGCGGCGCTCCGCTTCCCTGCGCTTGCGATCCCTGTCCCGGTCCTTTTTTCCAGTATCCGCGCTTTGCTTCTCTTGCTCCCCACCTCCATTCTCGCGCAGGGAGAGATTTCCGATATCTCCGTACACGGCGTGCAGCCCGTCGGACCGCAGCATCCACAGCTCGCTCACTCCCTCCTGGAGCAGATAGCGATCGTGGGCCACGGTGAGCACGGTGCCCTCAAAGTCCTTGATCGCCTGAACCAGGGCCTGTCTGCTCTCCAGATCCAGATTGTTCGTGGGCTCGTCCAGGATCAGGAAGTTCCCGCCGGAAATAAAGACCCAGGCCAACAGGAGCCGGGTCCGCTCGCCCCCGCTGAGGGTGGCGACGCGGCTCTGCCAGAACCGTTCCCCGAGCATGAACATGCCCAGGGCGGAACGCATCTCTTCCTCGGTGCGGCGGTTGTCGCACATGCGCCGCATCTCGCCGAGGACCGTGCCCTCCTCGTTCAGCAGGTCGGTCATGTGCTGGGCGAAATAGGCCGGCTTGACCCCGCTGCCAAGGCGAACCTCACCACTGGTTGGAGAAAGCTCGCCCCGGATCAGCTTGAGCAGAGTGCTCTTGCCGCACCCGTTCTGCCCCAGCAGCCCCACTTTCTGGCCCCTGTGCAGAGTGAAGGAGATACCGGCCCACAGCGGGCTCTCCGGCTCGAAGCCAAATTCCAGCTCCGAGGCGCTCAGAACGATATCCCCGCTTCGCTGGGGCGCTTTCCAGGAAAAACTCAGGCTTTTCGGATCCGGCGGCTCATGAAGCTTGGCCTTTTCCTCTTCCAGGGCCTGGACCTGCTTGAGGCGGCTCTGGGCCAGGGAGGCCTTGGAGGCCTTGGCCCGGAAACGGTCCACGAACTGCTGCTTGTGCTGGATCTGCTGATCCAGCTTCTCCTTGCGGCGACGGGTGGCCTTGGCGGCCTCCTCCCGCCACTGCAGGAAGGCGGTGTAATTGCCCCGGAACAGGGTGGGACGGGAGTCCTCGCCGATATACAGGAGCCGGTTGCCGATGCGGTCCAGAAAGTAGCGCTCGTGGGCCACGAAAACCACGATCCCCTTGAAGGAAGCGATGAAGCGCTCCAGCCACTCCAGGGCTTCCAGATCGAGATGGTTGGTGGGCTCGTCCAGGAGAAGGACGTCCGATCCGCGGACCAGTGCCTTGGCCAGCTTGGCCCGCTCCCGCCAGCCGCCGCTCAAGCGCTGCAAGGGCTCTTCCTGGGCCGCCCCGTCGAATCCCAGACCCTGTAGGATGGAGCGGGCGCGGGTTTCCGGATGGTATCCGTAGGAGGACTCCAGCGTGGCCTGTTCTTCCGCCAGGCTGGTCAGCACTTCGTGGTCCCGCTCTTCTTGGGCCTTCTGCCAGCGAGTCCAGAAGTCGCTCCAGGAAGGGAGCGCATCCAGAACCCAGCTTATCAGGGGCATCTCCAGGTGCGAGGCGCCGAGGTCCTGCACGCAATGGGCCACCCCCAGGTTGGCGGGCTCGACTTCCACCCTTCCCGAGTCCGGGGAATCCTCGCCACTGATGATGCGGAGCAGGGTGCTCTTGCCGCTGCCGTTCTGTCCCACCACTGCGAGCTTGTCCCCGGCCTCAAGATGCAGGGAGACATCCTGGAACAGGGTCCTGTCGCCGATGGACTTGGATATGGAATCAAGAAGAAGCTTGCTCATAGACGGGCTATTTCTACATCAGGCATTTCGCGGGATCAAGCGGTTTCCGTCGCCTAACCGCCAAGACGCC
>JAZKRN010000292.1:0-3051 GCA_036628655.1 Desulfohalobiaceae bacterium | reverse complement strand
CCTGCTATCGCTCGCTCCACTCAGGCTGTCTCTTCTCCAGAAAGGCGGAAATGCCCTCCTTGGCGTCCTCTGTAGTGCAGAGCCTGGAAAAGGCCTCGTTCATGTATTGGACTGCCTTGTCCTGCTCCATATCCGCGGTAGTATAGAAGGCCCGCTTGGCGTTCTGGACCGCGAGTGGGCTCTTGGCCGCCAAAGTTGTGGCCCAGTTTTGCACCTCTTCCTCCAGCTCGCTCGCCGGCACCACCTTATTGAAGAGCCCCATATCCCTGGCCTGATCCGCGGAATAGAGGTCGCCGTACAAGAGCATCTCCAGGGCCTTTTTCCGGCCCACGCATTTGCTCACCGGAACAACCGGTCCCACGCAGTTCAGCCCCACGTTGATCGCGGTGAGCCCGATACGCGCTTCCTCAGCGGCAATGGTCACGTCAGCGGCCGCGGCCATTCCCGCTCCGTTTGCCGCTGCGATGCCATGGACCTGAGCCACAACCGGCTTGTTCATTGCGGACATGGTGGAAAGCGGCCGCTCCATGGTCTCGATCCATTCCCGATACTGCATGGGCGTCTGCCCGGAATACTCCTTGAGATCGATCCCCGCGCAAAAGGCCTTGCCCGATCCCCGCAACAGGATGACTCGCACCCTTTTCTCGCTGTCGAGCTCCTGCAAGGCGTGATTCAACTCCTTGGCCATCTGCGTGTTGAGTGTATTGTACTGCTCCGGCCTGTGCAGCGTAAGACGGGCCACATAATCGTCTCCGATATCGATGGCGACGTTTTCGTACTTCATAGCTCACTCCTTGATAAAATGCCTGAAGGTTTTCCGACCATAATCCATGTATTAGAGGAAGGTCCACGTTCCCGTCAAGTTCCGCCCCATTTGCGGATTTACGTGCATGACCGCTCGAGCCTTTTACTCCCTTGTCCTGAAACATGCCACCTTTTTTACTGAGCCCTGGCCACATCAAAAACCGGAACCGAAGGCCCTCGCACGCTATCGCAAAAGCTGGGCTCAACCCGCCTGAAGACCATGTCTTCAGGGAATACCCGACATGTCTTGTCAATTTTCTCCGAACAAGGTAGACTTCATCTAGTAATGGTTTCGTAGGGATGAGTCCTGTCACCCCAAAACACAAGGGAGGTAACTATGACACAAGGAAAACGATGGACACCTGTGATGGCGATTCTCGCCCTGCTTTTCGCCGGGCTTCTGCTCAGCGGATGCGCTACCACGGGTGAGGTAGAGGACCTGCAACAGCAGGTACAGGAAGCCAACCAAAAAGCGGACAAGGCGATGAAGCAGGTTGAAGACGTTGATGAATCCCGGATGAAAGCGGAAAAGTCTGCAGAAAAAGCGGTCAATGCCGCAGACCGCGCGGAAAGAGCTGCGAATCGTTCGGAAAGGTACGCGGATGATGCACAGAAATCCGCTCAGAAAGCAGAGCGGCATTCCCAAAAAACGGAAAAGATCTTTCAAAGGATGATGTCCAAATAGCTTCCCTTTTCCGACTTGCCCGCTGCAAGCCAAAGCTTGGGGTGACGTGAACGCAGCCACCCCTGTGAAGCTTTTCATGGGGCCAACATGTGTGATTCTTCAGCAGGGAAGCGGCCCTACCCGTCCATAAGGACGGCCCCCATGATTCATTCACCTATCAAGCTACGGGGCACTCCAAAAGTGATCCCTTCCAGGGAATCGCATCACTTCAATCCGGAGTGCCCCCTTTTTAAAATCTCAAGGAGAGATTCCTCCTCTTATACCGGACGCACGTGGACCAAGCCAGCTGAACCCAGCGCAAGGACACCGCTGTAGTAACCGCATGCCGCAGACGAACATTTCCATGCTTCAGGGATATATGCGCAGTTTTATTGGGCCGCTGATCAAAGCAGCCTTCCGTCGCCCCCCCGTCTACTCGGCCCTATTCCTTCTGCTGACGACGTTGCCGGTTCTTTTTCCCTCTTTCGCCGAAGGAGGAGAATATTTCTACCCCTTTTCCTCGTCCGATCTTTTTCGGAGTCATGCTCCAGTTATCGGCAGCACCACGACCTATACGGTACAGAAAAAGGACACTCTGCTGGATATTGCCCGTGACTTTGATCTCGGATTCGACGAGCTCCGTCGGCTCTATCCCGAATTGGCCACCTGGATGCCGGCTGCGGGGATGCGCATCACCATTCCCAGGATGTGGATCCCGCCCCGCCCTCCCCAAGAGCCCAATAAGCGCGAAATCGTTATCAATCTGGCGGAGATGCGCCTTTTTCTCTTCAACTTCGAGCGCGAGGTGTTCCGCAGCTACCCAATCGGGATCGGCACACCGGAAAATCCAAGCCCGACAGGCAGCTTCCTCATAGACGAAAAGGTCGAGGACCCTGCCTGGACCGTTCCCCCGGGCCTGGAAGACGAATACGCCATTTCCCAGGTCGAACCTGGGGAGCAGAACCCCCTGGGCCAATACTGGCTGGGACTGGAGAATACACACTACGGCCTGCACGGGACCAACTTCGCCTGGTCCGTGGGGCGGGCTACCACCAACGGGTGCATACGCCTCTACCCCGAGGACATCTCCAGGATCTTTTCACGGGTGAACAAAGCTACGCGGGTCCACATCGTTTATGAACCCGTCAAGTTCGGTGTGAAGAAGGACAAAGTTGTGGCAGAGGTCCATCCGGACCTCTATAACCACATCGACGATCTCGCCGCCCATGCCTACACACTCCTTCAGAAAAAGGGGCTTGTCTCCAGTGTGGACATGAACAAGCTCCGCCTCGCCCTGCAGCGCAGATCGGGCAGACCCGTCAACATCTCTCCGGAGGCCGGAACGGACGAAGAATAGCCCCTGACCCTGCTGCGCCGTCTTTCACCTCACGAGCTTTCACGAGTGCAACACCTGAAATGTATCTCTGGAAGTACTGATTTGTGACACGTAACCGGAGTTGGATTGTGCCGGCACGCATGGCGGGGTCGGTCAATACCATTCATGCCCGGACCAACACGGGCACAACCAAGCATGAAAATGGTGCGCGGGCAGTCGGGGATTGCGCTGATGCCAGTGTTTCATC
>JAZKRN010000291.1:0-3051 GCA_036628655.1 Desulfohalobiaceae bacterium | reverse complement strand
CAGGCCGAATCCGGCGGTGAGGCTGTTGCCAAAGGCGAGGATCGTATACATGCGCGCAACTCGTCGCAGTATTCCCGTTCAAATTATCCCTGTTCACCACCCACACGTCACTTCTTTCAACCGGCATCCGACTTCCGACTTCCGACTTCCGACGTCCGACGTCCGACCTCCGATATCCGGCCACCTGCCACCGGCCTCACGAGCTTCCCGGGGTCCTCCCAGTGATTAAGGACGACTCCAGGGCGCCGTTTTGGGCCGAGGCGGCGAAAGAGCCGCTCATGAGGGCCTCGATGGCACGATCGATCCGCTGCCAGCCCTTCTCAGAGTTCAGGGCGATCCCCCCGAAGCTCGAGGACCTGCGGGAGCGGGCCGCGACAAACTGGACCGCTCCGGCGAGGAGAGCCACAATCGCCGAGAGGTCGGTTCCCTCCGGGATCTCGCCCTGGAGGTTCTCGAAGTATTCCAGGGAAACGCGCACCCGGATCTCTTCCAATCTGCGGGAATAGTCGTTGCGCTCCACGGCCTCCCAGGCCAGGATGTCCATGGTCTCCGGCCTACGTCTCAGGGCGGCGAGGAGGCTCTTGGAGAAGGCCGCCACCTGCTGCTCCGGGCTGAGCTCTGCGAACCCCTGAGGCGCATCTTCCATGAGCTCCCTGGCCGAGGGCCAGAAGGCCTCGGACTGCCCGTAGGCGTCCACGAGCCCTTCCAGCCCGCCGAAACAGCGAATGATGTTGCCGGCTGCGACTCCGGCCTCACGGGCCACGCGCTCCCGGTCCAAACTCCCGAAGCCCTCTCGGGCAAGCACCCTCCCGGTTGCGGCAATCAGCTTCTCCCGGATCCGCTTTTCACTGTCTATGGATATAACCTTGCTTTCGGGCATGATTTCCCTCTCCTATCGAGGGCGTTGCTTGTGTGGCCTCCATATTATCCCAACCGCACCGCGCTGACAATCTCCGAGCAAGGCTGCACAAAGGCCGCGTCTCTGATAAGCTGGAACATGCGCCCTGTCGCACGAGTGCCAGCTGCGTCTGCAGCGCCAACCTGAGCCAACACGGAGCACAGCATGGGCATACCCGGAAACCTCCTGACCACGGCCATGGCGGTCATGCCCCACAAGGACCCGGACAGGGCCCTGGAGACGGCCCTGGGCCTGGACATCCCCTTCTGGCCGCAGCTCCCCCTCTATTCCTACTATGAGGACATGTACGTCCAGGCGGCGGAACATTTTCCCGGAATCATCCTGGATACGGAAAAGCGCCACCTCGCCTTTTCCACGCAGAAGTTCCTGGATGAGGTGGAGGAAACCATGCACCACTTCCAGGAGCCGGAATACTTCGACATCAGCCCGGGGTATTCCACGGTGTATCATCGCTTCCTCGAGCTCGACCTGGCCCAGAGGCCGGCGATCCGCGGGCAGCTGGAAGGACCTATCAGCTTCGGCTTCAACATCCAGGACCGGGACGAGGAACGCCCCATCCTGTTCAACGACACCGTCCGGCCCTTCCTCCTGGAGTTCATGGCCCAGCGGGTTAATGTCCAGCTCTCCCGCCTCAAGCGACGAAACCAAAACGCCTTCATGTTCGTGGACGAGCCCGGTTTGGAGTTCATCTTCAACGCCATGTCCGGATACGGCGACGTCCAGGGCAGGCAGGACCTGGAATATTTCTTCTCCCTGATCGAGCGTCCCAGGGGCATTCATCTGTGCGGCAACCCGGACTGGGATTTCCTCCTGCGTCAGGATCTCGACGTGCTCTCCCTGGACGTCTTCAGCAACGGGGAGCGATTCACCGCCTACACCCGCTCCATCCAGGAGTTCCTGGACCGGGGGGGCACGCTCATCTGGGGGATCGTGCCCACAAATGTGGAACCCTTTGAGCAACAGACCCTGGAGAGCCTCCAACAGACCCTGGAAGGCCTGTGGGACCGTCTCGCCGCGAAGGGCATCGACAGAGACCTGCTGCTCTCCCGCAGCCTGCTCTCTCCGGCCACATGCTGCCTGGTCAATCCGGACGGCACACGCACAGTGGAGGAGGCGTTCCAGCGCATCCGGACCCTGTCCGAGCGTCTGCGGGAAAAACACGACCTGGGTTGAACCCCCAAGGCGCCCCAAGCGCCGCGAATCACAAAATCTCCTAACTTCTTGATCCGGATCAAAGCGCTCCGGAAGGGAAAGCGCTAGACTTCAGGCGAATGGTTCAGCGGGGAATTCCCCGCGACGAAACAAGAACGCATTATCCCGGAAACCTTGGACTGCCAGTCCAACCCCAACAATAAGGAGAAAACGCGATGCAGACGACACACATTTACGAGGCCGGATTCAAGGAGAAAGGCCCTGGGAAGAATCTGGTCCACGACTCCCCCTACTTCAAGATCATCAATTTCAACTTCGAGGCGGGACAGGAGCTCCCGGTGCACAATCACGACGTGGAAGGGCAGCTCTCCATCACCATATTGGAGGGCGAAGGGGAGTTTCTCGGCGCGGAAGGGGCCAGCTACCCCGCCAAGGCCGGTGACGTGGCCGTTGCCGAGATCGCCGAGCCCCACGGCATCCGTGCGCGCACGCAGATGCGGGTCCTGGTGACCATCGCTCCTCCGGTATAGCCATGGATCACTTCTGTGGGATGTGTTTCCCTGCAGGGGGACGCATCCCGCTTATCTCCTCCAATTGGCCTTCATCAAAGTTTTTCCAAACGCTTGGCTTGTGACGCCGCCCTGGCAGACTTTTCTGTTGCATTCGTTTCCCGTGAGTGATAGCGCTAAACAGCCATTTGGCAACTGCACTGGCTTCAACCCTGTATCCCTTGAAATCGTCCTGTCTACTCGCCGCGATACACCTTTTCCTCTTGGCCGAATCCCCGCACTCTGCTAAACTTTCTCTTACCCGCAAAGGACATGCGGACTCAGGGGGATTGCCTTTGACGGAAAATGCATCCGGGCCCATTCAAGGATTCCGGAATCAGGGAAACGGGTTTACCATCCCTGCATGAATGGTTATTTGTGCCTTGCTCCTGAACAGGGCATCAAAACGGAATATACTTATTGAGACTCCCC
>JAZKRN010000290.1:0-3060 GCA_036628655.1 Desulfohalobiaceae bacterium | reverse complement strand
CGCCTGTCCCGTGAAACAGACGTAGTCTCAGCGTAGCTGGTTTCACTGGGGTGTGTGACGAAGTCGCCAGCGCCGAATAAAAGGGAACCGCAGATTTACGGAGATGGTGAATAGTTACCCCAGCGATTGGATTCCAGATTCGGAGTCCGGAGGCCTAATCCGGACACGGGTCTCGATCTCCTCCCCATAAGCTGGCGAAATCGCGAAACCTACATCTGCCAGTTGTCCCTTTCCTCCACGATCCTGGCCGCCTTCTCCTGGAGCCAGCCGTCGAGCTCCGGCTCCAGATAGAAGGTGGGGTGCAGCAGGTCCTGATGGCTCCGCGCCAGCCCCCGGGCGATGGCCTCCTCGGCGAGGGCGGTATGCGGATAGATGCGAATACCGGGAGTGATCTTCATAAGCTCGAGATTCAGGGAGTCGGCGAATTCCAGGCTTTGCTCCACAGTCTCCCTGGTCTCACCGGGACCGCCGAGCAACAGAAAGCCCATTCGAGATATGCCCTGATCCGCAAGCACCCGAGCCGCCTGTCGCACATCCTCCAGGGAGAACCGCTTGTTCAGCGTTCTCAGGATGCCGGGGCTGCCGCTTTCGAATCCGAGCCCCGCGCCGACGCACCCGGCCCGGGCCATCTTTTTTGCAAGGCGCGGATTGATGCGGACGGGATAGATAATAGCCTGCCAGGCGATGTCCAGGCCTGCTTCGATGATGGCGTCGCAGAGGGACTCCGCATACGAGGGCGGAAGGTTGAAGGTGTTGTCCACGAAGAAGAACCGCTTGTACCCTGCTGCCGCATAGGACTTGAGATTGTCCACTGCCGCGGCGACTGACTGGCGGCGGATGAAGCCGCCCTCAATAAAGGGGGTGGAGCAGTAGCTGCAGCACATGGGGCAGCCGCGCCTGGTCTGGAAGGGCACCCAGAGCTCCTCCGGGTTCTCCTCGGCGGGAATATGCAGATGCCTTCCCGGCTGCGGCAGGGGATAGCCGTCCAGGTTCCGAATGCGCTGCGGCTCTCGCCATTCCCCTTCCCGGGGCAATACGAGCCCCGGCAAATCGGACGGGCTCAGGCCCCGTTCGAGCCTGTCCAGCAGGAGCGGGAAGGCGTGCTCGCCCTCGCCGCGGATGCCGTAGTCCGCCTGCAGGTATTCCAGCACTTCCTGCGGGAATATGCTGTACCCCGGTCCGCCCAGAACAATCGGCGCCCGGCTCAGGCGCCGGCATTCCTCCACCACCTGTTTGACCGGCGGCAGGAGGAAGTTGGGGGATTCCCTGTACTGATCGTCGATATTGCGCACGGATATGCCGATCACATGCGGCTCAAAGCCGAGCAGGGCATCGTCCAGGGAATGGCTCACGTGCTCGGGCCGCATCAGGTTGAGGACTTTGACCTCGTGACCCGCACTCTCCACCGCTGCCGCCACCCTGGCCATCCCGACGGGCAGCACCGGCATGGTGATCTGTTCCGTGTTTGCCGAAACAAGGACGATGCGCATACACGATTGCCTTTTGGGGGAGGAATTTCCGGAGCTTGCAAGTAGCTCATCCTGACCGCTGAAGCCTGGACCCCGGCCACCCTTCCGGTGTGGCCGGGGTTGCTCCCGAGTGCCTGTGCCGAATCTATCAGGTGATCCAGGCCCGAGGCCAGGATATTTTCGCGTTTGATCGAGCAGGGGGGCTCTATTCCGCACAATAGATCTGGGTTGTACGGGGTTCTCCACTCGGAGCGGTCGGACCGGCTTCGTCATGCATTGGGGGATCAGGGGCGCATGGAGGAAAGGATCCTCTCCGGTGGTGGTTTTCAAGGACCGGCGGGGAGTTGCCTTGGGGGTGTATCCGACTTATGTGTATCAGGAAAGGAAGCGAACTGGGACCACCCCATCAGGAGGCAAGCTGTATGCAGTGCGCCAAGTGCCGTGCCTCGATAGATCGGGACGAGGCCTATTCCATGAACAATATGACCTTTTGCGAGGACTGCTATCTCGATCAGGTCGCCCAACCCAAGACCTGCAATCCCTGGGCGGTATACATGGCCAAGCAGACCGGCGGGGATAAATCCTCCCTCACCCAGCTGCAGCAAAGGCTCCTGGACTATATCCAGGAAAACTGGCCGGTCTCGCGGGAGCGGATATGCAGTGATCTCGGCCTTACTGACGATGATTTCCAGACGAATTTTTCCGTGCTCCGTCACCTGGAGCTGGCCAGGGCCTGCCAGGTCAACGGGGAAAAACGCTTCCTGCCCTTTCAGGAAGAGGTGAAGGAAGAGGACCAATAGGAGAGACCAAGCAGGTCAGGCCTGTTATAGAGTACACTCAACCTGGGGCCGGGGCTAGCGCCAAATGCATTGGGCATGTGGAGCGGAAAGCCGTAACCCTGTCTGCCCTCTGCGTTTGGTCCTGTCCATCGCCTATAGCCCGGCACAGGAACAGTGTCGTGTGTTACCGGACCTCTTCCGGCATCAGGGAGGAATGGTGCTCCACAATGAGCCAGCGGTCCCCGTGCCAGTAATAGACAAAGGTGAAGCGAGCCCGGACGGAATAGGGCTCACTGTCCGGCGGGGAAAACGCGAAAGCATAGATCCCGGAGTTGAGGGCCGTGTCGCCGTAGACCCGGATATGGCTCTGCTCCACCTTGGCGCCTGAAGGGTGCTTGGCCAGAAATCCCCGGAAATAGTCTTCGATTTCGGCGTGGCCGACCCGGACCCGATTGGAGAGCGTGGGCACGAGAACCGCATTGAAGGCGTACAGATCGGTTATCCGGTTCGAATCGCCGCTTTGCAGGGCCTGGTTCCATTCCTCGAACAGGGTCTCGATGTCGTGAAAATATTCCATTTTTCCCCCTTGAAAATGTGATCCCTTGCGAGTTTGAACTTTTTACGCGCTTGGCCCTCGAAATTTTTTTGGCTCCTCGACGAAGCATGTGGATTTTTTGTGATTGTGAAAGCGTTGATGAGCCAAAAGATAATGAGACCCCGATGAAATGTCTTCCCATTTCATCGGGGTCTAAAAAGTGTAACTATTCACCACCCCACTAACTATTGTAAGTCGACACGGGGTATTTTGAATC
>JAZKRN010000289.1:0-3082 GCA_036628655.1 Desulfohalobiaceae bacterium | reverse complement strand
GTGAGTCGGTCGAACTACCAGATGACAGAGGACAGAAGACGGAGGACAGTCGGCGGAAGTAGGTGAGTCAGTGAATCGGTGAGTCGGTGGGGCAGAGGCCGGAGTACGGATGTCTGAACTTTTGTAAGTATTCAGAGGATTAACCGCCCGTTCGCTAGCGCTCACTCGACTTGGGGGACTAGAGGGACGTGATCGGCAAGCGAAGCTTGCCTGGGCCTATCCCCGCGGCAACGGTCCGCCGCGGGGATGTCCCGCACGTCGAGCGACCGAAGGGAGCAGCTTGCCCTGCACTCACTTTATTGCACCGGTGCAATTTCTAAATAATTTCAATTTATCTAGATAGATAGAGCTAGTCATAAATAGTGTTAAAGTGGGTGCATGGGGGCGGTTCAAAACTCTTCACCGCGTGCGGCCGAAGGCCGCCCGCCTGTCCCGTGAAACAGATGGAGTCTCAGCGTAGCTGGTTTCACTGGGATGTGTGACGAAGTCGCCAGCGCCGAACAAAAGGGAACCGCAAATTTACCCAGATGGTGAATAGGTAATTCAGTTTCCACTTTCAAATTCAAACCCTGAACGGTGAACGTTGAACGGGGAACCCTTTAAAATTGAACCTACTCCCCAAACGGGCTATACAGCGGATCCCCCACCAGGACCATTTTCCAGGACCAGAAGGGATTGGCGAGCAGGTAGGCCTCTCCCAGGGTGTATCTCCCGTCCAACAGGGCCTGGAAAAAGACCTCCGGGACGGGAAAGGATTGGACATACGGCTCTTCTACAGGCCCAATGGTTGCTGCAACCCCCTCCTCGAGCATCCGCTTGCACCAATACTCGCCCCGTTTCAGGCTCTGGCACTCCTGGCTCGCGATATGGTAGCCCACCGCCCCGGTCTGCCACTCGAAGGCGTCCACATAATGGGCCAGCTTGTACCAGCCGCAGTACAGAGCGGCTTCAGGGCATTCCCCCGGCTGAAAGAGCTCCCCGCTGTCATTCACTTTCACCCGAAGCTCGCCGCTCTTCTCCACCCGCTCGGCCGCCTTGTGGATGGACCAGTCATAGAATGTGTATCCGGATTTTTGGTCTTCCTCCGGCTCGGGCCATCTGGCGTCGAAACAGGCCCGTCCGGTGAGGCCGTTTTCCTCAGCCTTGATACTGTCCCGGATGATGCGCTTGACCGTGTCGCTGTCCGGACCGTCGAGACGGGCCACAAGGAGCACATCCTCCTTGCCCAGGGAGAGCTCCTTGTCCCGGAAGCCCACGAAGTAGGGGTTGGGCTGCCACTTGGAAAGCGAGTAATCCCCCGCCTGGACCAGGGCCAGCTCCGAATCCACGGAGCTCGAGCGATTGCGCCTGTTCTTTTCCTTCCGAATTTTCTTTTTGAGCTGCTGCAGCTTCTTTTTTAGCCTCGCCTGCCCCTCGTCTCCACTGTCCTCCATCTTGTTCTTCAGCCGCTCACGGTTCTGTTTAAGCTCGCGCATGCGTTTTTTTTCCTGTTTGGAGAGGGGTGGACCGGCCACCTTCAAGGGCAAGCCGTAGATGAGCACCAGACAGCGGATATCCTGTCGGTTTTTCAGCTCTCTGCGCACGGGCTTCACCAGCTGCTTGTCGTACTCCTCCCTGCTGCATTTTTCCGAATCCGTGATCCAGACTTGGAGCAGATTGTCCTTGGGAATATTCCGCTTGTCCATGTAGTATTCGGCAAGCCCCACACTCCGCCCAGCCTTCCTGTTGGCGACGACCAGGATGGACTCCGGGTCCAATGCCAGACCCGTTTTTGCTCCAGCCAACAGCAGCGCACCAAGACACAGCCCTGTCAGAAAGCCTCGCCCAATCCGCGCTCGAAAGAAATGTTGCGGCATATTCTTATTCATCAACTACTCATTTCGTGCTATGCACACAATGGGTAATAACGAGGAAAAATTACTCACAATGTGCATGGCATGAAATGGGTAAAGCTTCAGCTATGGGTATGCAGGGTGTTGTATATGGTCTTTCTGGACAGTTGCAGCTTGTGGGCAATCTCTGACTTCTTGTAGCCCCTGGCTATAAGTTGTTCCACCAGATATTTCCTGGCCTGCAATGTTTCAGGGGACCTGGGATTGCTTGAGGCCAGTTGTTGCAACTGCTCTTCCAGCTCTACCAGATCCGGGATCTTTTGCTGCGTATTCCCTTCCTGCCCTCCTTTCTGGGCGATCCTTTTGAAAAGCTTGGGAAACATCGAGGCCAGCCTGGAGAGCAAGCCTGCAATTGCTCCTTCCTGCTCCAGTGCGTTTTCCGTCTCTTCCTGGGTGGCTTCCTGCAGAATAGTCGCATACTGCTTTTTGGCCTGGCTCATATCTTCGCGGTCGAGCAACTCAAGCACAGGCCCGGGGTCTACAAAGGACAATGGGGCGTTCATGTTGCAATACAGGCTACAGGAGGACCACCTGTAGTCAGGGGCGAGTTTAATCAGTTTCGCTCGGACGGGATTGAGATGAATATATATCGAGGCTGCCAAGAAATAGCTGTTATCCAGACAGATGGCCTGGCGATAGGGACCGCCAAATATGTGTCCGCGCCTTTGATACTTGCTATTGAACCGCTTGGAGTAGCGGGAAAATATGGCATGCATGGCCTTGCTCAGATTGGCATGCCTGGGCTCCAGCAGCAGGTGTACATGATTGGGCATCAAACAAAAGGCATAAAAGCAAAGATCAAAATGGTGAGCTGCCTCCTTCAGAAGGCCCAGCATATCCAGATAATCATTGTTCTCCAGAAAAAGCGGCTCTCGCCCCGCGGCCCTCTGGGTGATGTGCGATATATACCCTGCTTCCTGGATCTTCTCCCTGGACCGGAAAACTCTCTGCTTGCCTGCTAAGGCGGTAACATCCTGCATATCCATGATCATTACTCATTCTGTGCTTGGCATAATTTGAGTAAAACAACCCATTCATGACACAAAATATGCTATGCATTCAATGGGTAATAAGGAATTGGAGTCACCCGGCGTCAATCTAAGCTCCCCAAAACATGCCATGCACAAAATGGGTAACAAAGCCTGATAACTACTCAAAATATGCCATGCACATCACGGGTAACATGAGCA
>JAZKRN010000288.1:0-3131 GCA_036628655.1 Desulfohalobiaceae bacterium | reverse complement strand
TCATCGAAAGAGCAACACCTTGCGCAGGCCGAAGAGCAAGAGGAAGATGAAAAGATAAAACAGCTTGGAGACCATGTAGTGCAGATGAGCGAACTCCGTGAGCGTCCAGATCACCAACTCGTTGAGCACCAGCCCGGCCCCGCCCAGGCCCATGTAGATGCCCATCTCCGCGTAGCGGTTGTTCAGGGTGCGCCTGCTGAAGACCCATTTGACGCTCAGGATGTAGTGCACCGTGAGTCCCAAAAGGAACGCGAGGGCAGCGGAGAAGAGGTAGTACAGCCCCGCGAATTCCGTGAGCAGATAGAGGCTGCTGTAGTCGGCGGCGAATCCCAGACAGCCCACACAGAGGTATCGCAGGAACTGGACCCCTATGTGGTCCGTTGGCGAGCCGAAAAGGGTGCGCGCAAGCGTGTTCATACGGATCGAGGTGTTCATGGCGCAATGGAATTTGATTCTTTTCTCCCGTTCAGTGTAACCAGACATAGTGGAAAAAGAACCGCCAAAACGCCCCGGTTAAATCCTGCTTCGCAGGGCCGGCTTTCCCGGCATTTAACCGGGCAGGCAAGGCCGCCAAGAAGAGAGGGTTTCACGCTTTCAATTCTTCCTGTCGAAGCGTTCCCCGGCATCACCTGCCTCAGCTGAAGCCGGAGCCGGAGCCTGTTGGGCATCCATCTGCCCGGCCTGTGTCAAGGAGCTCCCGGCAGAGCGATGTTCCAGGCTGGTGCGGGCCCTCATGGCCATATGCATCAATTGTTCCGGGTGGTCCAGGAGCTCCAGAATGCTTTGGGCGAATGTCTCGGGGTCGTCTCCCGGAAGGACCCGACCTGTCTCCCCGGGGATCAGGTTTTCCCTGGCTCCCCCTCGATCACCCACCAGGACGGGCAGGCCCGAGGCCTGGGCCTGGAGTACCTCATGGCCCAGCGAATCCGCACTGGAGGGATAGAGAAAGAGGTCGCTGCTGGCGAAGGCCTGGGAGAGCTCATCCCCGTGGAGCACGCCCGTAAACAGGGCCCTGGTGTCCCGGAGCTCACTGCGCATTCGGTCCAGATAGGGGCCGTCGCCGACGACGACGAGCCGGACATCGCTTCGCTGTCGGCTTACACGAAGGAAGGCCTCGGTCAAGAGCTCCAGGTTCCTCTCTTTGGAAATACGACCGGCATACAGGAGCTTGTAGGTGTCGCCCTCGGTTCGGAAGCGGTTCTTCCAGAAGCCGTTGCGCTTGGCAGGGTGGAAGCGCTGTGTGTCGATGCTGCTGCGATAGAGCCGTATCTTTTCCCGGGGAACCCCTTTTTGCGCCAGTTTGTCAGCAGCGCTCTGAGTCGGGGCGTAGACCGTGTCCATCTGATTGTAGAACCAGGTCAATCCTTTCCAGGCCAGCTCTTCCAGGCCGGTGTCTCCGGTGAGCTCGTGGATGCGCTGCGGGAATGCGGCGTGATATGTGGCGCATATCGGCAGGTCCAGGACCCGGGCAATGCCCAGGGCGGCGAGCCCCATGGGGCCGGGAGTTCCGGCTTGTATGCGGCTGAACCCCCTTTCGTGGCAATAGTCCAGGATGCGAAGGAAAGAGGGGTAGTGGATCGTCATTCCCGGACGCTCAGAAAGCTCGAAGGATCCCACGGAAGGAAAGCTCACCGTCGACTCTCCGGGATTTTGGTCCGAACAGGTCAGAACGGTCACGTCTTGGTCTGTTTCGCGTGGGACCCCGAGCTGGGACTGGACGGCCTCGAGCACCCCGTTCAGGTCCAGAAAGGGGTCCGTGAAAAGGGCGACATCCGAAGAGCCCTCCCCCCGTCGACCGGGGCTCTCCCCTTCGAGGAAATGCTCCCTGCAGGCTTTGGAGAATTCGCGATCCTTGGTGAACAGGTGATAGGACAGAAAATAGGGGCCCAGCAAAGTGTACACGGAACCGGTGGACCCCAGGCTGTCGAAGAAGGTGAACAGCTTGGCCTGGGACATGGTCTCCCGCAGGGAGTTGGAGAAGGAGCGGATGATACGGTCCGAGACCTCTGCCGCGAAAGTGAACCACTTTTCCTCCACGTCCCGGGGGTCGGGATCGGGGTTGTGGATGGATTCCTCCAGGGAGGGGTTGGCCGCGAGGACGGACAGACCCTCTCGCTGCAGCAGCCCGGAAAGGGAGTTGTCGCTTTTGCGCGGCAGAATGGGGGAGATCCTGCGCAGGAAAAAGTCCAGAACCCGGATGTGAGCGCGGCGGTCGTCCCTTCCGGGCAGGCTGAGGGCGGAGTTGGCGAAGTGGAAGAGGGGTTCCTTGTGGACATAGCCCTGCAGCCTGAACTCGGACATGAAAAACTGGTACCCGATGCCGTAGAGATCGCGGGCCAGGGATCTCGGGGTGGCGGGGACCCCTTCGGTCCGAATGCTGCCCTCGCGCAGCTCTTCGAAGAAGGCCTCCTTGCTCTGGGCATTCGGGGCCAGCGTGTAGGAGCGTGCCACATCCAGACCGGAGTGGTCGTCGGATCCCGCTGTGAGTGTCTTGATCCAGGGGGCATCACCTCTCGGAGCGAGATCGTGCTTGTCCGCAAGGCGATGGATGGCCTCCGGAGTGAGGGAGCCGAGAATTTCGGCGAGGATCTGGTTCTGGCACGGATTGCGGGCACCGTTTTGTTCGAAGTGGGTGAACAACAGGAGCATCTTTTCCACGTGCTCCAGGCTCAGGCAGTGGTTGGTGTCGCAGAGGGGATGGGCCACGCTGTGGGCGATGCCCTCCTGGTGCAGATAGTCCGCGAGGTCGTACACATTCTCCCTCAGGCGCTGGATCTCATCGTGATGCGCCTCGTCGATGTCCAGGACCAATACGTGGATCTTGCCCCGATCCTCGGGGAAATAGGCGGAAACCTCCTCGCTGAGGAAGACGCCGTCCAAATGAGCGATCTCCAGGCTTCCGGCCAGGGTGTCGTGGTCGGTCACGGTCACGAGATCCATGCCGCGCGCCCGGGCCATGCGATAGGCGGCAAAGGGGTCGGTGTAGCTCTCCGGGCTCCCGATTTTTTGCAAAAACCACTGCGTGGGTTTGGCGGAATGCCTGGAGTGCAGGTGCAGGTCCACTTTCATGCCGTTTTCGTTCATAGTGTTCCTCGAGTCGCTTCACGCAGCAGTTCGGCGCGATCTCCCTC
>JAZKRN010000287.1:0-3142 GCA_036628655.1 Desulfohalobiaceae bacterium | reverse complement strand
AAAAGAAATTGACAATTACGTAATTGTACGGTTTACTTTTCTTATGCTGACAGCAAATGAGAAAGAGCTGCTCAAGATCGGAGAGGTCGCGGCCAGGGCCGGGGTTACGGTGAGGACGGTGCGCTACTATCTGGAACGGGGCCTCATCCGGGAGGCCGACCGGAGCCCGGGTGGGTTCTATCTGTTCACTCCAGACGCCGCGGAGACGGTCTTCTACATCCAGAAGCTGAAGGAGGCGGGGCTGGCACTTCGCGACATCGAGGCCGTGTATCGGGCCAGACACCAGGGTCCCACCGGGGATCGGGCCGCCTCGGAGGTGGAGAGGCATCTGCGCCGGGAAAAGGAGGTCCTGGAGCAAAGGGTCCGCGACTACCAGAGGCTGAAGGCCGAGGTGGAGGAGGCTCTGGAGCTGGTGGCGCAGTGCCGCGGATGCGAAATGCGGCCCAGCCGGGAGACCTGCCTGTCCTGCGGGGTGTTCGCGGCCAGGGAGAGGCTTCCTCTGCCCATCCAGGCTATCCTATAAGTCCTTCCGTTGCCCCTGAAACGCCAAGGAAGGGCTTCTGACCATAATATAGGGAGGGGGAAATCATGGCACGACTACACCAGATGCCCGAGCCCATGCGCTCGCATTTGGCGGACCTGCCCTGCCCAGAATTCGAGACCACGCCCTGGGCCAGGGCCCCGAAGCTGGATCAGAGCCGGGTGGCCATCATCTCCACCGCCGGCCTGCATCGCAGACAGGACAGGCCCTTCGCCGGGTTTGAAGGCGACTACCGGGTCATCCCCGGGGACACCCCGGCCAGGGATCTGGTGATGACCCACATCTCCACCAACTTCGACCGCACCGGCTTTGTCCAGGACTGGAACGTGGTCTTCCCCCTGGACCGCCTGCGCGAGCTGGCCCGGGAAGGGACCATCGGCGGTGTGGCCGACTTCCACTACTCCTTCATGGGAGCGACGGACCCGAGCCACATGGCCCGTCCGGCCCAGAACCTGGCGGAGCTGCTCAAGGGGGACGGGGTGGACGCGGCCTTCCTCGTCCCGGTCTGACCCTTCTGCACGCGCGCCGTGGGCGCGCTGGCGCACTATCTGGAGGACCTGGGCATCCCCACCACCCAGATCAGCCTCATCTCCGAGCACACCGAAACCATTCGCCCCCCTCGAGCCCTGTGGGTCCCCTTCGAGCTGGGACGGCCCTTGGGCCCTCCGGATCATCCCGCGTTCCAGAGAGAAGTGGCCCTGGCCGCCCTGAAGCTGCTGGAGGCGGAGCAGGGACCGGTTCTGGAGCTCTTTCCCCGCGAGGCGCCGGAGGAATCCCAAGCCGAGGAGGAGGGCGCCACCTGGGCCTGCCCGGTGAGCTTTTCCCCTCCGTCGGAGGAGGGCCAGGATCCGGCCACTGCCCTGCATAGGGAAGTGACCGAGCTTAGGCCCTGGTACGACCGGAGGCTGGAGCAGCAAGGCCGCACGGCTTTGGCCTCCTTCGAGCCGGAAGAGGCGGGGGAGCTGATAGCGAAGTATCTGACACCTCCCCTTCCCCAGGAGCCGCACGGTGAGCTCAGCCCCGGAGTCGCCCTGCGGCTGGCCGCTCAGGACCTCAAGGCCTTCTACTTCGAGGCGGCCAGCGCCAAGCCCGGGGCCAAGCCTCCGGACAGCCGGGCCTTCAGCCACTGGTTCTGGCACCAGACCGCGGCCGGGGAAGCCCTGCAGACGGTCAAGGCCAATTGCGAGGAGTCAAAGGACAAGGAGCTGCGAAGGACCGCCAAGATGTTTCTGGTGCCCATGATCCGTTAAAGGGGCACCAAGATCCTTTGGCGGCAAAGGGAGGCGTTATGAAAATACTTGGCGTTTCGGGATCCCCGATCAAGAACAGCAACACGGACAGGGCGCTGCGAACGGCCCTGGAATCCACCGGGCTGGAAACGGAATTCGTCAAGCTGAACACCAGGAACGTGGAGCCCTGCCGGGCCTGTTTGGGGTGCGTGGACACGAATGTCTGCGTGATCGGGGACGACGGAAACGAGCTGGCGGACAAGGCCCGCGAGGCGGACGGGCTGATCATTGCCGGCTTCACTCCGTACTCCAGTATCGACGGCCGCTGCAAGGCCTTCATGGAGAGGCTCTACCCCCTGCGCCACAAGAAGGGCCTCATGCAGGGCAAGCCGGGCGGGGCCATCATCACCTGCGCCATTCCCGAGGACTGCGAGGGCCTTCCCCGGGCCTGCGACAACGGAGTCCAGGCCATTCAGGCCTACATGATGGAAGAGGGAATGGATTTCCTCGGCTCCGTGACCATCCGCGGCAACCTGCCCTGCCTCGCCTGCGGCTACGGGGACGAATGCCCCACATCCGGGGTGAAGATGATCTTCGGACCCGAGGCAACTCTTGATTCCGTGGGGCTGACCCGCTTCGAGGACCAGGAACAGCCCTACCGGGAAGCCCGGGAGCTGGGAAAGAAGATGAGGAAGGCCCTGGAGTAGGGCAGGGCCTTCCCTTTTTTCCGCTAAAAGCTCAGAACCCGATCGGACTCCGTGACGAGCCGGTAGAGCTCCTTCTGGTTCGACTTTTTTATCCAGTCGTCCTCATCCACTCCGTGGATGCCCATGGACTTCTGTCAGGCCAGGAGCTCGCCCTCGCTCAAGGTGAAGACATTCGCCTGCTCCTTGATGGGAAACGTCTCGGAATCGCCCTCTAGATAGCGGACCGCCGGGCCGTTGAGGAAGATGCTCACATCGTCGTCGTTGTTCAGCATCAGATTGGCGAAGCGGAAGGCATTCCACAAAACCTCGGGCTCGGCCTGAGAAACGATGATCGCGCCCTTCATACACCCCTCCTTTGTCGGATGAGCTCGCCTTTGCAGACTATGTTCCTTTTCCGGACCACTACGCCAGGAATCCGCGTGATTCTATCGCATGCTACGATAGCGGTGATGGCGGGTCAAACAAGGGACTGAACAGACGAACAGGACCCTTCCGGGAAACCGGGATCCCAAGCCTCTGATCGCTGCACAGGATTGAATCATCGCCATCCCCCTGGTATAACGGTTACGCCTTGCGGGAGCAGCGAATACAGGGAAATACCCGTGTTCGAGTAACTGTTCACCACCCCACTAATCATTGTAAGCCGACACGGGGTATTTTGAATC
>JAZKRN010000286.1:0-3177 GCA_036628655.1 Desulfohalobiaceae bacterium | reverse complement strand
TTCACCGTTCACCGTTCACCGTTCACCGTTCACCGTTCACCGTTCACCGTAAAGATTGAGAGATGGAAAAGAGATGTCAATCCCTGTCTTTCCACCTGGCCTGCTTTCAGGGCGTCTCCAACGTTGCGCCGTTGCGTCGCCGCGCGCCAGTTCTTCTCTTCTCCGCGCCTCCGCGCCTCTGCGCGAGTTTCTCTTTTCTTCTCTTCTTCTCTTCTTATCCGCATCTACCGTCTTCTGCCCTCCGTCTTCTGCCTTCCGTCCTCCGTCCTCCGATCTCCGGTACCCGCCCTTGTTGGGCCAGTCCGAGATCTGCTATTCTGGCCTGATAAACACGGTCCCGGACACCCTAGCCCAACACGGATCGGCGAGGCAACGGGCAACCCAGTGAGCCCTTGGCTCTTCCCCATCGCCTATCGCCTCAGAAAGGATATTTTTATGCCCCGCTATACAGGGATCAATCACCTCGTTTTCGCCACTCCGGACATGGAGGAGACCATCAGGTTCTGGCGGGACCTTTTGGGTCTCCGGCTCCTTCTGGGAATGGGCCGCCCCGGTCTGCGGCACTACTTCTTTGAGATCTCCGGGACGGACATGATCGCCTTTTTCGAGTGGTCCGGGGTGGAGCGGATCCCGGAACGGGACCACGGCGTCCCGGTGCAGGGTCCCTTCGGCTTTGACCACGTGTCCCTGGACACGGCCTCGCTGGACGACCTGTGGGAGCTCTACGACACCCTGGACGCGGCGGGGTTCTGGGTCTCGGAGATCATCGACCACGGGTTCATTTACTCCCTGTACGCTTTTGACCCCAACAACATCCCCATCGAATTCAGCGCTCCCTCCGAGGTGGACATCCGGGCCGATCCCCACATGCTGGACCGCGATCCGCCCCCAGCGGCCAGGGAGGGCCCGGATCCGGTGCCCGGTGTCTGGCCCCGGGTGGATGCCCCCACCCCCAAGGAGGAACGCTGGACCTTCCCCGGGGAGACCCTGTCCCAGCTCACAAGGGGCGACGGCACATGAGCGATTTGCTGACCACCAAAGAAGTCGCAGCCTTTCTGCGGATCAACGAGAAGAGGGTCTACTCCCTGGTTGAGCACAGCGGCCTGCCCGCAACCAAGGCCACGGGGAAGTGGCTCTTCCCCAGGCACCTGGTCCGGGCCTGGCTGGAGAACCAGACCCTGAACCATCCCAAGCGGCGGGGTGTCCTGGACCAGACCCCTTCCCTGCTCGTGGTCGCCGGCAGCAACGACCCCCTCCTGGAGCGCTGCCTGGACCTGTTCATGCGCCGCTGCCCGGAATACACCGCTGTCTTCGGCAACCTGGGGAGCCTGGGCGGCATCCGGAGCCTGCGTCAGGGCCTGTGCCACGTTGCCACCAGCCACCTGGCCCAGAATGACGGCGGAGAGTACAATTTCAGTTTCCTCAACCGGGAGCTGGAGGAACAGCCCGCGGTGATCAACTTCTGCCTGCGGGAACAGGGCCTGCTCCTTCCCAGGGGCAATCCCCGCGGCATCAGCGAAATAGCTGACGTAGCCAGCCATGACCTCGAAATCGTCACCCGCAAGCCCGGCACGGGCACCCGCCTCTGGTTCGAGCGCGCCCTGGAGCGCGCTGGCTACCGGCCGGACCGGCTCAGGGGAGCCTCCAGGGAAATGCCGCGCCACCTGGACGCCGGCCTGGAGGTCCTGGCCGGACGCGCGGAAGCGGCTCCGGGCATCCGTGCCGTGACCAGCCTCCTGGAGCTGGACTTTCTCCCGGTCCACTGGGAGCGCTTCGACTTCCTCATCGACAGGGAAACCTTCTTCCAAAAGGCCATCCAAACCTTTTTGGCCACCCTGAAGGATGAGAGCCTTCAGGCGGAGGCCGAGCGCCTGACCGGATACGACCTCGCCCAATCCGGCCAGATGGTTTATCCCGCCTCGGACGAAGAAAAAGAATAGAACGCGCAGAGACGCGGAGGCGCGGAGAAGAGAAGATTTGTTGGCGCTGCTGCCAAAAAGCTACAAGCGCAAAATTTCTTCTTTTCTTCTCTTCGCGCTGCGCCGTTGCGCGGCAATTCTTCTCTTTTCTTTCCTTCTTATCTTCTTCTCTTCTCTCCGCGTCCCTGCGCCTCCGCGCGATAACCTCTTCTCTTCGGCTCTTCTTATCTTCTCAGCTTCCCCGCGCCACCGCGCGAGCAACCCCTCTCTTCTTTGTCTTCTGCCCTTGTATAGTGAAAGTCATATTGCTTCTTGTATTCCTCCCCACACTAGCCCGAATTGTCATTTTAGGTTCTTAAAAGTTTTTTTGTGCTCAATAACTGCCATATCCAGACTCAATTGACACAAACAAACTCCCTATGCGACAGTATCTCACATCGCATTTTCACCTCTTGCCATCCAACAAGAATCCGTATGCGCATACACCCAGCCCTCGCCATCGGCCTCCTCAGCCTTCTTCTCCTCTGCGCCTCGGCCCCCGCGACGGCCGGGGACCTGCTCCTGGCCACCACCACGAGCACGGACAACACCGGCCTTCTGGACGACCTGGCCCCCATGTTCGAGAAGGAGACCGGGATCACGCTGAAGTGGATCGCAGTGGGAACGGGCAAGGCCCTGGAGCTCGGCCGCAACTGCGACGCGGACGCCCTGCTTGTGCACGCCCCGAAAGCGGAGAAGCGCTACGTGGAGAACGGCTACGGCGTGGATCGCACCCGGGTCATGTACAATGACTTTATCCTCATCGGCCCGCCCGAGGATCCGGCAGGCATGAAGGGCATGAAAGTGACCCAGGCCCTCTCCCGGATCGAGGCCGAGGGGGCGGATTTCGCCAGTCGCGGGGACAATTCCGGCACCCACAAGAACGAGCGGAAGCTGTGGCAGGCCACCGGTGACGGAGCGCCAGATGGCGATCAGTGGTACATGGAGACCGGCCAGGGCATGATGAGCACCATCCGCGTGGCCGCGGAGAAGGACGCGTACACCATGGCCGACAGGGGAACCTTCATCAAGTACGCGGACAACTTCGACGGCGATCCGCCGCTCAAGGTACTGGTGGAGGGAGACAAGATCCTGTTCAACCAGTACAGCGCCATGGCGATAAACCCCGAACACTGCGACAACGTGGACCACGAGTCCGCGCAGGCATTCCTGGACTGGATCACCTCGGAGCACGTCCAGAATGCCATCGGGGAATACA
>JAZKRN010000285.1:0-3181 GCA_036628655.1 Desulfohalobiaceae bacterium | reverse complement strand
ATCAATACATACAATTGGCACCATCACCGGAGGTGGTTATGTGAAGAGCCGCCGCGAGTTTGGTGGAGGTTGCATAAAGATGAGCAAGCTACGTGATCTCGCAAACGAGAGATTTCTGGGCAGTAAGAAAAACAAGGCCCTGACTGTGAAGCTCAAGATGTACTGGTTCAGCCTGAATTGGACATTTCGACTTTTGCTCTAAGCAGTACGGCAACGAAAAACACCAGGTTTTTAAGAGGCATAAAGAGGCGTCGACGAGATTTTCTACCGGCGGGACGGGGCAGTCGAGGATGACTACCCCTGGCCCGCTCTCGTCGCTTGCCTCGGTCGGCTATCCCTGGCAGGTTGCTCCTCAGCAGAGCCCGCTTCCGTTTCGCCGACCGCCTGTTTTTTACCAGACGGCTGGTTGGTTGTCAAGGATTCGTTCGCAGTTGTTCCCTCCTGGTCCATGTGTCTTCGCTTCCTTCTCTCCCGGGCGGCAGCAAGCTTCCGCTCCCTGTCGGCTATGATGGCCTCTACTCGCCCTTCCAGCTTGTCCAGCGGTGCTATGTAGCCGATGGCGCTGTGGAGCCGGACGTCGTTGTAGTGGTCGATAAACTCCGCCAGCACACGTCGGGCATCCTCCAGTGAAAGTGGTGTCTTGGGCCGAATGCACTCGGCCTTCACCGACTGGTTCCACCGCTCGTATTTCCCGTTGCTCTGCGGGTAGAACGGGGAGGTAGTCACGTGGGTCATGCCGCACAGCTTGATGTACTCCTTGAAGTCCTTGGCGATGAACTGGGGGCCGTTGTCGGAGATGATCCTGGGCGTTGCCTCGGGGTATTTTTCCCGAGCTCCCTGCAGGATGATTTCGATGTCTTTTTCGGTCATACTCTCCCTGATGTCCCAGTGCACCACGTAGCGGCTGTAGCCGTCCAGCACGCCGCACAGGTAGTAGAAGGTCCCGCAGATGTTGACATACGAGATGTCCATATGCCAGTGCTCGTGCGGTTCTGAGGGCTGATCGAAGCCTTCGCCCTTCCTGGAGGACTTCCGGTCTGCCTGCCCGATGAGGCCCCGTTCTTTCAGGACCCGATAGACCGTGCTGGGGCTTGCGGCCACCACGTCCGCATCGATCATCATATAGGCCAGGCGGCGGTAGCCCTTCAGCGGGTGCTCTCGGGAGAAACTCGCGATGGCGTCCCTCTCCCAGTCCTCCAGCCAGAACCAGCGCGGCACGGAGCTGTTATGCTGATTTGGCTCTCCGTAGCAGCGCTGCCACCGGTAGTATTTGCTGCGGCTTATCCCCATGAGGCTCACCAGGTGTTTTTTCGGCAAACCTGTCCTTTCGGACCAGTAATTGACGTAATCCACGACCTCGTCTCTGATATGCCGGGGGATCCAGCAGCCGGTCAGCTTTCCCCAACCCTTTTTTTTAGATCGACATGTGACTCCATCACCTCGGCGATCACCTCATCCTTTTTCTCCAGCTTCTCTTCCAGGGAAGAGACCTTCTTTTCCAGTTTCCGCTCCCGTGACTTCTTCTTGCGGTCAAAGGCGACGGCGCCCCGTTCGAACAGCTTCTTTTGCCACCGGTAGAACTGGCTGGGGCATATATCGTAATCGTCGCAGACCTCGGAGACCGGAACATCCTCCAGCAGGTGCTGCCGGAGGATCTCCATCTTCTGTTCGCCGGAAAAATGCCTTCGTTTCGCCATGGACATCTCCTCCTGACCAGAGTCGATTATATGCTAAGAGCTGAAGAGGAAATGTCCAATTCCGTCCGAATCACAACACCTGGTGCAGTTGATTGCAGAGCCGCGGCGCCCCGTTCTGCAACAGAACTGCCGTGTAAATCGCGCGAGATACTATCGAATGTTGTGGATCAGGAGGAATGAGCGTATCCTTTAGGGCAGGCCGTTTCTCGTTTTCCCCTGACGCCCTCACGAGAGGGCTGGAAAGGATACGCTCATGGGCAAGGATAACGGACGGACAGACGAAAATCGAGTGGCAAAGGAAAGCAAGCAGGCTCTGGACGAGATTCTCCGCGAAGGAGCCAGGCGGATGCTTCAAAGCGCGATAGAGGCCGAAGTGGCCGAATACGTCGACGAGCACAAGGAGATCGTCGATGAGGAGACCGGCCACCGGAAGGTGGTCCGGAACGGCCATCAGCCCGAGCGCACCATCCAGTCGGGCCTGGGCGATATCCCGGTAAAGAAACCGCGCGTGGATGATAGGCGGGAAGGAAAGAAGTTCACAAGCAGCATCCTGCCGCCCTACATGCGCAAGACGCCCAATATCGAGGCGCTTATCCCCATTCTCTACCTCAAGGGCGTCTCCACCAACGACTTCCCGGACGCGCTACAGGCCATCCTCGGCGAGGATGCCGCGGGACTCAGCCCCAGCACCATCACCCGGCTGAAGAAGGTCTGGCGGGAGGAATACGAGGAGTGGACCGACCGGGACCTGAGCGATAAGAGGTATGTGTACTGGTGGGTGGACGGGATCTATTTCAATGTGCGGCTGGGCGACCACAGGCCGTGCCTGCTTGTGATCATTGGCGCCCTGGAGAACGGCGATAAGGAACTGGTGGGCATCTGGGACGGCGAGCGGGAGAGCAAGCTCTCGTGGAAGGAACTGCTGCGGGACCTGAAGCGCAAAGGAATCAGCGAGGGGCCGGAGCTGTGCGTCGGTGACGGCGCGCTGGGCTTCTGGGCGGCCGTGGAGGAAGTGTTTCCCAGCGCCGCACACCAGCGCTGCTGGGTGCACAAGACGGCCAACGTGCTGGATAAGATGCCGAAGAAGGTCCAGCCCTCGGCGAAGGAGCTGCTGCGGGAGATGCAGCGGTCCGATACCCGCGAGGACGCCCTGGAGAGCTTCGAGGAGTTCGGGAAGCGCTACGGGGCCAAATACCGGAAGGCCTGGGAGTGCCTGAAGAAAGACAGGGACGTGCTGTTCACCTTCTACGACTTCCCGGCCGAGCATTGGGTGCACATCCGGACCACCAACCCGATCGAATCCACGTTCGCCACGGTGCGGCACAGGAGCCGCCAGACGAAGGGCTGCGGGAGCCGGAAGGCCACCCTTGCCATGGTCTTCAAGCTGGCCAGGGAGGCAGAGAAGCGATGGCGGAAGCTCAACAGCTACCACATCATCGACAAGGTCATTCGAGGCGTCCAGTTCAAGGACGGAGAGGAAGTCA
>JAZKRN010000284.1:0-3191 GCA_036628655.1 Desulfohalobiaceae bacterium | reverse complement strand
GAGGTCGGATATCGGACGTCGGACGTCGGATGTCGGATGGCGGATGGCAGAGCTGGGATATCAGATATCGGATACAAGAAAACCAATTCCAGATCGCGTATCATGAAACGTATTCCAAATATCCCATAACGAATAACAGGTCCCCAAGGACAAACAACGGACTCCGGAACAGTGTAAATTACAAGGGAGAGCGGTTATGAAACCCAGTCTCCGCTACTTGTCCGATGAGGAGAGGGACCTCGTCCATCGATCCGCCCTGGAGATCCTGCGGGACGTGGGGATGCGCCTTCCGTCGCGGGAGGCCCTGTCCCGCCTGGAGGAGGAGGGAGCAGTGATCGAGGACGGGGACATGGCCAAAATTCCGCCTCATGTGGTGGACAAGGCCCTGGAGAGCGTCCCCAAGCGGAAGGAAGCGGTCCTCTACGCCCGGGACCCGGAACAGGATATCACCTTTACCGGGCACGATCCCCTTCTCTCCTGCATGACCATGGCCACGAACGTCCTCGATTTCGCAAGCGGACAGCGCCGCTCCGCAACGAGCGAGGACCTGGCCCGGCTGGTCCGCATTGCGGAACAGTGCGCTCATGTGGGCGTCAGCGGCGGCCTGGTGACGCCGCAGGAAGTGCCAGGGGACTATAACGACTGGTACACCTGGGCCATCTGCCTCAAGAACTCCCGCAAACACATCACCGGAGGGATGTACGGGGCCAACTGCGTGCGCGACGCCGCGGAGATGGCCTCTCTGGCCGTAGGCAGCACCGAGGCCTTTCTGGAGCGGCCCTTCATCTCCGGCTGGGTCCTCACCCTGCCTCCTTTCTCCATCGACGAGGCCTCCCTGGAGGCCATGGTGGAGATGAGCCGCTGGAACATCCCCAGCATCATCAGCTCCGGCCCCATGCTGGGTGCCTCTTCGCCGGTGGACATCCCTACCACCTGTGTGCAGGCCCACGCGGAAATCCTGGCCTGCCTCACCGTGACCCAGCTGGTCAATCCCGGAGCGCCGGTGGTGTACACCAGTTTCGCTCGCGGCATGGATATGCGCACCGGCGGGGTGACCATGGGCGGACCGGAATTCGCGGTGCTCAAGGGCGCCATGGCCCAGATGGGCCGCCACCTGGATCTGCCCGTGCGCATGCCGGGCATGCTGCGCGACGCCAAGATCCTGGACGCCCAGGCCGGATTCGAGACGGGGCTGACAGGGAGCGCGGCCGCCCTTGGCGCGGACCTGGTCGACTCCATGCAGCTCGATTCGGACCTCATGGTGGACTTCGCCGACCCTGTCTTCTGCAGCGAATGCATGGGCGCGCTGCGGCATATGGTCCGGGACATGGTCCTGCAGCGCGAGGGTCTGAATCTGGACCTGCTTAAGGAGGTCGGTCCGGGCGGGACCTTCATGATGCAGGAACACACCTTCCAGAACTTCCAGACCGAGCTGTGGTTTCCCGAAATCATGGAGCACCGCGACTGGCAGGTCTGGCAGGCGGACGGGGCGCAGGACATTCGGAGCAAGGCCCTGAACAAGGCCATTGAGATAATGGATAGGGAGGTATCAGGAATCTCCCCGGAGGCGGGAGAGCGGATCGATCAGGTTGTGGCCCGGGCCGTCCAGGGCTCGTAAGTTCCATCGAAACGGCAAGGAGACGGACTATGCAGGATTCAAGCACGAACGGGGTGGACTGGAAAAACATCGAGTGGCTCGTCTTCCTCATCAGCGGGGGCGTGCTGCTTTTCTTCGTGGTCGCCTCGCTGGTCAACGTCGAGGCCGTGTCCGGGTGGGTGGATACCGCCTTTGCCTGGTCCGCCAAATACTTCGGCGCGTACTGGCAGTGGCTCGTTTTCCTCAACTTCCTCATCGCCATCGTCATCGCCTTCTCCAAGTTCGGCAATGTCAAGCTGGGCAATAGGGATACACCGGAGTTTTCCACCTTCCGTTGGATCTCCATCATCATGTGCACCCTGCTGGCCGGGGGAGGCGTGTTCTGGTCCGCGGCGGAGCCGATGTACCACTTCCTGACCCCGCCTCCCTCCTTCACCGGAGTGGAGGGCTCCACCGAGGCGGCGGTGGTGCCGGCCATGGAGCAGGCCTTCCTGCACTGGGGCTTTCTGGCCTGGTCCATCCTGGGCACCTGCGGGGCGATCGTGCTCATGTACGCCCACTATCACCGCGGCATGCCCCTGAAGTCGCGGGCTCTGCTCTACCCCCTCTTCGGGGAGCGGATCATGTACAACAATTGGGGCAAGGTGGTTGAGGCCCTGTGCATCCTGGCCGTGGCCGCGGGCACCATCGGTCCCATCGGATTTCTGGGGCTGCAGGTGAGCTACGCCCTGCAGGAGCTCTTCGGGATCCCGGATGTGTACATGACTCAGCTCAGCATCATCATCGCCCTGGTCATCCTCTACACCATCTCCGCGATGACCGGGCTGCACAGGGGGATCCAGTTCCTCAGCCGCTTCAACGTGATCCTGGCCTTCATCCTGGCGGGCATCATTCTCCTGCTGGGTCCGGCCGGATTCATCGTGGACACCTTTTCCACCTCCTTCGGAACCTACATCAAGGACTTCACCCGGCTGAGCCTCTATCGCGGGGACAATTCCTGGCTCTCCTGGTGGACAGTCTTCTTCTGGGGCTGGTTCGTGGGGTACGGCCCGCTCATGGCCATCCTGGTGGCCCGGATATCCCGGGGCCGCAGCATCAGGCAGATCATCTGCGGCGTGGGCGTGATCGCGCCCATCGCGACCCACATCTGGTTCACAGTGCTCGGCGGAAGCGGTATATTCTTCGAGCTGCAGAATCCCGGCGTGATCTCCGAGCCCCTCAACGCCAGCGGACTGCCCGCGGCCCTGGTGGCCATCGTGCAGCAGGTGCCCGGCTCCGTAATCCTCGTGCCCGCCTTCCTGGTGCTCATCTTCATCTTCCTGGCCACGACCGGAGACTCCATGTCCCTGTCCATCGCCATCTGCTCCACGGGATACGAGGATCCCCCGCGCGGCATGCGCGTGTTCTGGGCCATTCTCATGGGCGCTGTGGCGGCGCTGCTCATCTACATGGGCGAGGGCGGCATCAGCGCGCTGCAGTCCTTTATCGTGATCACCGCGGTGCCGGTGGGATTTATTATGCTGCCCAGCCTCTGGGATGGGCCGCGCTGCGCCATGCGTCTCTATGAGGAACAGCGCGGCGAGATCGAGGGCCG
>JAZKRN010000283.1:0-3198 GCA_036628655.1 Desulfohalobiaceae bacterium | reverse complement strand
GTTTGCTCGTAATATATTGAACTTCGGGGGAAAAAGTGAGTGCCGGGTCGCGCCTTGCCCTTGAAATTTTTGAACGCCCTGCTGACAAGCACTATATCAATAGGCTGTCAGAATTTTCTGAAATTGGGAAAATAGCATTCAGTTGAGCGGTACATGGTATTGGGGATCAGTTCGTTGTTGTCCGGGATCCCGCGTCTCATGGAATGTCCGTCCTCTCTATCCAGCCTTCTTGACCAGGTATCACAGAAATTCGCGCATGATGCGCTCCACGCTGTCCATGTCCCGCTTTTGGGCGTGCAAGGGCTCTTTTTCCAGAAAGGGGTAATAGGAACTCAAGTCCCGCCTGTGTTCGCTGCGATAGAGCACACCCACGGGGATGGAGTCCCCCCATTCCATGCATCGCTGCATGGCCGAGTACCAGTCACCGGGGTCGTAGTCCGCCTCCAGCTCGTAACAGCGCTGTTTGTACCAGGCGAAGGTGTTCACCCGGTTGAAGGAGACGCACTGCTGCAGGACATCCACCAGGGCGATGCCGGTGTGGGCTATTGCCTGCCGGATGGTGTCCGCGAGCAGGTCCGGCATTCCGGTAAACCCCCGGGCCACGAACCCGGCCCCCATGGTCAGGGCCATGGCGGTCGGCGGAAAGGGATCGCTGGGCATCCCCCGCGGCTGGGCCTTGGTTACGTGGCCCGCGGAGCTGGTGGGGCTGGCCTGGCCCTTGGTCAGGCCGTAGATCTGGTTGTCGTGGACAAGCATGGTGAGATCGATATTGCGGCGCAGGGCTGCCAGGAAGTGGTTGCCACCCTCGCCGTAGTTGCATCCGTCCCCGCTCTGGACCACGACCCGCAGGTCGGGATTGGCCAGCTTGGCCCCGGTTGCGACGGGCAGGGCGCGGCCGTGCAGCCCGTTGAACAGATTGCAGCGCATGTAGTGGGGTGATTTGGCCGCCTGGCCGATACCGGAGACAAAGAGCGCCTGGTGCGGGGCGATTTCGCTGTCCGCCAGGGCCTGCTTGACCGCCTTGAGGATGGCGAAGTTCCCGCAGCCCGGACACCAGGCCGTTTCGAACTCGCCGAAATCTTCCGGTGATACCATAGTTTCGCCTTCCTGGAATCAGTCGAGTTGTGCGTGGATGGTTTCCGCGTCCATGGGAAGCCCGTCGTAACGGTGGATCAGATGATCCACGGCAAAGCCGGTTTCCTGCCGAATGAGCTGGGCAAGCTGGCCCGTGGCGTTGCCCTCCACGCAGACAGTGCGCCCGGCGGACCTCAGCCTGGTCAGGAACTGCTCCGGGACCAGGGGGCAGACCTGCCGGAAGTGGAGCGTGCCCACGGATCGCCCCTGCTTGCGCAGGTCGCTCGCCGCTTGGAGCACGGCCCCCTTGCTCGAGCCCCAGGTGATGAACAGGAGCTCCGGCTCCTCCGGGCCGTCCGCCTCCGGGGGCACGGCGTTCTCCTCCAGCACCCGGCGCTTGGCAAGACGCTTGTCCACCATGCGGGTCCGCACGGAGAGGTCCTCGGTGATGTGCCCGTCCGGGGTGTGCTCGTCGCTATCCGCCACCACCAGGTGGGTGCCAGTTCCCGGCAGGAGCCGTTCCGAAACCCCGCTCGAATTAAAGGCGTAGCGGACATAGGCTTCGGGATCCTCGGTCTCCTTGGCGGGTCTGGCCGTCTCCGGGAGGTCGTTCAGGGAAAAGGGGGCGACGGCCCGGATGGAGTCCGCGAGGTACTGATCGGTCATGACTATGGCCGGGCTCTGGCTCCGTTCGGCCAGATCCAGTGCGCGATAGGTCAGGTCGAAGCATTCCTCGGGCGTGCCGGGGGTGAATACTGCCCGGGGAAATTCCCCGTGGCCGCTGTACAGGGCGATCTGCAGATCTCCCTGCTCGGTGCGCGTTGGCAATCCCGTCGCGGGCCCAGGACGCTGCCCCAGCACGATAACCAGAGGGGTCTCGGTCATGCCGGCCAGGCTGATCCCTTCCGCCATCAGGGAGAATCCGCCCCCGGAAGTGGGGACAAGGCTTTTGGCCCCGGCGAAGGAGGCGCCGATGGCCATGTTCACCGCGGCGATCTCGTCCTCGGCCTGCTCCGCCACGATGCCCAGCTCCTCCGCCTGGGCGGCCAGATTCAGGGCTACGCCGGTGGAGGGGGTCATGGGGTAGAAGGAGCAGAAGTTCGCTCCCGCGGCCATGGCTCCGAGGGCAATGGCCTGGTTCCCGCTCATGGCGAATCGGTCCCCCTGCTGGAATGCAGGGGAGGGCGCCCCCTGGAGCTGGCGGCTGTTCTCCAGGATCCAGGTGCGGCCCTTGGTGAAGGCGTCCGCGTTCTTTTCCGCGGCGTCCTCGCTCTTTGCGCCCAGGACCTCGCGAAGGAGATTCTTGAAGACCTCCAGGTCCAGTCTGAGGAGCGCAGTCACGCTGCCAAGCGCGGCGGTGTTGGTGTAAAGCTTCTCCGGGACCAGATCGGAAAAGGGTACCGCGAGGACATCCTCAGCGTTTTCTTCCACCTGGGAGGCATCCGCGAGGATGCAGCCTCCATCGCGCAGCTCTTCGCGGTGGCGGGTGACGGTTTCCCTGTTCATGGCCACGAGGAGGTCCACCCCGGCCGCCGGAGAGAGGACGGGCTCGTTGTCCACCACGACGGAAAAGAAATTGTGTCCCCCGCGTATCCGGGACATGTAGTTCTGCGAGACCAGGATCTCGTATCCGGACCGGACCAGGCCCCGAGCCAGGAGCTGGCCCATGGTCTCCAATCCCTGTCCCGCCTCGCCGCCGATACGGATCTGGATGGCGCTTTTGGACATGGCTTCCTCGCTATCGTTTCCGTCGCTGAATCGCATGTGATCAGGGCATACAGATTGCTATACTAATATGATATGGCATGCGGGAAGTGTGTGTAAACCCCGGGCTCACGAAAAGGGATTTCTCCGAGGAAAGGATGTCCGCTTTTTGGGGTGGGAACGTCGGTTTTCCGGAGACAGGCGCGGAGGCCCGGCACCGCTCAGTTTATTGTCCCCACGCTCTGCGTGGGGACATGTCAGGGACGCTCCGCGTCCGGAATGACCGCGGGAGCGGTCGGAGCACGTTCCCACGCAGAGCGTGGGAACGATAAAAGGCTGGCCTTTTGCTCTCGTCTTCGACATCGAAGGCTTTCTTTGCTTTGCGGGCGTTCCCGCAAAGCAAAATATCCTCCCTTGGCG
>JAZKRN010000282.1:0-3246 GCA_036628655.1 Desulfohalobiaceae bacterium | reverse complement strand
TGTTTCACTGGGGCGTAGTGAGCCTCCATGAGAGTTGGAATCCGGCACCTATTTGTGAAGCCAAGTCAATCAGACGCCCTTTTGTCACCTCAAATAGGTGCCGGACAACGCAGCAATTGGGAGATTTTCAACGCCCTGTTAGAGCAGAAGAGGGAAGAGGGCGAAGCAGAGAATACCCGCGAGGACGCCCACTCCCGGATTCTTCCATGCATGGGAGGCCCCCGCGACTGCAGCCAGTGACGCGGTGAGCCGGACTGCGGCGATGGATGGGGGGCTGTCCCCGGGAAGGCTCACGGAGTGCAGGAACAGGGCGGCGATGACACAGATGCCCGCGATCTCGAAGCACCTGTTCAGGCTCGCGGCCCTGTTCGAGGCGGCATGCAGGTTCCTGGCGCTCGCCCTGAGCGGGAGATAGCGCAAAAGATAGGTTCCCAGCGCGATGGCGCAGACGGCGATGAAGGATTCTATGGTCATGCATTTCTCCTGAGCAGAAGCCAGGTTGCTGGACCGGCGATCGCGGCCGCAATAATGGAGAGGTTCTTGAGCTGCAGCCAGAGGAAGAGCCCAGAGGCGAGACAGGCCGCCAGCACGGGAACAAGGGACTCCCGGTCCATCATGACCACGAGCAGGGCCAGGAACAGGGCGGGGATGGAAAAGGAAAAGGTCGTCTCCAGAAAGGGAAGCGCGGCCAGGATAAGCTTTCCCCCGACTGATCCCGCCCAGGTGAATCCCACCCAGGTCAGGTAGGCCGCGGACTCCAGGCCGAGGAGCCAGAAGAGCTGCCGCGTGGCGGGGATGTGTGCGATACGGCTCATGGACAGGCTGAAGACTTCGTCGGTGAGGCCGAAGGCGACGAGCGGCAGTATTTTGCGTCTTCCCGGTGCGAGCCTCGCGGACAGGGAGGGGCCGTACACGATGTGCCGGACATTGAGCGCCAGACAGATGAGCACGGTGACCGTGATCTGCGTCCCGCCCTCGAGCAGCCCGAGCAGGGCGAACTGGCTGGCTCCGGCAAAGACCGTGACAGAGGTGAAGGTGGCTCCGAGGCTGGAGAGCCCGGCCTCCTCGGCGGCGATGCCGAAGGCCAGGGCCACGGGGAGATAGCCCAGGACAATGGGATAGGCTGCGGCCACTCCGTGGAAAAAGGCGGTGAAATCCTTTCGCGCGCTGTTCTCGTCCCGGGAAACCATATCAGTCCTCACAGAGAAGATTCCGGTTAAATCTGGCCCGATCCGGACTCAGCCTTGTGGGCTGCCCGTGTTCGGAGGCGCTTTGTCCCGTTCGGTCGGAGTTGTGGAGGGATAGGTTATGGTGACCACGGCAGTCACGGGATCCTGCCCGGATTGGTAGAAGTGCGGCCTGTCCCCCGGAAAAAGGAGGTCCTCTCCGGGCTGCAGGTGCCGGGAAAAGGCGGATTCACCGACGAGCAATAGGCCCCGGGCCACGAGGATTCTCTCCTCCACCCCCCATGGATGCGGCTCTGCCTCCCGCAGGGTGTTCGGGGCGAGCTGCAGGAGGTATGTTTCCACAAGCTTCTCCACGCGGCTTTGTTCGATGAGATGAACAGAGATCCCCTCTGTTCCGACCTGCTTCCGGGAGCCGTCCCCCTCCTGCCGGGTCAGCTCGCCGAAGGGGACTCCCAGGGCCTCAGCCAGGCGCCACACCGTGTTGATCGTGGGGTTTCCCCTCCCGTCCTCCAGCGTGGAAACAATCCCCTTGGAAAGCCCCGATCGCTGGGCCAGGGCGGAAAGGCTCATTCGTCTGCCCTCCCGCAGGGTCCTGATGCGTTCCCCGATCAGCTCCTGCACCTTGTTGGGGCTCTCCATTATCCCTCCCATCCCCTTGTTGAAACAGCGAATTGTTCATTTTATTGAACAAAGTGTGGCACGTCAACCGAGCTGGGGCCATACCGGTGAGAATCTTCGATTTATTCCCGGAAGAACCGAAAGTTAAATCCAAATCTTTCTGAGAAGCCGTTAGGTCGCAACTGACAGGCGTGAGCCTTGATGCCTTTTTTTGCCGCATGGAGTGCGGCTCGCTCAATGCGGCAATGAGGCTTCACAGGAGCGCACGTTCATTCTGCAGGTACGCAGATATATTTCTTCCCTTATCTGGGAGGAACGGCAGCACTCCGCATTATAATCTCTTTGTGCAAAAAAACTTCTTCCTTATTGTCTTCTTGTATGCTCTTTGGTATATGAAAAGTAGGACAAAGTGTTAGTGAGCGATTTGTTCATCGCAAACCAAGGAGGGGGGTTATGCGCAAGGAAGTCATGAACTATGAAAACCTGATCCGGATTACCAAGGCGATTGCGCACTGCCGCGATCCGGAGGATGTGGCCCTGATGAGCGTGGAGGCGGTCAAGACGGGCCTGGGAGTGAAGGGGTGCGCCCTGCTTCTGATCGACCGCAAGTCCAAGGAGCTGAAGGTGGCCGCTTCCCACGGCCTGAGCGAGGAGTATCTGAACAAGGGACCCATCAGCTCCCACAAATCCATGGCCGCTTCACTGGAGGAAGGCCCTGTTGCGGTGAACGACGTGACCGATGACCCCAGGATCCAGTATCCGGAGCATGCGCAGAAGGAGGGCATCGCCTCGATCCTTTCCGTTCCCATCCAGCTGCACCAGCAATCCCTGGGTGTCCTGCGGGTGTACACCTCCGAGCACTGGGAGTTCACCCTGGAGGACATCAATTTCGTGCAGGCGATCGCCCAGATCATCGGGGTTTCTGTGGAGATGAGCCGGATGTACAAGGGCCACAGGGAGGCGATCTCCGTGCTCAAGGACTTCAAGGAGGTCTCCGAAAGGCCGAAAACACGCAGGACTCCCTATGAGGGCGTGCCTGTGAGTGTCTCCAAAGAAGAGGTGGAGCGCGGTGAGAGCTGAGCTCGAGCGCACGCTGTCTGTCGATCCGCATTGGATTTACGTCCTCCCGCTCGAAGAGCTCTCCGAAATGCTTCCGATCCCGTCTCCCTCCGTCTGAACGCGACTGTCGCAGCTGTTGTCTTTGCTTCTCCGCCTCCCCGCTGCTCCCTATCAGATCCCTGTTGAGCGCCCTGTACCCCATCGCGCCACGAAGTTGCCGAGAATGTGAAAAAAGGACTCCCGTGCTTTTCGCATGCCTGTCAGCCTGCCTCTGGCTGGTTTGCCGCGTCTGTCCGCCGGTAACGTTTTGACTGTGCTGCAGGAGGGAATGAGCTGGGGGAGTTTGGAGGCTTCCCCGGCTCGTTTTGTATGGAAATGTGTT
>JAZKRN010000281.1:0-3262 GCA_036628655.1 Desulfohalobiaceae bacterium | reverse complement strand
TCCGACGTCCGACGTCCGACGTCCGACCCACCGACCCACCAGTCGCGGTCCTGCCGGTTCCCGGGTTGTGGTTTGACAATCATACAAACTCCCTCAAAATGAAGATAGGGGGTGTATTGTTCGGGGCCGGTTTTCGGCAGGCAGGGATTGAGCAGGCCGGCCGACAGTCCGGGGAGCAGGAAAAACGAATAAGCGAAAATGACTGCGGGAGGTTATGGAAAAAGACCTTCAGACACGCATCAAGACGCTTGCCGCATGGATCCACGAGGCGCGCCACCCGGTTTACTTCACTGGTGCGGGAATCAGCACGGAATCGGGATTGTTCGATTATCGCGGTCCCAACGGGGTTTGGACTCGCCAGGAAATGGGGCTGCCGCCCTTGTCCATGGAAAAGTCCTGGAGCGAAATCGACCCCAACCAGGGCCATTACGCCCTTGTGGAGCTTCAGGAGCTGGGGAGGATGCGGTTTCTGATCTCGCAGAACGTGGACAACCTGCACCGGAGGTCCGGCATCCGTCCGGAGCGGCTCGCGGAGCTGCACGGCAACTCGGCCATGATGCGGTGCCGGAAATGCGGCCGTAAGGCGGACAAGACCCTGAATCTGACCCAATGCTTATGCGGGGGCGATTATGCGGACAGCGTGGTCCATTTCGGCCAGGTCCTGCCGCAAGACGACTTCAGAAATGCCTTTAACCACGCCCTCAAGTCCGACCTCTTCCTTGTGCTTGGCTCCAGCCTGACTGTCGCGCCAGCGGCCGATCTTCCGGTTGAAGCGCTCAAGAACGCGAGCACGCTGGTCCTGATCAACAGCGATCCCACACCATTCGATGGCAGGGCCCACCTCCGGTTCACGGAAAACGTGGGAGATGTCCTCCCCGCCGCGGTCAAACAGGTGAAAGAATTCATGGGGCTTGCCAAGTGATCGGCACGGGGAATGGGCAGAGCCGGCAGAGCGTTCAGCGCGAGGTACAGGGTACACCTCGAGAGAAGGCGTGTTCCAGCGCCGAGCCGGGATTCGCGGAAGGATTGCCGCGGCGAGGACGGGTCGCGCTTATTCCGCGTCCGCGTCGAACCACCCCTGCTGGATGCTCTCCAGCTTGTCCATAATGGTCTCCAGTTCCTCCATATCCCCTTCCTCGATCTCGTGGCCGAATTCATCGCAGAGATGATGCAGGTAATCCAGAGCCGTGGCGATGAGTTCCATTTTATCCATTTCCGCCTCCTGATTGAAATCGGTCAATGGGTTGTTCTCCTGGAGCTTGTTTCGGGGATAAGGTTTCCTCCCCAAAGATCATCAATGGGCTTTTCGGTGGGGCAGCCTCCCAACTTAAGCCGGGATCGGTGGGGCAGCATATTCTTTTCAGGCACTGTCCCGGGGCGCTGGAAGGGTGAAGCAGACGCGCGTCCCCTGCGGCGAGGCGTCCTCGATCCAGAGGTTCCCCTGGAGGATGCCGATGATGCGGGAGCAGATCATGAAACCCAGTCCGCCCGCACTTCCCTTGCCCAGGAATTTGCATTCCTCCTCCATGCATTGGCGTATTTCACGCTTTTTGTCCTCGGCAATGCCCTCTCCGGAATCCTCGATGCAGACAACTGTTTCGGAACCGTGCTCGCCGTTTTGCGTCCACCAAGTGAAGGCGATCCTCCCCCCGGACCATGTGTGTCTGATCGCGTTGGAGAGCAGGTTCTGCAACAAATGGTTGAGCAGGGCTTCCTCTGCGGGTATCCGGAGTCCCTCTGGGCCGGAGCGGTGGACCTCTATGGCTTTCCGGTCCAAGAGCGGCCGGTGTTCATGGATTTGTCTGTCTATGATTTCTCCGAGATCCACAGGGGGAAGGGGGGCCTGGTTGCTGACACGGTCCTCGAGCCGGAGAAGGTCCAGTACCTGCTTGATGCGGAGATAGAGCTTGTTTGCGCTTTTCAGGGCGGTCTGGGCCATGGTGGCCTGTCTATTGGTGTGGCTCAGGCTGTACAGCACATCCAGATTGGTGATCAGGGCGGCGAGAGGGCTTTTCAGGTCGTGCACCACGAATTCGAGCTCTTCGGCCTGATCCCTTTCCCTGTTCGGATCGGGGGCGTTATTCGCGGGCTGGCTTGGGTTCCGGCCCTCCTCGAGGGGTGCGCTTCGATTGCAGAGCTGATCGGCAACAAAAGGGGCGATCCACTGACTGTAAGCGGCGAGCCGGTCCAGGTCCTGGGCGGCGAAGACCGAGGGCCTGTCCTTTTCCGCGAGATGCATCACTCCGACAAGGGTCTGCCGATCTTCTCCGAGAAGCGGGGTTCCGATGAGAGATCGGCTGCCGGGGTCCTCCTCCGGCTGGGATTCCCCGGGGATTGCTGCTTCGGAGGAGGACGGGATCAACACGGGCTCGAGACGGGAAAGGGCGGTGCTGACGACTCCGCCGGGCGGGACGGTTCGGGCATAATCCCGCAGGGGATGGATCTCCCGTTCGTGGATAACAAGGACCTTGCCGCCGCCGGGAAACAGGTGGAGGGCCCCTGTTTCCGCCCCGAGCGCCTCCCTGACAATGCCGAGGCACTTCTGGACCTTGGCAGCGAGGGGAAGATCGGAATTGGCCAGTGCTGCTGCGAGCTGAAAAATGACCTCTCGCTGCTCGGGTGTGTTCTGCATGGGTCTATCCCCTGGGCCGAAAAAGCCTGCGATTCCGGATTCAGGTCTCAAGCTAATCGCTATAGTTTGGGAGGTTCCGGGTCCAGTTCATCGATCAAGGAGCCGGTTCAATCGGCCCCGAGCAATGGATCTGAGCCACAGGTTTTCTTTTCGATCTGTCACGTGATGTCAGGCGTCCGACATCTGGCTTGAGCAGCTGCCACTCACGAGTTACGGCTTCCATCATGGCGTTTTATGCGGCAGAGCGCCTCGTCCTCGTCCTCGTCCTTCTGCGCTGAACTGCTGTATACTCGGCACGAGGCGGCGCACCATCTCTTTCGGGAGCTCTTTCCCCGGGAATCGAAGCCATGAGGGACGAAGTACCCGGAAAACCGGGCTGAATAGTCGATATGCAAAGCTCGGCCCTGAGTGAGCGCTTCCGGACATGCCGCTTTTTGCCCTGAGCAGCGTGAGCCGCGCTTGCGTCTTGGCCGAGAATTTGCCATTGCTTGTTTGAAGCGACCGCGAGAACGGAATCTGCGCGTTGCCCGGCAGAAGACCCCGCGGGGTTCTCGGGGAAACGACTTCAATTGCCGGTTGCTCCAAGCGGTTATCCCGCGGGAATCCCATACAATCTTCATTCCCGGGCCG
>JAZKRN010000280.1:0-3268 GCA_036628655.1 Desulfohalobiaceae bacterium | reverse complement strand
GCCACGATGAGCTTGGCGCCGTGGTGCTGCACGGCACGGACGATGTAGTTGGCGTAGATGGGATGGTTCTCCGTGGTGTTGCTGCCGGTGACCAGGATTACCCGTGAGCTGAGCACGTCGCGAATGGGATTGGTCATGGCCCCGCTGCCGAAGGCGCTGGCCAGCCCGGCTACGGTGGAGGAGTGGCAGAGCCGGGCGCAGTGGTCCACGTTGTTTGTGCCAAGCACGCCGCGCATGAGTTTTTGGAAAAGGTAGTTCTCCTCGTTGGTGCACTTGGCCGAGGCCATTGCGGCCAGGCTGTCCGCCCCGTGCCGGTCCCGAAGTGCGCTCAGACGCTCCGTGGCCAGGGAGAGGGCCTCATCCCAGCCCGCCTCCCGAAAGCTCCCGTCGTCCCCACGAATGAGGGGGGTGGTCAGGCGCTGCGAGGACTGGATGAATTCGTACCCGTAGCGTCCCTTGGCGCAGAGGCTGCCCTGATTGACTCCCACGTGATCACGGGCGCTCACGCCAAGAACGCTCCCGTTCTCCACATGGATGTCCATCTGGCAGCCGCAGCCGCAGTAGCCGCAGGTCGTGGGAACGCGCCGCCCCTTCCAGGCATCGGGGCCGCCGGGCCCGAGCGCATCGGTCAGGGCCAGGGTGGGACAGACCTGGAGGCATTCCCCGCAGGAGGCGCAGAGCTCCGCCCGGTCCGGCACAACCCGGCTTTTGCCTTCCACCGCTCGGATGTCTATGGCCCCGATGTTCTTGACCTCGCGGCAGGCGGCAATGCAGCGGTGGCAGACAATGCACTTCTGCGGATCGTAGCGGATATCCGGAGTGGGAAATTCCGGTGGAGTCCCCACCTCCGAGGGAGGAGAGGGCAAAGGGATGTCGTAGCGATCGAAGAGATCCTGGAGAGAGGCTTCGCCCCTCTGGTTGCCAAGCGGGGCCTCGTGCCGGAAGGAGCCGGCCAATAGGAAAAGGATTTCCCGTCTGGCCCGAACCACGGAGTCGCTCGCGGTATACACGGTCATGCCCTCGCTCGCGCATGTGGCGCAGGCGGGCAGGAGTGTCTCCGCTCCGGAGACCTCCACCACGCACAGCCGGCAGGACTGCACGGGATAGGCCCATTCCACGCGGCAAAGGGCGGGGATCTCGATTCCCGCCCGTTCGGCCCGTTCCAGGATGGTTTCCCCCTCGCGGAATTCCAGTGAGTGGCCGTCGATATGGATCATAAGTGGTTGCCTCGGCTTGGGATTATGCAGTGGTCAGGGATGGCCGGATGCCCTTAAAGGGCCGCTACTGCGATGCGGTAACAGCGCAGGCAGCGGGAGGCCTCGTACAGGGCCTGCGACTGGCTCAGCCCTTCTTCCACCTCCCGGAAGTCGTATCTTCGCTGGTACGCCGGACGCAGGGCGGGCTCGGCCCGGGGGCTCGCACCCGGAGCGGGGAGCCTTTCCTGCGGATCAAAGACCGAGAGCTTCGTGATATAGCTCTGCAGGAACTCATCCGTTTCCGCCCGACAGGTCCCGGTCTCCAGATACTGGGCTATGTGGCGGGCGGCCTGTTTTCCCGCCGCGAGGGCCTTGATCAGGGAGTCGGGCCCGGTGGTGCAGTCGCCGCCGCCGAATATCCGCTCATTGTCGCTTTGCTGGGTTATCTCGTTTACGAGCATGGTGTTCCAGCGGGTGAGCTGCACCTGGTCCTCCTCCGGGAGCACGCAGTCCACGACGCAGGTCTGGCCGATGGCCGGAATGATCGCGTCGCATTCGATGACGAACTCGGAACCCGGGACCGGCTCCGGCTTTCGCCTGCCCGAATCGTCCGGCTCGCCCAGCTCCATCCGAACGCACTCCAGGCCCGCGACCCGTCCGTTTTCGTCGGAGCGGATTCGAACCGGCTGCAGGAGGTAGCGGAACTGAACGCCCTCCTCGCGGGCTTCTCCGAATTCCTTGGGGTCTGCCGGCATTTCCTGCTGGGTGCGGCGATAGAGCAGATGGACCTCGGAAAAGCCCAGACGCAGGGCGGTCCGGGAGCAGTCCATGGCCACGTTGCCCCCGCCGACGACCACCAGCTTGTCCCCTTGAAGCGGTGTCTCGCCCAGGGCGACCCGTTTCAGGAAGTCCAGCCCGGTCATGAAGCACTCGTATCCGGCGTCTTCCCCTTCACAACGCATCTTTGCGGACTGTGTGGCCCCCACGCCGACGTAAGCCGCGAAAAAGCCGTTCTCCTCCAGCCAGTTTTGCAGGCCGATGTTTTGGGACACCGTTTTGTTGGTGCGGATCGAGGCTCCGGTTTGCTCGATACGTTCGATTTCCCGGAGCAGGACATTCCGTGGCAGGCGGAAGACGGGAATGGCAGTGGCCGCTCTGCCCCCGGCCAGGGAGAGGGCCTCGTACAGGGTTGTGGGATGGCCGCGCTGGCCCAGGTAGTACGCGCAGCTCAGGCCGGAGGGACCGGCCCCAATAACCGCCACCCGGGACTTGTCTTCGGTCCGCGGTGTGGGGTCCGTCTCTGGCTCTCCGCAGTGGACCATATCGTCGGCAAAGCGCTTGAGGGTCTTGATGGCGATTGGAGCGTCGAGCTTGGTCCTGCGGCAGTTGAACTCGCAGGGCCGAAGGCAGGTACGGCCGATGCTCCCGGGCAGGGGGCAGCCCTCGCACACGATTTCCATGGCCCTGCCGTAGCGCCCCATGCGGATCATGTCCACGTATCCCGGAATGTCCAGATGCGAGGGACAGGCCTCGGTGCACGGGGCGGTGACGCGGGCCACGTATTCATCGGATCGAGACACACCGGTTTCCAGGGCCCTCTCGAACTGATCGGGAAAGAACTCCAGGGCGTCCAGCACGGGTCTCGTTCCGGTCAGGCCCACTCCGCACTTGGAGGTCTGGCGGATGATTTCAGCCAGTCCGCGGAGCCGCTCCAGGTCCCCGGAGCTGCCCTCGCCGCGGGACAGGCGCTGGAGAATTTCCGCCATTTCCGGGGTGCCCAGGCTGCAGGGAAGGCACTGTCCGCAGGACTCCTTGTGCACCGTATCCATGTAGGCCCGGCACAGATCCACCACATCAACGCTTTCGTCGGCCATGACCAGGCCGTCCCAGCCCATGAAGGCCTTGAATCCGTATTCCGCAGGAGAGGGAGTGGCCTGGGCATCCGGGGTTCTCCCGGACCAGCGGCCCCAGGTGCAGAAGGTGAGGGATTGTTCCATTGCGGAGCCTCTTCATGCTATTTTTTTTGTATGAAAATGTATCCAACTGTCTGAATTATTGTAAGAAACTATCGG
>JAZKRN010000279.1:0-3280 GCA_036628655.1 Desulfohalobiaceae bacterium | reverse complement strand
GGGTGGACGCTGAAGCCCGGGTTTCATCCCGGGTTTCACATGATGGGATACGCAATACCTCATCGACATTCCCGGAATCACGTCCGTTGAAGCAGGATTCAAATGCTGTGAATTCTGACTGGAGTGGAATCAATTATACCTCAGGCGGTACCAACAAAGCCAAGGTGTATTATGAAACCCAGCGAAGCGCTCCACCCGCCTTCGCCTCGCGGTAATTCCTCAATAATTCGACAGCTTGGCCACATTTTCATATAAAAAAACCCTCATGTGAAGGGCCTAGAGCCGCTCTCAGGGGCTCATGCACTCGCGACTGAGTCACCGAAAAAATGGCTCGCACTTTGCCGCATGTGTTCGGTTTGAACGAAGACTCGTCCAGATCCGAGGCGCAAGAAACCGTGAAACCGCAGTGTATGTTCAATACATGAGGATTTCAAAATGTCGCAGCAACGAAGGAGATGGGCGGGTATTCGTTCAAACCCCCCTTACCCGTTCAAACACTCTCCTACGGTTGGTACCAGCGCAGCCTGAGGGAATTGCTCACCACGGAGACCGAGCTCATGGCCATGGCCCCGGCCGCGATCATGGGATTCAGCGTGGGGCCGCCGAAAAGAAAGAGCACCCCGGCGGCAATGGGGATGCCCAGGCTGTTGTAGATAAAGGCCCAGAAGAGGTTCTGCTTGATGTTGCGGACAGTGACCCGGCTCAGGTCGATGGCGGTCAGGACCTGGCGCAGGTCGGAGTGCATGAGCACGATGTCCCCGGACTCCATGGCCACGTCGATGCCCGAGCCCATGGAGATGCCCAGGTCCGCCTGGGCCAGAGCCGGGGCGTCGTTGATCCCGTCGCCGACCATGGCCACCTTGAGGCCCTGCTCCTGCAGTCGGGACACTTCCTGGGCCTTATTCTCCGGAAGCACTTCCGCCAGGACCCGGTCGATCCCAGCCTGCCGGGCGACAGCCAGGGCGGTGCGCTGGTTGTCCCCGGTGATCATGAGCACCTGCAGCCCGCTACGCTGCAGGCTGGCGACCACATCCGCGGCTTCCGGCTTGAGCTCGTCCCCCACACCCAGGATCATGGCCAGTTTCCCGTTCTCCGCGGCCAGCAAGGGGGTTCGGCCCCTGTCCGCCAGCTCCTGCATCCGGGAAGTCACCGCCTCGTCCTCCAGTCCGGGCACGGAATAGGCCCGCATGAGCTCAATATTGCCCAGAAGGATCTCGCTGCCGCCGATTTCCGCAACCACGCCCTTGCCCGGCAGGGCCTGGAAGCTGTCCGGCCGGGAAAAGTCGGCGTATCCGTGGGAGCGGATGCCCTCCACCACCGCCCGGGCCAGGGGGTGTTCGGACTCGTTCTCCACACCGGCGATAAGGGGAAGCAGACGATCCTCTTCCCCCCTCTTCATGCTCAGATTGACGGTCTCCCGCAGCCTGGGCCTGCCCTCGGTCAGGGTCCCTGTCTTGTCCAGGATCACCGCCTGCAGGCCCTTGGCCGTCTCCAACGCCTCTCCGCTCTTGATGAGCACCCCGAGCTGGGCTCCGCGCCCTGTGCCGGTCATGATCGCGGTGGGAGTGGCCAAACCGAGAGCGCAGGGGCAGGCGATGACCATGACCGCCACGAAGATGCGCAGGGAGAAGGAGAACTCCGCTCCGGCCAGCAGGAGCCAGGCCAAGCCGGCCAGAAAGGCGATCCCAATGACTGCGGGCACAAAGTAGAGGCTCACCCGGTCCGCCAGGTTGGCGATGGGGGCCTTGGAGCCCTGCGCCTCCCGGACCAGTCGGATGATGCGGGAGAGCGCGGTCTCTCCCCCCACTTTCTCCGCCCGCAGGCGGAAGGCGCCGTGCTGATTGTAGGTCCCGCCGTAGACCCAGTCCCCGACCGCCTTGGAGACCGGCAGGCTCTCCCCGGTGAGCATGGACTCGTCAAGGCTGCTTGAGCCCTCGGATACGCTCCCGTCCACTGGAATTCGCTCGCCGGGCCGCACTTGAATCAGATCCCCTGGAGCGATCTCCGCCACGGGAACGGTGACCTCCTCACCGTCGCGGACGAGGGTGGCTGTCTCCGGGCGGAGCTGCATCAGCTGCCGGACTGCGTCCGTAGTGCGGGCCTTGGAACGGTTCTCGAAGTAGCGGCCCAGGGTGATGAGCACGATAATGATCGCCGCGGATTCGAAGTAGAGGTCTCCGGCCCGCTCCACAGGGAAGTGCCCCGCAATGATCTCGCCCAGGTTCCAGGTGCTGTACACAAAGGCGGCGCCCGTTCCCACGGCGATCAGGGTGTCCATGTTCGGGGCCATTCGGAAGAGTGGGGGCATGCCCTGGGTATAGAAGAACCGGCCCAGCCAGATGATGGGCGCGGTGAGCGCGAACTGCACCGCCGCGAAGGCCAGAGGGGAAGTCTCCGGGGCCAGTGCCGCCGGCAGGGGCATGCCCAGCATCTCGCCCATGGACAGGACGAACAGGGGCACGGCCAGAAAGAGATAGAGATAGAGGCGGCGCTTGAGATCCTCGACCCGCTCCTGCATCTCGCGGTCCTGCACGTCCGGGGCCTCGCCTTCCTGGGCCTCGCTCTCCAGCACGTACGCCTCGTATCCGGCCCGGCCTATGGTATCAATCAGGGTGGCGGAGTCCATCTGCGAAGGATCGTACGCGACCCTCGCCCGCTCCGAGGCCAGGTTTACGCCGGCCTCGCGCACCCCGTCCAGACCGGTCAGGGCCCGCTCCACCCTACTTGAGCAGGCGGCGCAGTGCATGCCCTTGATGGCCAGGTCCACACGGACCTCCCGTGAGCCCTCTTCAGGCTCCTCCTCGGCCTCGTACCCCGCCTGGCTCACGGCGCCGGCGATCTCCACCTCATCCAGGCTCTGCGGGTCATAGTCAACACTCATCTTCTCCGTGGCCAGGTTCACCGACGCCTCCCGGACGCCGGTCAGGCCGGAGACCGCCTTTTCCACCCGGCTGGAGCAGGCGGCGCAGTGCATCCCCTTGATGCGGAAGGTCCGCTTGGTTTTCTCCTGCTGATTGGTTCCAGCCGCTTCATCGGAACTCATAGCTCACCCTTCCCCTTTTGCGGCTCTATTTTTTGGCGCTGCCGGCCAGGGGCCGAGCGCTTGGAAAACGATTTCAGCGTGCACTGCACTGGCTGGCGCGAATGCGCTCGCGGGCTGCCTCATTGTCAGACAGGACGTTCAAAAATTTCAAGTGACGGGCGAAAAAAAATCAAGGTCGTAGCTTACCCCGCCTGCCCCGTAGCTCAGCCTTGTGATGCTACCGGGGTGAAACCTTCT
>JAZKRN010000278.1:0-3298 GCA_036628655.1 Desulfohalobiaceae bacterium | reverse complement strand
CGGACGTCGGATGTCGGATGTCGGACGTCGGACGTCGGATGTCGGATGTCGGACAGAGGCGGAGCGGACAATCAGATCGCCAGACAAGGCCTTTCCCGGGAATTTCTCCTGTCCGGCTCTCATTCCGGGCTTTCTCGTCCGCTGCCGCATGGGCTTCTTCTTTTGCCCATTCCCTGAATCCGCGTTCTCAACGCATTCTGAAAAAAATCGAAGACCCGGGCCGGGCGACCCCTTCGCCCTGTCGGAGAAAGGTGACGAGGCGCACATGCAGGAACAGACAGTCCGAATCGGTCTTGCCGGCTTGGGAACAGTCGGCGGGGGTCTAGCGGAAATCCTCCGCGAAAATCGGGAATGGATCCAGAAGCGTCTGGGCCGGGAGATCCGGATCACGAAGGTCCTGGTCAAGGACATGAACAAGGAGCGCGACGTACCGCCTCCGCCCGATGCCAAGCTCACCGGCTCCATGGATGAGCTCGTCGGCGATCCGGATATCGATATCGTGGTCGAGCTCATTGGCGGGGAGGAAGCGGCCTATAACCTGATCACGCGCGCCCTCGAGGAGGGCAAGTCCGTTGTCACCGCGAACAAGGCCCTTCTCGCCGAACACGGGAGCGAGCTCTTCCGCCTGGCGGCGGACAATGGGGCGGGGCTCGCCTTCGAGGCCAGCGTCGCCGGTGGCATCCCCATCGTGAAGACCCTGAAGGAGAGCCTGGCCGGAAACCGGATCAAGTCCCTGACCGGCATCCTCAACGGCACGGACAACTATATCCTCTCCGAGATGACCGACAGGGGCATCTCCTTCCAGGAGGCCCTGGGTCAGGCCCAGGACCTGGGCTACGCCGAGGCGGATCCCACCCTGGACGTGGACGGGTACGACGCCGCTCACAAGCTCGCCGTCCTCATCCGGCTGGCCTCGGGGTGCGACTATTCCTATTCGGATCTGCCGGTGCACGGAATCCGCGGGGTCGAGGCCTACGACATCGACCGGGCCAGGGCCTTCGGATACCGGATCAAGCTCATCGCGCAGCTCAAGAACCGTTCCGGATCGCTGCAGGCCGGAGTGTTCCCCGCCCTGATCCCCGAAGGGGACATCCTGGCCAAGGTGGACGGCCCCTTCAACGCCGTCCATATCGAGGGTGACGCAGTGGGCCCGGTCATGCTCTACGGTCAGGGCGCCGGGGATCTGCCCACTGGAAGCGCCGTGCTCTCGGACATCATGGATCTGGCCCGCGGCAACTGCCACTCCAACACCGGCTTCGTCAACGACGCCCTGGACAAGGCGGATCCGCTGCCTTCCGAGCTCACCGTGTCCAGACACTACTTCCGCTTTACCGTCCAGGACCGCCCGGGAGTGCTGTCCATTCTCTCCGGGATCATGGGCGAGCACAACATCAGCATCGCCCAGGTGGTGCAGAAGCAGGAACCGAGCGACGAGGCCGTCCCGGTGGTCTTTCTGACCCACTCCGCCCAGCTCAAGGATGTGAACAACGCCCTGGCCGAGATCGAGAAGCTGAGCTTCATCAAGGCCCCCACACGACATTACAGGATCCTGTAGCATGACCCGCAATCTCGTTTTCCTCATTCCTGACGGCATGGGCGACTCCCCCCTGCCCGAGCTCGACGGACGCACTCCCCTGGAGGCGGCGCGCACCCCCAACATGGACCGACTCGCCTCAGAGGCGACGCTGGGACGATGCCGCACCATTCCCCCGGAGCAGCCTCCGGGCTCGGATATCGCCAACATGGCCCTTCTCGGCTTCGATCCGGACGAGCACCACACCGGCCGCGGCCCCATCGAGGCGGCTTCCCAGGGTTTGGAAGTGGCGGACGAGGACCTGATTTACCGCATCAATCTGTGCAGAGTGAGCGCCTTCGCCCCGGAGGGGATCATGGAGGACCACAGCGGCGGTCATGTGGATACGGATCTGGCCCGTTCCTTTCTGGATCGCCTGAGCCGTGAGCTCGACGAGGAAGAGCTGGAGCTGGCCCCGGGATTTCAATACAGGCATCTGCTTGTTCAGCGCGGAGGAATTGCCCGGCCCGAGGCCGGACTCACCATCCGGCCGCCCCACGACATCCTGGGCAGGGAGCTCGGCCCGGATCTGGAGCAATACGCCAAAAGCCCGCTCCTGAACGGCCTGGTCCACACCGCCGCCAGGATGCTGCAGAGCGACGGGGAGCTCGGGGCCAACGCGGCCTGGCCCTGGGGTCAGGGGCCGCCCCTGAAGCTGCCCTCCTTCCGGGAAACATTCGGCCTCTTTGGCGCGGTTATCTCCGCGGTGGACCTGATCAAGGGGCTGGGGCGCTCGGCCGGGCTCGAGCTCCTCCACGTCCCCGGCGCCACCGGCGGTCCGGACACCGACTACCGCGGCAAGGCGGAAGCGGCGCGCGAATTCCTGCAGCGCGGGGATTTTCTCTATCTCCACCTGGAGGGGCCGGACGAGTGCAGTCACGCTGGCTCAATCGAGGACAAGATCCGCTGCATCGAGCATTTTGACGAGCTCATCGTCGGAGATCTCCTGGAATGGATGCGGGAGCGGGACATCTGTTGCATGATCGCCTGCGACCATCTCACTCCCATCCCCTTGCGAACCCACGCCCCGGATCCAGTGCCCTTTCTCTTCCACGATCCCAGCGCCCACGCCGAGGGGCCGGAGCGCTTCAGCGAGGCAGAGGCCGAAAAATCCGGCATATTCCTGGAACAGGGAACAGAGCTTTTGCCCTGGATCCTGAAACGGATGGAAGGCAAGGTATGAGCCAGGATACATCTCTGCCTCAGCCGGAAGCCCTCTGGAGCCACCGTGTCTACTACGGCGAAACGGACGCCATGGGCGTGGTCTACTACGCCAATTACCTCCACTGGTTCGAGCAGGCGCGGAATCAGCTCCTTCTGGACTGCGGCTCAGGCTACAGCCGGATCGAGGCCGAGGGCCTGTATCTGCCGGTCAGCGAAGCGCACTGCACCTACATCGAGCCCGCCCGCTTCGACCAGGTCATCGCCGTCCGCTGCGGCATCGGGGAGTGGAAACGGGCCTCGATGTGTTTTTTCTACCGCATCCTCAATTGCAGCACCAACGACCGCCTCATCACCACGGGCTGGACCAGGCACGCCTGCGTGGACGTCAGCGGTCGCATGCTCCGGATCCCGGACTGGTTCCGGCAGCTCTTCTGCTTAACCTGAATAGTGAGGGTGACTGGTTGTTTGTTGTTCATTGTTTGTGACCATTCATTATGAACTGTAAAATGAAAAGCTCTCAGCGGCAGGGCTCGCATCGCCTTGAGCCTTTCACCTGAGCCT
>JAZKRN010000277.1:0-3370 GCA_036628655.1 Desulfohalobiaceae bacterium | reverse complement strand
CCGACATCCGACGTCCGACATCTGACGTCCGACATCCGTAAAGGAGCGCGTTCAGCCATGACTAACTACAAGGACACCCTCAACCTGCCCAGAACCAGCTTTCCCATGCGGGCCAAGCTCCCCAAGAGCGAGCCGCGCATCCTGGAGCAATGGGAGGAGGTCGACGCCTATTCCAGAATGATCGAGGGCAAGGAGGACGCGCCCCGGTTCGTCCTGCACGACGGCCCTCCCTACGCCAACGGCCACATCCATTTGGGCACGGCCACGAACAAGATCCTCAAGGACATCATCGTCAAGTCTCGCAACATGCTCGGGTACAAGGCGGAATACGTGCCCGGCTGGGACTGCCACGGCCTGCCCATCGAGCTCAAGGTGGAGCAGGAGCAGGGCTCCGGAGAAGGCGGCGCGAGCGCCCTGGACATTCGCAAGCGCTGCCGGGAGTACGCCCTGAAGTACCTGGACGTGCAGCGGGAGGAATTCAAGCGGCTCGCAGCCTTCGGCACCTGGGGCGAGCCCTATCTGACCATGACCCCGGAGTATCAGGCCAGCATTGCCGGGGAATTCGTCCGCTTCGTCCGAACCGGCGCCGTGGAGCGCCGCAAGAAGCCCATCCACTGGTGCCCCTCCTGTCAGACCGCCCTTGCCGAGGCGGAGGTGGAATACCACAACCGGACCTCGCCCTCCATCTACGTCCGGTTCCCCGTGATCCAGGCCGAATTCTTCCAGCGCTTCCCCCAGGTCCAGGGCAATAGTGTCTATGCCCTGATCTGGACCACAACGCCCTGGACCATTCCGGCCAACCTGGCCATCGCCCTGCACCCGGAATACGACTACGTCCTGGTCCGGGCCGGTGGCGAGGTCTACATCCTCGCGGAAAAGCTCCTGTCCGAATGCGCCGAGCGATTCGGCTGGAGCGAGCCGCGGATCCTGGAGCGCTTCCGCGGGAGCGAGCTGGACGGATTCGAGGCGCGGCATCCCCTGTACGACCGCCCCTCTCTTTTCGTGCAGGCGGACTACGTGGCCCTGGAGACCGGAACCGGCTGCGTGCACACCGCTCCGGGGCACGGTCAGGAGGACTACGAGACCGGCCGCAAGTACGGCCTCTCCATCTACGCCCCCCTGGACGACCAGGGACGATTCTTCGACGAGGTGGGAAGCTTTGCCGGCAAGAACGTCTTCCAGGCGGATCCGGATATCGTCCAGGCCCTGAGCGACGAGGGCCATCTCGTGGCCCATTCCAGGATGGAGCACTCCTATCCCCACTGCTGGCGCTGCAAGAAGCCGGTCATTTTCCGGGCCACGACCCAGTGGTTCATCTCCATGGACCGCACCGAATTGCGGGACAGCGCGCTCAAGGAGATCGATCGGGTGCAGTGGATTCCGGCCTGGGGCAAGGAGCGGATCGGCAGCATGGTGGCGGGCCGCCCTGACTGGTGCATCTCTCGCCAGCGGGCATGGGGCGTTCCCATCGTAGCCCTGATCTGCAACGGGTGCGGCGAGGCGTATTATGATCCGGACTGGGCCGATTCCGTCGTGGCCCAATTTGCGGAGCACCCCCGCGGTGCGGACTACTGGTTCGAGGCGGATGCGGCTGAGCTCGCCCCCGAGGGGCTCACCTGCGAGCACTGCGGCGGAGGGAATTTCTCCAAGGAATCGGACATCCTGGACGTATGGTTCGACTCCGGGACCAGCTTCGCCGCGGTCCTGGAAAAGCGGCAGGAATGCACCTTCCCCGCGAGCCTCTACCTGGAGGGCTCGGACCAGCACAGGGGCTGGTTCCAAAGCTCCCTGCTCGCCTCCGTGGGGACCCGGAACACCGCGCCCTACGAGAGCGTCCTGACCCACGGCTTCGTCGTGGACGGCGAGGGGAAGAAGATGTCCAAGTCCATGGGCAACGTCATCGCCCCCCAGGAGATCATCGAGCAGTACGGCGCGGAGATCCTGCGCATCTGGACCGCCTCGGAGAACTACCAGGAGGACATGCGCATCTCCCAGGAGATCCTGAGCCAGCTGGTGGACAACTACCGCCGCATCCGCAACACCTCCCGCTTCATCCTGGGCAACCTCTCCGACTTCGACCCGGGCCAAAGCGACGTGAGCCCGGAGAACATGCTGCCCATGGACCGCTACGCCCTGCAGCTCATTCAGGACCGGCACCAGTACATCCTCAATGCCTACCGCTCCTTCGAGCTGCACAAGGTCTTTCACACCCTGCACGGCATCTGCGTGACCGAGCTGAGCGCCTTCTACCTGGACGTCCTCAAGGACCGTCTCTACGTCTCGCATCGGGACAGCCTGCAGCGGCGCTCCGCCCAGAGCGCCCTCTATCGCATCCTGCTCCTGCTCCTGCGGGATATGGCCCCCATCCTCAGCTTCACCGCCGAGGAGGTCCACAACAACCTTCCCCAGGCCCTGAGGCCGGGCGTGTCCACCGTCTTCGGGCTCAGGATGCCCGAGGCGGAGCCGCCCATGGACGAGCAGGAGAAGCGTTTCTGGGACCTGCTCCTCACCCTCCGCGGCGAGGTGAGCAAGGCGGTGGAGCCCGTTCGCAGGGAGGGAACCGTGGGGCACTCCCTGGACTGCCGGGTGACCCTGTACGCGGATGAAGAGCTCCTGCCCCGGCTGCAGCACGCGGAATCGACTCTTCCGGAGCTGTGCATCGTCTCCCAGCTGGAGCTCGATTCCCTGCAGCAGGCCCCGGTGGGCATCTACCGCAGCGAGGAGATTGCAGGCCTGGCAGTGGGCGTGGAGCCCGCCACCGGAGACAAGTGCCCCCGCTGCTGGCACTTCAGCCAGGGAATCGGGGCCAACGAGGACCATTCCGAAGTCTGTCCCAGGTGCGCCGACGTCCTGCACCAGCTTCAAACCGAGGAGCAGGGCTGATCCCCATGCCGCTTTTCAAGGCGCATCCCGCGGCCCGGAAGGGCCTCGCGCTCGCCGCCGTGGTTTTCGTCGCGGATCAGGCGGCCAAGCTCGCGGTGCAGCAGAGCCTCGCCCTCTGGGAGCGGATCGCATTGATCCCGGGGTTTTTCAATCTGGTCCACTACCGCAATCCGGGTGCGGCCTTCGGGCTCCTGGACGGGCCGCACCTTCCCTGGCGGGACGCTCTCCTGATCGGGATCACCGCGCTGGCCATCGTGCTCATTCTGTATATGCTCGCGACCAGCAGATCCCGGGACACCTGGCTCTGCCTCGGCCTGGGGGCCATACTGGGGGGTGCCGCGGGGAATCTTGTGGACCGGATTCGGCTGGGGATGGTCGTGGACTATCTGGACCTCTATCTGGGCTCATTCCACTGGCCGGCATTCAATCTGGCGGATGCGGCCATCAGCCTGGGCGCCGTGACCGTGCTCGTGGCGAGCTTTCTGCG
>JAZKRN010000276.1:0-3385 GCA_036628655.1 Desulfohalobiaceae bacterium | reverse complement strand
TGCAATTTTTTCAGTCTCCGAAATCCGCAGCTTATTCAGTGGACTTCGTGCCATAGCCCACAAAAAACCATTTTCCAGCCTACATCAAATAGTCATGAGCTCTGAGGAATGGCTTTCTTAGACTCCCCTCAGGAATACATCCTCTGCCCATATCCGCAAACGAGAACATCGAGCAGCACGCCGAGTAAAACCAGGCACGCTTGCGCCATGCACAATCCGATATTCTGTTTCACGGGGATATTCCGAAGCCTTATATTGCTCCGGAATATTCCGGAGTCCGCCTTTCTCGCCGCACACGCAACGCAGCGCCCCTGAGTGGCCAGCACTCGTCACTGTCCGACAATCCTGATGAACCTCTCCACTAGCTCCGGATCGAAATGGGTGCCGGCGCAGCGTCTGAGCTCGTTGATCGCCTTTTCTGGAGGCAGGGCCTCCTGGTAGGGCCGGTCACTGGTCAAGGCGTCGTACGCGTCCGCTATCGCCAGGATGCGACAGGCCAAGGGGATATCCCTGCCGGATACCCCCAGGGGATAGCCCCGGCCGTCCCACCTCTCGTGGTGCTTGAGGATCAGGTCGGCTATAGGCTTCAGATCGGGGACGGACGAGGCAATGCGGTGGCCTATCTCGCAGTGCTGGCTCATTTGCCGCCACTCTTCCTCGGTCAGTGGGACGGGCTTGAAGAGGATATGATCCGGAATGCCCACTTTCCCCAGATCGTGGAAGCGGGCGAGCAAACACAGATCGTTCTCCAAATCCTGGGAAAGGCCCAGTTCCCGCGACAGTGAAACACAGAGAGCCAGAAGACGATCGCAATGGCCCTCGGTCTTGAAATCGCGAGCCTCCATGGACACGGTGAGGGCCTGCAGGATGGCGCTGCGGGCGCTGCCCTTCCGCTGAAGCTTCTCCCGATACATCCGATTGTCCGCCTCCCGGAAAAGGGCGTATATGTCCGGCCCCGTCTTTTCGCCCACCGCTTGGCCCACGGAGAGGGAGATGGGGATTTCCGGATCGGCGTTGTTGTAATCCCGAACCGCCTGCTGAAATCGCTGCAGCATAAGCTCCACCATTTGCCAATCCGTTTCCGGGAACAGGATGGCGAACTCGTCCCCCCCGATTCTGGCTATGATATCGCTGTTTCGGAAATTCGCCCGCAATAAATCGGCAGCTTTCAGGAGCAGCCGATCCCCGGACTGATGCCCCAGAGTGTCGTTGACGAACTTGAGCCCGTCCAGGTCGCAAACGACAATCCCCACGGGCGAATAACGCCCGTCCGAAAGGCGCTCCATCTCCTCTTCAAAGAAGTTGCGGTTGTAGAGCCCGGTCAATGCGTCGCGGACGCTCAGCTCCTTGAGCCTTTCCTCCATCTGCTTGCGCTCGGTAATGTCTATGATGGAAACGACGCTTCTACTGGTTCCCGGAATCATGTCCACGGAAACGCAGATATGCTTTGTAGATCCATAGCGTGTGATCAAGCGGTATTCATACTGGCGTGGCACAGCCTGTGGGTCCGAACGTCGCTGGAAATGGTTCTCCCGGACAGTGGGGACATCCTCCGGGTGGACAAAATCCAGGGCGGACATTCTCCCGTTTATCTCCTCCCTGGAATAGCCCACCAATTCCTCGAAATGGGAGTTCACGTCGGAGATGGTCGTATCCTCTTCTACAATATAAATGGCCGCTCCCGACGTCTCGAACAGAGTGCGGTAATAGCTCTCCGATCTCTGCAGGGCTTCCTCGGCCTGCTTTCGTTCCGTAATGTCCCTCTGGATCCCTACGTGAGCGTAAATGTGACCATGGCTGTCCCTTAGGGGCATGACCCTGAACTCACACACAAAAGTGGATCCGTCCTTTCTCTGCTTGATCCCCTCGCCGATATAGGATTCTCCGGAAGTGACCGCTTCATGGAGCTGCTTCTGTGTTTCCGGTGCCCCGGGATCGGCGTGAAAGGAAAACGCGCTCAGGCCTTTGACTTCCTCCAGCTTATAGCCGGAGAGCTCTTCCGCTCTCTTGTTGATATAGGTGATACGGAAGCTGCTATCCGTTACCACGACAGAGTCATAGATGTTCTCTATGAGCGTGCTCAAAAAACGATTGTGCTCCTCAGACCATTTGCGGGAAGTAATATCCCTTGTGCTGAAGAGGATCTTCGGCTCTTGGAAATTTTCATCCTCAACGATTTGGGCGATGGTCTCGAACCAGAGGTAAAAATTGTTTCTGCAGACACAGCGGTATTCCACCTTGTAACCATTGCTGGGCGAGCGCAGGAATGTATCGAGCTCGTTCCGTACATAGGGTTTGTCCTTCGGATGCACCAGATCGAGGACATTCGTGCCGATCAGGGCATCGGGGTCGTATCCCAGAATCTCGTGCGATCTGCCGGCAAACTCAATGTTTCCCCGGAGATCGGCAAGCGACACCAGATCGGACATATTGTCCGTCACAAGCTCCCCAAACCGCTTCCTTTCTTCCCGTTCCTGTCCCTCCTGCTTGCGCCTGGAAATATCCACGCCCAACACGGCGACCCCTTCCAGATCCCCCTCCTGTGAATACAACGGGTAGCTCCGTATATTCTGATAAGCACTGTTTGGGGCCTTTTTATCCGTCTCCCGCATCGCTTCGGTGCGCATGGTCTCGGGCACCGGGCATTCCCCACACGAAACCTCCCGTCCATGGAAAGCCTGATAGCACGGCCGCCCCACCAGACTCTCCGGGGCTTCGTCGACCATTTTCCCCGCCCTTTGATTGGCCCACTGGATTCGCAGATCCGAATCCAGGGTCATCACAAGCTCGTCCACGGCGTGGAAGAGGGCAAGTTCCCTGCGGGACGGAGTCGGGTTCTCGTACATGGAATCCTCTTCCTGCTCCAGTGCTATTTTGGCTGCCCCATGGCCTTCTCTCGAAGAGAGCTCATGAAAAATCCTCCATCAGGCGGGAGCATTCCTCATAACCCGCATAATGCAAAATATTTGAAATCAAAGCGCACTCCGCGATATCTTCCTCTGTTTTACCGGTTCCGGCGTGCCCGGGGAGAGACGAAACTCCGGAGAGCGGTGCCCAAACGCCCATTTCTCTAGGGAGCCGTTCATGGCACTTCCCAAACAATCTGCACGAGGATCGCACTTTGACCTTGCCTCAATAACACCGTTTTAACCTTCCTGTAAAACATCACCCAAATTCTGAAGTCAATTAATCCTCTTTTGCGGACGTCGTGAGCAGGAATGCTTCCATCCTGCATGCGGCCGTCTCTGCCAGGACGGCGCCTTCCCTGATCTCTTCCCCGATCAGTCCGCCACACAGCCAACAGGCAACAACCGGTACAGACATATTGAAAAAAGAAATTGACAATTACGTAATTGTACGGTTTACTTTTCTTATGCTGACAGCA
>JAZKRN010000275.1:0-3389 GCA_036628655.1 Desulfohalobiaceae bacterium | reverse complement strand
GTGAGCCCTTCCCTGCACTGGACGCCGAGATGAAACACCGGCATCAGCGCAATCCTCGACTTGCCCTGTTGAATGCAGCGTAGCTGCCCTGCCGAAGGCAGGATTCAACAGGGCTTCCCGCGCACCATTTTCATGCTTGGTTGTGCCCGGGGTCGGCCCGGGAATAAAGGTTGTATTCTTTATTGGGACTGCGCTTGCGCAGGCACAGGGTTTTTGAGAGACGAGATCGTTTGTCCCGATGCGCTTGGAAAAGAGCCCCTTTTTACGTATCATAGAGGAAAGGCTTGAAATATGTGCCCCTGCTGCAGGCACTCAACCCGAACAAGGAGGGACGGATTATGCGCGTCGGAGAGCTCTTTCAGACAGAGGACTGGAAGAAGGAAAAGCACGTTCCGGTGATCGAATGCCCGGATTCAGTAAACGCCAACGAGGTATTCGAGGTCAAGGTCTCTTTGGGCAAGGAGATTGAGCATCCCAATACCACGGCCCATCATATCCGCTGGATCAGGGTCTACTTCAAGCCCGAGGGCGGCAAGTTCGCCTACGAGGTGGGCAGCTTCGAGTTCGCGGCCCACGGTGAATCCACCGATGGCGCGGACACCGGTCCGGTGTACACCCACCATCAGGTGACCTGCTGCATGAAGGCGAACACCTCCGGAGAGCTCGTGGCCGCTGCCTACTGCAACATCCACGGCCTCTGGGAAAACAGCCGGGCGATCAAGGTCGGATAGGGCGGCTGTTTCCCCTGGTCCGGCACCCCCTCCCTGACTTCCCCGACAGGGGGTGCCGGCGACCTCTTCTGGACAACGGTCCGCGGACGGGAGTGGAACCATAGAACGGGAAAGCGGCATGCAGCGACATTTTTTGATCCTGGCGGGAGGGCTCGCCCTCCTGGCCGTGGGTCTCGGCGCATTCGGAGCGCACGTTCTCGAGGGGCGTCTCGCGGAAGACATGCATCAGGCCTTCGAGACAGGCGTTCAGTATCACTTGGCCCACGCCCTGGGCCTGGGGATTGTTGCCCTGACCATGGGCCAGTTCGGGTCCGAACGGCTGCTTGCCTGGTCGGCCCGGCTCATGGGTGCGGGCATCCTGCTCTTCTCCGGCAGCATCTATGTCATGGCCTTGAGCGGAATCCGCATGTTCGCAGTGGTTACGCCAGTTGGCGGCGTGGCTTTTCTCCTGGCCTGGGGCCTGTTCATCATCGGTGTAAGCAGGGGGTGAGAGTCCCTTTTTCAAAATATGGGGTGGCTCGACCCGGAAACGAGACAAGGAAGACCGTTATGGAAAAGAAGACCCAGGAGAATGTCTACGCCGCTTTTGTGGGCGAAGCCAAGGCCTACTTCAGGCTGCTGGCTTACGCGGACAGGGCCGAGAAGGAAGGGGAAAAGCAGGCCGCTCTCCTGTTTCAGGCTATCGCCGAGGCGGAGCGTGTGCACGCCACCCGGCACATGGATCTGCTCAAGGATGTGGTGGTCAAGGATACCGAGACCAACCTTCTGGAGTCCCTCCAGCGGGAGACCTCCATCAGCGAAAATGAATATCCGCAGTTCCTGAGCGATGCCCAGGAGGAGGGAGAGACCGCGGCGGCGTTCACGTTTAGCTATGCTCGCGACGTGGAGAAGAAGCACGCCAAGCTCTACGACCAGGCCATGTACCACGTTATGCGGGGAGATATGACGGTCTACTATGTCTGTCAGTTCTGCGGCTATGTGAACGAGAAAAAGGCCCCCAAGAAATGTCCAGTTTGCGGAGCGCCCCAGGCAACGTTCAAGGAGATCGGGGAAAGTTCATCGGACCAGTCATAGGACGGCAGCTTGGCCGCATGGAAAGGCCGTCCCAATGGCAGTTATAACTTGAGGTCCTCCCGAGTTGTGGCTTCGCACTGCGGTGTTTCAGCCAAAACCTGAGGCGCGGTATTTGAGAGAGGGATATGCACGATTGTTTCCGTGGGGATGGTGGAGCCCCATCTCTGGGCCGGATTCGGAGGCGGGATGAAGAACCTCTTCCCGGGACTGGGCTCCGCAGAGGCCATTGGCGCCCACCACGCCATGATCGCGGAGTCTCCGTACTGGTACAACCGGGTCGGCGCGGACCCGAAGACGAATGCCTTCCGAACGGATCTTGAGGAAGTGCGGGATCTGCTGGAGACGGACCTTTTCTGCATAAACGTTGTGCTCGGCCAAAGCGGCCCGATTGAGGCCTGCGCCTGCGGAGATCCTGTGCTGGCGCATCGCGACGCCGTGGAGACGAACACGCTGCTTGCGGGCAGGCGGATTCCGGGTAAGATGGACGGGATCGTGGTCAATTCCCGACCCATGGATTTCAATCTCAAGCAGGGCATGAAAGGGGTGGCCAACACCCTTCCCGCTCTCGCCCCCGGAGGGATCATTATGGCTTTCCTCAAGGCGGACCGGGGCCTGGACGATGTGAAGCCCCCGGACAAGTCCCCGCCCTTGTGGCTGAGCCGAGCAATTCTCAAATTGCTCGGCCCCTCCAGGGTCCTCTGGTTCCAGGAAAAGACGGGCAAGGGCGAGGGGCCCGAGGACAAGTTCCTGGTCTACTATACCCTGCAATTGCTCCGGGAACATCGTCTTTTTGTCCATGTGCCCACCCTGTCCAGGGATCAGGCCAGGTCCCTGGGCTTTTTCACTCCCTGTTCCACACCGCAGGAGGTGGTCCGCAGGGGGAGGAAGACAATGGGCCGACGGGCCAGGGTGGCCGTGTTCCCCGAAGCCGGGGCTACTTTTCCGGTGATGGGATGATCCTTCACTGGGCATTGGGGGTCATTCGATCCAGGCGTGCTTTTTGTATAGAAATGTGTTCAACTTGTTGAATTGTTGGGAAATTGTCCGCGAGGCGAAGGCGGGTGGAGCGCTTCGCTGGGTTTCATATTAAACCATGGCCTTGTCGGAACCGCTTGAGGTGAAATTGAGTCTCCTCCATTAGAAGAGACATCATTTGAATCTTGCCTCAAAGGTAAATGATTCCGGGAATGTTTATGAGGTGTTGCGTATCCCATCATGTGAAACCCGGGATGAACCCCGCGCTTCAGCGTCCACCCGCCTGCGCCTCGCATTGTATGCTTGGTTGTCCCCGGGTCGGCCCGGGAATGAGGGTTGAATGGAAATGCGCTCAATTTGCTGGTTTATCGGGAGATTATCCGCGAGGCAATAGCGGGTGGAGCGCTTCGCTGGGGTTCATAATAGACCTTGGCCTTGTTGGAACCGCGCAAGGTACATCGAGTCCGCTCCAAAAGGGAAGACACATCAATTGAATCCTGTCTCAAAGGACGTGAGACCGAGTGTGTCGATAAAGGTGTCGCGTATCCCGTCAGGTGAAACCCGGGATGAACCCCGCGCTTCAGCGGCCACCCGCAATCGCCTCGCATT
>JAZKRN010000274.1:0-3429 GCA_036628655.1 Desulfohalobiaceae bacterium | reverse complement strand
CCCTCAGAACCAGTTGCTTTCCCTCTCCGAGAGCTGATCCGCCTCCAGGACGAGCTCCCGGATCGTTTCCGGAAAGATCTCCTTGCCGCCCAGGGAGGCGATCACGTCGATGACTGACGGGGCATCCGGCATGGTGAACAGGGCGCTTCGCACCTCCTGGGTCAGCGTGCCCCCGGCTCCGAAGGAGACCGCGCGGTTGAGCACGATGAGGCGCCTGACCCCGGAGAGCATGGCCATCAGCTCGTCCCTGGGAAAGGGGCGCACCAGCCTCAGCTTGATCAGGGCCGTCCTGTGGCCTTCCTTGCGCAGCTCCTCGAGTGCCGTACGCACCGTTCCGGTTACGGAGCCGCTGCAGAGCAGCACCGTGTCCGCATCCTCGGGGCCGTCCCAGATCAGGTTGTCGTAGGTGCGGCCGAAGTGCTCCCGGAAGTCGGCATAGCCCTGCTCCAGGGTCCGCAGCGAAGCCCGCATGGTCTTGGCCAGGGCTTTGCGCAATTCGTAGAAATTGTCCGGGGTGGCCGCGGCGCCGAAGCTCAAGGGATTCTCCGTGTCCAGGCGATAGGGCGCCTCGTACCGCGGGAGAAAGGCGTCCACCCTCTCCTGGTCCGGGATCATCAGCTGCTCCATGGTGTGGGAGAGGATGAAGCCGTCGATCATGACCATGACCGGCAGCATGATCCGCTCGCTGAGCCAGTAGGCCAGGATGGTGCTGTCCAGCGCCTCCTGGGCGGTTTCGCAGTAGATCTGCAGCCATCCCGTATCCCGCTGGGAGAGGCTGTCGCCCTGGTCGGTCCAGATGTTCCAGGGGGCTCCCAGGGCCCGGTTGGCGTTGACCAGGACCATGGGAAAGCGGGACCCGGAAAACCAGTGCAGCATCTCGTGCATCAGGGCCAGGCCGTGGGAGCTGGTTGCGGTAAAGCTCCGGCTGCCGGATGCGACCGCTCCATAGCAGGCGGCCAAAGCGGACATCTCTGACTCAGCCTTGATGTATTCGCTGGAAAGCTCCCCGCCGTCCACCATTCCGGACAGGGTCTCGATGATGTGGGTCTGCGGGGTGATGGGATAGGCGGCGATCACATCAGGCCGGCACAGTCTGGCGCCCCAGGCCACGGCGTCGCTGCCCAGGAGCATGTCCCTGGTTTGTCCTAACGGTGCTTGCACGGTGTCCATCATTTATACCTCCTCCCGCATGCGGATGACCCCTCTGGGACAGACCGAGGCGCAGATACCGCAACCCTTGCAGTAGCTGCCGTCGATAGCCACGCTCTGCGAGCCGCTTTCCAGCTGCACAGCAAGGTCCGGACAGAAGAACCAGCACAGGCCGCAGGCGGTGCAGCGGCCGCACTGCAGGCATCTGGACGCCAGGGCCGCGATCTCCTCTGAGTCCGGAGCGGGGGTTATCTCGCGGAAGTCCTTCGCCCGCTCCGATGGAGCCACTTCCGGGGTCTCGCAGGGCGTTTCCGGCTGGAGGAAGCAGATTCCCCAGGGAGCGGCCCTGTCCTTCGCGTTTTCGGATTCCCGGGAAGAAGCCGGTGTTTCGGTGTCCAGGCCACAGGAAGCCAGGGCCCGTTCCGCGGCCTGCCTGCCTGAGGCCATGGCGCGCGCCACGTTTCCCGCTCCGTCCCGGTAATCGCCGATCAGGAAGACGGAAGAATCCTCTGGAAAAACCGTGTCCCGGGTCTGCCCCACAGCCGGGACCACGATGTCCGTGTTCACACGCTCCAGGGGCTCGCCGGGCTCGATCCCGCCGTCCGTCTGCACGGCCTGGGCAAGCTGGAGCTGGAGCCCGCGGTCTGTTTCCTCCATCGTGCCGATCAGGCGCTCTTCCAATACCGGGACACCCTCATCCAGGGCCTGACGGATCTCCTCGGCGTACGCGGGCATTCTGGAGCGGGTGCGGCGGTAGACGATGGAGACCTCCTTGCCCAGGCGACGGAGGCAGCGGGCGGTGTCCAGGGCCACGTTTCCGCCTCCGACGACGACAAAGCGCGACTCCGGAGGGACCTGGCCGCTGTTGATCGCCTCCAGCAGCTCCAGGCCGTGCCGGACATTGGGGGTGCCGGCGAATTCCCCCGGAAGGGAGGTGCCCCACAGTCCGGGCCCGCAAAAAAGAAAATCGTTCTCTTGCCGCAGGGTCTCCAGCTCCTGTGGCGTGATGCGCCGGTCAGGTACGAGGTCGATGGGCAGACTGGCCAGGAGGTTGTCCAGCTCCGCGCGGAGGGTGGCCCTGGGCAGCCTGTATTCGGGAATGCCGTAGGCGAGCATTCCGCCCGGGGCGGGGCGTTCCTCGTACATGACAACTCCAATTCCCTGCCGGGCCAGGTGGTAGGCGGCGGAAATCCCGGCCGGCCCGCTGCCGATCACTGCGGCCCGCTCCGGACGCATGGCGTCCGGGGCCGGATAGGAGCGGTCAAGCCCCAGATCTCCCAGGTAGCGCTCCAGTCGCGGGACGAGAACGCTTTGATCCAGCTCGGCCCTGTTGCAGCCTTGGCGGCAGAAGCCGGGACAGACCCTGCCACTGACCGCGGGAATGGGATTGGTTCGGCGCAGGATCCGCAGGGCCTCTTCCGGCTGGCCGCGATGCACAAGATCGGCGATCCCCCGGATGTCGTTGCACAGAGGACAGGCCTCGCTGCAGGGCGATGCGGACTCCGCGAGCTCGGGCCGGAAGAACTTCCAGCTCCCGGTGAGATTGGTCGCAGTGGTGGTGGACGAGATCGGGGCTTCCCTGAGATCGCCAGGGGCGATGACACATTCCTGGTTTATGGCTTCCATGGTCCGGTCTCCTTTACTGGGCGGCCGGCTCGAGACTTTCCGCTGTTTCCCAGGCCTCGCGCAGGGCAGCCCTGTTTGCTTCCAGCTTGGCCGGGACGAAACGCGGGAGCGCGCCTTCCAGGCTCTGCAGATCGAGCAGGTCGCTGATGCGCGCGAATGCGCCGAGGATGGGCACATTGACCATGGGCATGCTCTCCGAGCCCAGGCCGTGCCGCAGGGCGATGCCGGTGATGTCCACGATCCGGATGGTGTGCCCGTTTTCCAGGAATCGGTAATATTCCTCCGGCTTGTGGCTGTTGATAAGCAGCAGGCCCTGCTCCTCGAGCCCGGAGGTCACGTCCACGCTCTCGGCCAGCTTGCCGGAGAGGACCAGGACGTGGCTCGGCCGGGTGACCTGACAGCGCAGGTCGATGAAGCAATCCGATGCCCGCACGAATGCGGCAACAGGGGCGCCGCGCCGTTCCGCCCCGAAGGTGGGGAAGGACTGGGCGTATCCGCCCTGCAGGAAGAAGGCGTAGGAAAGGATTTGGGAGGCGACGACCGCTCCCTGGCCGCCCCGTCCGTGTATGCGGATTTGCAGCATGTATCTGCTCCGGGGATTATTTGTGGGAGACAACCACCAGGGCCAGAGCCTGTTCCCCGTCCAGGGCGCGG
>JAZKRN010000273.1:0-3438 GCA_036628655.1 Desulfohalobiaceae bacterium | reverse complement strand
AAAAAAGTGAGTGCCGGGCAAGGTCGTAGCGTAGTGAGCCTACGTGAGAGTTTGAATCCGGCACCTATTTGTGAAGCCAAATCAATCAGACGCCCTTTTGTCCACTCAAATAGGTGCCGGACAACGCCGCAATTGGAAGATTTTCAACGCCCTGTTAGGCCGTGTTGCGGTTGCCGGGGGTCCGATCCTCCGGCAGCCTGTTGAAAATGGTACGAGCCCTTGATTCCGGGGTGCTATTCAGAGCCGCTCAAGCAGCACAGTGGAGCGATTGTCCGTGCCTCGTCGCCGTCAAAGCCCCGTCGAGCGCCTGCGAAAACGCGAGCAGTTTTTGACCTGCTATCGCCGGGGCACACGTTCTACGAGCCCGAATTTCATCTACTACATACGGCCCCGCGCACAGGACGGCACAGGAGTCTGCCTGGGCACGACGGTGACAAAGAAAGTGGGCAAGGCTGTGCTGCGGACCCGTCTGAAGCGATTGATCAAAGAAGTCTTTCGCCTGAACAAGGATCACTTGCAGCAGGATGACGTGGATATTGTGGTCGTGGCCAAGAAGAACATCAACGGGAAGTCCATGAATTATCAACTCGCGGAAAGGGAATTGATGCGCACGGTTTCCAGGGCTCTCCGTGAGCTGCGTAAATAATCCCCCAACGATCGGCGGCAATGCGTAAAGTGGCGATTTTTTGCATACGGCTTTATCAATGGAGCATATCTCCACTTATCCCGCCTCATTGCCGTTTTTATCCCAGCTGTTCCGAATATGCGGTCCTGGCCCTCCAACGACACGGCATCAGAACGGGGATTTTTTTGTCCATTCGCCGCATTCTCCGCTGTCACCCTTTTCGCTCCGGTGGTGTGGACCCGGTGCCGACTATTGAAGAACACGACCAGGCTGCTCGGCAAAAGCAAAAGCAGCGTAAGCAGAAGAGAGAAAGCAGGAAATGACCGAAAATTGGCGCATTCTTTTAGCACTTGCCCTGACCATGCTCGTTCTGATCGGATGGAACATATTTTTCCCCGGGCAACAGGGATTGATGGGAACAGGCAATCAGTCGCGGCAGGCAGCTGAGGAGACGCAGACGCAGTCCCGTTCCCAGCAGGACAGGCAAAGGCAACAGGCAGAGAGCACCGGGGCGGCTGAGCAGAGCGAGGCCGGACCAACAGAGGGTGATCTGGCCCAGGAAGGGTCCGAGTTCAGCGGCGGCAGGACAGTTAGTGTGGAGACCCCCCTGTACAGCGCCGCAATCAATGAAAAGGGCGGTGTGCTGGAACACTTTCGCCTGAAGAAGTACAAGACATCCATCAAAAAGGATGCGAAACCGGTGGACCTTATCGGTGAACAAGCGAGCACGAAGGGCCCCATGGGTCTGCTTTGGAACCAAGAGTCTACCTGGGAAACCGCGAATTGGGAGATTCGCGGCGGCAATCTGGATCTTTCCGGGGATCAGGACGGCAGCCTGACCCTGGTCGGGGAACTGGGCAATATTACCCTGAAGAGGACGCTCATTTTCCGGGCGGGTACCTATCGGGTTCAGGAGAAACTAAAAATCCTGAACCGCTCCCAGGGCTCGATCAGCGGCTCCCTGGCCTTTACTCTGGCCAGTCCGCCCCTTGTGGATGATCCGAGCCGATACAACTACAACCAGTTCCTCACCTTCGCGGACGGCTCCCTGACCTCCTGGGACGACAAGGAGACCCTCGGCAACGGTGTGCAGACGGAGCAGAGCGTGCAATGGAGCGGCGTGGGCAGCAGCTATTTCCTGCTGGCCATGGCGCCGGAGAACACCTCCATGTACGCCAAGGGCAAATACGAGGACGAGGTCTATCGGGCGGCCATGGAGAGCCGATTTACCCTGGAGCGGGGAGGGGAGCAGGACATCTCGCTCAACTACTACCTCGGGCCCCAGGAAGAGGAGCAGCTGAAGGCCGTACCCGGCAACCTGGAGAAGGCGGTCAACTACGGATGGTTCAATGTGATCGCCAAACCCCTGGTTAAGGTGCTGGAGTTCTTCAACTCCTTCACCGGAAACTACGGCCTGGCCATTATCCTGCTCACACTGGTGATCAAGATCGTCTTCTGGCCGCTTTCGCACAAGAGCTACAAATCCATGGAGAAGATGAAGAAAATCCAGCCCATGATGAAGGAGCTCAAGGAGAAGTACAAGGACGATCGCCAGAAAATGAACCAGGAGCTCATGCAGCTGTACAAGACCTACAAGGTGAACCCCGCAGGCGGCTGTCTGCCCATGCTGCTGCAGATCCCGGTTTTCATCGGTTTGTTCGAAGGGCTTATGGGCTCTGTCTCCCTGCGGCACGCGCCGTTCATAACCCATTTCCCCTTCACGGATTTTGTGTGGCTCGCGGATCTCGCCTCCAAGGATCCGCTGTACATTACCCCTGTGCTGATGGGCCTGTCCATGTTCCTGCAGCAGAAGCTGTCGCCCACGGCGAGTGATCCGACACAGGCCAAGGTCATGATGTTCATGCCGATATTCTTGACTTTCATCTTCCTCAACTTTCCCGCCGGGCTTGTGGTATACTTCATTACCAACAACCTGCTTTCCATAGCCCAACAGGGCTGGATGATGCGCAAGGTGTGAATTATTGCGGGAATCTTGGAGAATCGTATTCATAAAGTTCAGGTATTTCGGCAAGATGTGTGAGGAGTTATTATGAGTTCTGCCCCAAGATTTGAAGGCAAAAGTTACGATGCCGCACTGGAAAAGGCGTGCTCCTATTACGGCAAGAGCCAGGAGGATCTGGATATTTCGGTGATCGATTACGGATCGAGCGGAATATTCGGCCTGGGCGGGCGCGACTGCGTGATCGAGGCGACCCCGCGTCCGAGCCAGCAGCAGGAGCTGGAGGAGCTGATCCGCTCCACCCTGTACAATATCGTCTCCTATTTGGTGGAGCCCTCGGATATAACCGTGGAGATGAATGACAATCGCGCAGTGGTCGGCATTCAGGCGGATGACAACCACGGTCTGCTCATAGGGCGCGAGGGGCAGACCATTTCTTCCCTGGAATACATCGTGAACCGTATCGTGGCCAAGCAATGGCCGGAAAAGGTCTCCATCCAGCTTGACACCGGCGGATACAAGAACCAGCAGGAGGAACAGGTCAAAAAGATCGCCCGCGACCTGGCCGATAAGGCCAAGTCCTCGAACAAGGCGCTGAGCACCAAGCCCATGAGCTCCTATCACCGCAGGCTTGTCCACGTGACCCTTCAGGAGGACAAGGAAGTGGTCACGCAGAGCAAGGGTGAAGGCCCCAAGAAGCGGGTGAGCATCAAGCCCAAGAACGGGGGCGGCGCCAGGAAGGAGGAGAGCGGATAGAGCACGGGGTAAACCTTCACAGGGCATTTTATCACTTGAAACCTTCGGTTCCGGATTTTCTAACGCTCGTCACGCGGGGGCATCCCTGCCCCCACCC
>JAZKRN010000272.1:0-3444 GCA_036628655.1 Desulfohalobiaceae bacterium | reverse complement strand
TCACGCAGTCCGATACGATCTGGGTCGAGGGCTCGACCAACGAGTTCAAGTCCTCGAAATCCGACTTCCTCTGCTGGAATCCGGGCGACTACTTCATCGTTTGGGGGACGGAATATAACGATGGCGTCTATGAGAAGGCCAATGATGTAGACCCCTATGTTCTGAAGGCAAAGTCGCCCATATCCGGCGAGACGGTAAATCTCGTCACCGAGAACTGCTACGGCAAGCTGATTGCCATCAACGAGGTCTGCGCTATCGGGCAAGGCTCGATGGTGGTCAGCGGGCTGTCTACCTCCGCGCGCGGTTTGCGCGGAACTGTCGGCTCGGCCTCGGTTGACCTCTCCTCTCCCGATTCCGACGCTCGCAGCGGCCAGCAGGGACATGCCCTGCTCGAGCCGCTCGAAACCGAGGCGCACGGCGGAGGCCACGGCACGACCGAGCTGCCCGCTCTGACGGCTGCGGTTACCGGGGCAAGCGGCAACCAAGCTACAACATTCCTGCCGGCGACCACGGCCACGGGCGAACTCTCCCGCGATGTGTTTGCCGGCAATTCGGATCTTTACCTCTCCGCTCCCTGGATCACCGCAACATCTGGCTACGTCAGGGAATCTTTCTGGGGCGGGGCGGACGCGACGCTCCCCTCCCTGCTCGGCGGTGACTTTAGCGACGCCGAGACAACGCTTCCCTCGCTGCAGGCGGAGGGGCTGCGCTACGTTGAGACTGAGGGCAAATGCTACCTCGCCCCTCCGGAAGTAAAAGCCTACGTTTTCGGAGGGTCCACTGCTTCTGTGCGCCTCTCCATGACCATGGAGGCGTCCGGGGCGAGCGGTATTCAGGGAACTGTCCAGCTTCCCGCCCTGCAGGCCGAGGTGCACCCCGGCGCTTGGGGACACTTTGGTCTGCCGAGCCTTTCCGCTTATGCCAAGGACGATTCTTGGCCTTCTTACAATCTCGGCAGCGGAGAGATCGAGCTGCCCAGCTTTGATGCCTCTGGACGCTACGATAAGCCGATCTTCGAGCAGGGTGACGGAACCGTCTCGCTGAAGCCCTTGCGGGTGACCGCGACGGGGCTCGCCCACATTGTCGGGTCCGCGAAGGTGCGGCTGCCTCGGTTCACCGCTACTGGCTCCGCGGTATCCGGGATCCTTGGGGCGGCGGATGTGACTATCCCCACTCTCGACGCAACCGGAGGCATGAGCACACCGTATGTAGGCGACGGGGACATTGCAATTTCCATGCTTTCGATGGTAGCAAGGATATATATAGAGAGTAGCAAATATCCTGTTCTGTCCCATCAGGATGAAGGAGAGGACTATACATGGCAGATCTGGTAGAAACCCGTGGATATATTCCCGGTAGGTTGCCTGAAGCGCGTCCTCAGAAGGACATGCAAGCCTTTGTTGAGGACCGCTTTAAGACTTCCCAGGAATATGCCGAGAGCCTGAAAAACACTGCTTGGCAACTCATCAATGAGATGCGCGAGTACGATGTGATGCCCGGTTTTGACTTCAAGGATCGTGCTTTCGAGTTCGACCTGGACTATCCGGAGGTCTCTGGGCTGACTGTCCCCGACCCTCCTTCCGTCGAGTATCCGGATGTGGATCTGCCATCGGACTTTCCTCGCCTCGATGATGTGACTCCTCCTTCTCCCCGCAGCATAAATGTCGATACTTCCATCCCTTCTGAACTGCAGGAGCGGATCAAACAGGAAATCATGGATGGCCTGAAGGCCCCGGAGGGATATTCTCCCGAGGTGGAGCGCGGCATCTATGATCGGGCGCGATCACGGCGCAGGGCAGACCTGGATGAGAAGAAGCAGCGTGCCGCGGACAGTTTTGCCCGCCGCGGGTTCCTTGCTCCCCCGGGCGCTCTTCTGGATCTCTATAAGAGCTATGACGTAGAGGACCACCGGGAGGAGGCGAACCTTAATCGCGATATCGTGAATCAGCAGGCGGATATCCTGCGGCAAAAGTATGAGCTGCTCTTGCAGTCCGGGCTCAACCTGGAAGGCTACATTATTGAGCGCGCTCGGGTGAAGGCTTCCAATGCCATGGAAGCCGCGCGCTTGGAAATGCAGTTCATTATCGATACCTTCACCCAAGAGCTCCGCAAGGCTGAGACGCAGAGTACGCTACTGCAAAACGAGATCCAGCTCTATGCCGAGCAGACGCGAGTCGAATCGCTCAAACTCGACATGTATCGTTCCCGGATTCAGGGAGTGCAGAGTCAGGCCGAGCTAGAGCGGATCAAAGCGCAGATTCTGGGAGAGAAGCGGCAGGCTATGTCCGATCAGTTCCGCTTCCAGCTGGAGCAGGACAATCAGAATCTGACTCTGGCCCAGAACCGGGCACAGCATCGCCGAGCCATCGCGGAGCATGTGTCCCAGGTCGTTTCCCAGCTCGCCGCCTCGGCTATGACCGTGGTCAGCACTAGTGCTCAGGTGAGTGGTCAGGCGAGTGATCAGGCGAGTTACAGCTATCAAATGGCGCTGTCGCGTTACGACGGCATTCGCTATAACTACAGCGGCAGCACTTCTGAAATATAAGGAGCTCTGAATGCCAGTCCAGTTCGGTCTCAGAATGAACCAGCGCAACCAGGCGGTGACCCAGTATCTCGGCTACGAGTTCGAGTCGATGGCCGTGTGGAACGGCCGGTCAATCGCTATCGACGAGAACGGCATCTATGAGATTTTTTCTGGGCACACCGATAACGGTGAACCGATCGAGGCGCAGCTGGACTTGCCGCAGATGAATCTGGGGACCCTGGCCCTCAAGCGCATCCGGGCGGTCCTTGTCGGAGCCAGGATAGACGGTGCCTTGGAAGTAGCTGTAGAGGACGATGACCGGAAAACGCGGCACTATTACATGACGCCTTTCCTGAAGAACAACGAACAACAGCTTTTGCGCGTGACAGCGGGCCGGAATTACCACAAGGGGTCCTACTATACCATCGGGATCCGCAACGTGGATGGCAGTGATTTCATGCTGGATATCATCCAGGCTATTCCGATCGTTCTTTCCCGCAAACCGGTAAGGTGGTAGTTATGGAGCTTGGGACGGGTATCGCAGTGGCTGGCTTGGGACTGACAGGGACCGGAGTTTTCGCCATCATAATGAGGTTTCTCTCGGCCCAAAGAGACCGAGAGAGTGATAGCAATAATTATAGCCCTCCTTCCGATTATGCTACAAAAGATGATGTTCGCAATGTCGAGAAGAGGATGGACAACATCTTTTCTCAGATTTCCGACAAGATTGAAAAAAAGATGCAGGAGATAAGGGATCAGCTTCATACTCGGGAAGAGCGATGTATAGGCCGGGCGGAACGGATCGCTTCGATCGAGAAGGCGCAGCAGGAAAACGAGAAGCGGGTGGAAGCCATTTGCAGGCGGTCTGATTTCAAGGATGCGGAAGAACGCGGTCCCGGAGTTGTCGGCTTTGGCAAGCG
>JAZKRN010000271.1:0-3461 GCA_036628655.1 Desulfohalobiaceae bacterium | reverse complement strand
GTCACCTCAAATAGGTGCCGGACAACGCAGCAATTGGAAGATTGGGGGCGCCCTGGTAGCGGGCAGTTGTCGAAAGTCCTTCTTGACCACACGACCGGAAAAGCAGTCTTGCTCGAGGTGCCATGCCCGTTCTCCCGCACCTCCGCTCCAAAGTGCTCCTCGTGGGGAGCTTGTTGGGCCTGGCCGCCGCCTGGCCCCTGGACTTCCTCATATTCCGCGAGAATCGCATAGTAGAGGGACAGGGCATCCCGCTTCTCCAGGCGGTTCCCTGGTTCGCCTGGCTGGGATTCCTCCTCTTCTGGGGCTATTTCCTGACCCGATCCTTCACCGGAAGCGACCGAGTCAGGGCTTTCGAGTTGGTTCCCGCGGCTCTGGCGCCTCCCTGTCTCCTTTTTTTCGTGGGAGATGCGGCCACGCGGATCCTTTCCACGGCCCAGCCCTATGCCAGAGTGTCCATGGGCCCGGGGGTCTGGATCTGCGCCATTGCCCTTTTCATCCTCCTCGTCGCTCTATACTCCCGGTACGGCCGGAAAAGAGCCAAATACCTGCCTCTCGGGGCGAGCGCGGTCCTCGTGCTCTGGATCGCCGCTTCGGGCCAGCTCAACGACCTGTCCCTTCTCACCGAGCTGATCCAGCGCAGGGCGCGCTTTGTAGCCGAGCTCACGAACCATCTCTGGATTACCGGGGTTTCCGTGGGCCTGAGCACACTCGCGGGCATCCCTCTGGGATTCGCCGTGTTCCGAAGACCCTGGCTGCGGGAGAAGGCCTTTTCCGTACTCAATATTGTACAGACCATCCCCAGCCTGGCCCTTTTCGGGCTGCTCATCGCCCCCCTGTCCCTTCTGGCCGCAGCCGTTCCCCTGCTCAAGGAGATGGGCGTTCAGGGAATCGGCTGGACGCCGGCTGTTATCGCGCTCACCCTTTACGCCATGCTCCCTGTCGTTCGCAATACCTATGCCGGGCTTGCAGGTGTTGAACCGGAACTGGTGGAAGCGGGCAAGGGAATGGGAATGAGCCGTCTGCAGCTCCTCGTCCTTGTGGAGCTGCCCAGGGCGCTGCCCATCGTGCTCGGCGGACTGCGCATCGCCTGTGTGCAGAATGTGGGCAATACGGCAGTGGCCGCGCTTATCGGAGCAGGGGGGTTGGGGGTGTTCATTTTCCAGGGGCTGGGGCAGTCCGCCCTGGATCTGATCATGCTCGGGGCGGTACCCACCATTTTTCTGGCAGTGGGCGTGGATGCCCTTTTTCAGGTCCTGATCCGCCTTGTCACACCAAGGGGGCTCCAATGATCGAGTTGCGGGAGGTGAACAAATTCTTCGGAGACGCTCCGGCGGTGCTGGACTTCAGCCTGACCGTGGAGGAGGGGGAGTTCTGCTGCCTCATAGGGCCCTCGGGGTGCGGCAAGACCACGACCCTCAAGATGATCAACCGCATGATCGAATCGACAAGCGGGACCATCCGGGTGGGCGGCCGCGGGATCTCGGATTTCAGGCCCCATGAGCTCAGGAGGTCCATGGGGTACGTCATCCAGAGTGTCGGCCTCTTCCCCCACATGACCGTGATGGAGAATATCTGCGTCGTGCCCCGGCTGCTCAAATGGGACAGGGCAAGGGCCGAGTCCAGGGCCAGGGAGCTCCTGGAGCTCTTCGACATGCCCCCGGACACCTTCAAGGACAATTACCCCAGCGAACTTTCCGGGGGCCAGGCCCAGCGTACCGGAGTGGCCCGGGCCCTGGCAGGCGATCCCGATATCCTGCTCATGGACGAGCCCTTCGGGGCCCTGGATCCCATCAGCAGGGCCAATCTCCAGCAACAGTTCGCGAGGATCCAGAGCGAGCTGCGCAAGACCGTTGTCTTCGTCACCCACGATGTGGACGAGGCGGTCCGCCTCGCGTCCCGGATCGTTTTGATGCGGGACGGCCGCATGGTGCAGACGGATTACCCCGAAAGGATGCTTTCCATTCCGGGGAATGCATTCGTGGAGCAATTTCTCGGCTCGGAGCGCTCCCTGAAGCGTCTGTCCCGCCTCAGGGTGAGCGACGCCATGCGGGCTTTCTCCCGAGGGGCCTTCGGGATTGACGCGGTCCGACAGAATCCTGCCACGGGCATTGCCGGCATCGCTGTCCCGGATAATCCGGGGCCGTCGTGGCCACAGTCCGACAGCCTTACAGCCGGAAAGTCCGACGAACCGGCCCTCGATCCGGGAGTGGACCTCAGGCATGCCCTAGCTCTGCTCCTCCAGCACAGGAAAGAGCGCCTTACTGTGCGGGACGGAAATGGCCGCGTACTCGGCGAGCTCAATCTCCACGATCTCCTCGGTGTTTGATCCATGTCCCTTCGATCCGCTTTCTTTACCGCTAAGCACCTAGTGGCTTGTCACGTTTCATTGTCGTAAAAGAGAAACACACAGATACAGATGCAGAGACATACAAGGGAACGATGATTTGAGTGGACAAGACACTCGATCCGTTTCTTTTTCAAAAAAAGAAACAAAAAAGTGGTGAGTAGGATCTTCTGATTTTCTTGCTTCTTCTTTTTCCAAAAGAAGAAGCGAAGCTAGTGTCTTGCCATATTTTCCTTGTCGCCAAGGACGAATATATATGGAGTCTCCAATCATGAGAGTAAAGCGACGATTTACATTTGGCAAGACATTGGTGTTTGTGTCCCTCTTTATTCTGCTCATCGCCAGCCCTTCCGTATGGCAGGCCCTTTTCCGCCCGGTTTTCCCCCATCTGGAGAAGCTGGTCTACAGCCGGGCTCCCCTGTGGGAGCTCGTGGTCCAGCACGCGAACATGGTGGCCGTCTCCAGTCTCCTGGCCATACTCATCGGCACCGGGCTGGGCGTTTACGTGACCCGAAGGCGGGGTAGGGAATTCCTCCCGGTGGTCAACAGCCTGGTCTCTATAGGGCAGACATTTCCCCCGGTCGCGGTACTCGCCGTCGCCGTCCCCGCAGTGGGGTTCGGATACAAGCCGACAATCATCGCCCTTTTTCTCTATGGGCTCTTGCCTATAGTGCGGAACACCATCTCCGGATTGGAGTCCGTGCGGCGGGAGATCCTCGAGGCCGCTCAGGGAATGGGGCTAACTCCCTTTCAGACGCTCATACGTGTTGAGCTTCCCCTGGCGCTGAAAGTGATCATGGCCGGGATCCGTACATCCGTGGTCATCAATATCGGCACCGCCACCATCGGTGCGACAATCGGCGCCGGAGGACTGGGAGCCCCGATTATTGCCGGGCTCAACAGCGACAACCCGGCCTTTATCCTGCAGGGGGCTGTATTGTCCGGCCTTTTCGCGATCCTGACGGATACGGGGTTGGACAGCGCCGAGCGGAGAAGCGCCCGCTTTGCCGCCAAATGATTCCAGACCAGTGTGTCTTTTCCCGGTTTTTTTTTCGATGTCTATTTTTTTTATATGAAAATGTGGCCAAGCTGTCGAATTATTTGGTGAAATTATCGG
>JAZKRN010000270.1:0-3472 GCA_036628655.1 Desulfohalobiaceae bacterium | reverse complement strand
AGGATGTATGGGGATTGTTGTCTCCAACAGCGGATCAGGGTAGAATTGTCTAGAATAATGCTCGAGAATTCAAGGGAGGAGCATGCCCGTACCCCGCGATACATCCATAGGGCGGCTCGCGCTCTTGCTGGCCGGGTTTATCCTTTTGGCCACTGGCCTCCTGGGCTGTCGGGACGCTGGCGAATCAGAGGACAAGGTGGTCGTCGATTTCCGGGACACCCGTCGCGTAGGGAGCAGGAACAGCTCCGCGGACCGGGAGCGGAAAGTCCTGCGCGCCGCTGCCGGAGCAATGGTCTCCCCGCAGGAGACCTACGAGCAGTACAGGGAGCTCTTTGCCTACGTGAGCCGGAAACTGGACAGAGAGCTCGTCTTTGAGCAGCGCCAGACCTATGCCGAGGTCAACGAGCTCCTCGCCGAGGACGAGCTGGATCTGGCCTTCATCTGCTCCGGTCCCTATGCCCTGGCCAGACAGAGGGATGCCTTCGAGCTCCTGGCCGCGCCCTGGATCGACGGAAGCGCTCGCTACCGCTCCTACCTCATAGTGGCCAGGGATTCTGGCTACCAATCGCTGCGGGATCTCGAGGGCGCGAGCTTCGCCTTCACCGACCCGGATTCCAACACCGGGCACCTCGTCCCCTTGTACTGGCTCTCACGGCTTGACGCTGACCCGGAGACCTTTTTCCAAAAAACGATCTATACCTACAGCCACGACAACTCCATCCTCGCCGTTGCCCGCGGCCTGGTGGACGGGGCGGCGGTGGACAGCCTGATCTGGGACTATCTGCGCCAAAACGGCTCCGATGCGGCCGACCGGACCAGGGTCCTGCGCGAATCCCGGCCCTTCGGCATCCCGCCGGTCGTGGTCAGCTCGGATATGGAGCCCGGGCTCAAGGAACGGATCGGGGAGCTGCTGCTGCGGATGCATACCACCCCAGAGGGCAGGTCCATTCTGGACCGGCTGCATATCGACCGATTCATCGTTCCCAAGGAGTCCTGGTACGATCCCATTCGGGCCATGGAGGCCAAGCTCCGGGAAGAGGGACTCTATGCGAATAGCGCCGCGAAGCCTTAAGGGCACCCTCCTCCTGGTGCTCACCTCCTGGGTCCTGGTCACCTGCCTCCTCGTGGCCCTGCTGGCCTCCCTGCGCTATTCCGAGGCCCTGACCACGAATCTCAGGGCCCAGGCGCGGAATCAGGCCCATTCCCTGGCCCTGCAGATCGCGGACCCGATCCTGATCAACGATCTGGTGGGGGTGCAGAAGGCGCTTTCGAATCACGTCCAGAGCCACTCCCTGGTGGAGTACGCCTTTGTGGTGCGGGGAGAGGAGGTCCTGGCCCACACAATGGAGGACGGGGTCCCACAGGGGCTGGTGGATGCGAATCAGCCACGCGGGTCCAGGGAGCCCTCCACGAGGCGAGTGGTCTCTGCCGCGGGGGACAGGGATCTTCTGGATATCGCCCAGCCCGTTTTCCAGGGCAAAGCCGGCACCCTGCGCCTGGGTCTCAAAAGACAGGCCCTGCTGGCCAAAATGCACCAGATGTGGGGCGAGATCGGCCTGCTCGCCCTGGCCATTCTCCTTCCCGCCATCATCGGAGGCGTCATTTTCCTGCGCCGTACCTTCACGCCCCTGGAGTCGCTCGTGGCTGCAACCCGATCCATGGAGGGCGGCGATCTGGACACCAGGGTCCGGCTCCGGGGCAAGGAGGAATTCGCCTCCCTGGGGGAAGCCTTCAACAGCATGGCCCAAAGGCTGCAGGACTACTCGCTGCAGTTGCAACAACAGAGGGACAATCTGGAGCGGATGCACCATCAGCTCTCCGTGGCGTACGAGGTCATCCGCGCCGTGTCCGCGCAAACCGGGCTGGACAGCATCTCCTCCCATTTGCTGGACAAGCTCCGGGAAATCCTCCCCTGCGCGCGGATGACCCTCCTCCTGCGCAGCAGGGACAGAAACAGGCTCTACAGGCTCACCCCCGAGGGCGCGGAGATCCTGAGAGACCAAGAGCTGGTGGCCCGGATGGAGTCCCGTCTGGAGGGCCTTCCCTCCCTGCAACTGCATAAGTCCCGAATATTTGGGCCTCCCCTGGTCGACGCCTCTTTTTCCCGGTCATTCACCCAGGGGATCATTCCCATGGAGCACGGGGAGGACGTTCTCGGGGTCCTGGTGATCGCCTGCTCCGAGGAATGCGGCTGCGATTTCCGTGAGGTGGATCTTGTGGGGCTCATCATTGCCCACAGCTCGGACAGCATCTTCAGGGCGGCGGCCCAGGAGGAGGAGATGGAGGATCTGCGCTCCCGCCTCGAGGGGGATCCGGCCTACGGCCTGGTGGTGGGCAGGGATACGAAAATGCAGAAGGTATACAGTCTCATCGAGGAGGTGGCCCCCACGGACGCGACGGTTCTCATCCACGGGGAGAGCGGCACGGGCAAGGAGCTCGCCGCCAGGACCATCCACGACAAGAGCCCGCGAAGGGAGAACCCCTTTGTGGTTATCGACTGCTCCTCCTTTCCGGAAACCCTTATCGAGAGCGAGCTCTTCGGTCATGAAAAAGGGGCCTTTACCGGAGCCGACTCAGCCAAGCCCGGGCGCTTCGAGCAGGCCCACGGGGGCACCGTGTTCCTGGACGAGGTCGGCGATATCCCCATGGCGGTGCAGGTCAAGCTGCTGCGGGTCCTGCAGTCGCAAAAGTTTGAAAGGCTGGGCGGCAGAAGGACCATATCCGTGGACATGCGGGTCATTGCCGCCACGAACAAGGATCTGCTCCAGGAGGTCAGGGCGGGAAGGTTTCGCGAGGATCTCTACTACAGGCTGGAGGTTGTTCCCCTCGAATTGCCCCCTTTGCGCAAAAGGGGCAATGATATCGCCCTCCTGGCCAGGCGCTTCGCCGACTACTATGCCGCAAGCCGGAACAGAAAGGGGCTGGAGATCAGCTCCCAGGCCATGCGCCTCCTGCTCGGCTATTCCTGGCCGGGGAACGTGAGGGAGCTGGAGAACACCATGGAGCAAGCGGCCATCATGGCCCGCGGGGATACAATCGTGCCCGCCGATCTCCCGGAGAAGATCCATCTCTCGCTGCAGCAGCAGGAACAAGTCGAGGACAGAAACATTCGCTCCCAGGAGAGGGAGCTTCTGCTGCAGACCCTCAAGGAATGTGCCTGGAACAAGAAGCAGGCCGCCCAGAGGCTGGGCATCGGCAGGAGCACCCTGTACAACAAGCTGAAAAAATACGGCCTGGAGAACTGACTCCCATGCCCCGGACTGTCTGGACCCGGGACATACCTCGCTTTGTGTTCAAAAAAGAGACACCGCCTAACATTCTGAAATAAAACGATTTATTTGGGATGTGGCCTCCTGGTGTACATGTTCTGGACACTGCGGTCGCGATCCTACCCCGGCTGCTCACCGCCGCGCTTCCCCTCATATTCCTTGTTCTCGTCCCGACGGGAGACAGGCACTCCTGCCCGGTCATT
>JAZKRN010000269.1:0-3475 GCA_036628655.1 Desulfohalobiaceae bacterium | reverse complement strand
ATTCCACTGTGGCCTCAAGGATCTCGGACATGGAGTCCCAGAACTCGGCATTGCGAAGATCCTGATCCTGCTGACCGCTGAAGAGCTCCTGTTCCATGGCGAAGTTCATGCACCTGGAGGTAAAGGCACACCTCTCGCACCACCGGTCACAGTAATTGTAGATACCCGGTATGAAATCCGGGTTCTTGGCCATCCTTTTTATCCTTTCCTTATCCATAAGCATCCTGTCGAGAAATTGTTCGTTTGTAACTATACACCACTTTGCCGAACCGTAAGCCGACACGGGGCATTTTGTCTCATGCAGCTCCGACTCTGGATTTTCTAACGTCCGGCACTCACTTTTTCAGGGGCATGGAGTATTTGGGCAAGCATCCAGAAAAGTGAGTGCCGGACGAAGAAAATCTGGCAGAGTCTCCGCAGAAATGAGTCAAAACACCCCGTGTCGGCTTACAATGATCAGTGGGGTGGTGAATAGTTACGTTCGTTTTTATGCTCTTGCGGCACCTAGCAGGAATCAATTCTGTCGCCAACCCCTTCGGCATAGGCCGGGATGCTGGTATCCAGCGCGGCCCGCATTCTATTCCTGTACAGCTCTTCGCGTGTCCAGTCTCGATCACCGGTCACGGCCTGACTGTGGAGCCGTTTCAGGAGCTCCGCCTTCGCCCTTCTGCGCCGCGAGGCCTCCCCTTCGGTGGGTCCAATGGAGGCCACGGGCTTGCCGCGGGACACCGCTGTATAGGTCTCTCCCTGGGCGACCTCCCGCAACACTCTGGAAAATCGGCGGTTTGCCTCGGAAGCAGTAATGGTTTTCATGGCTTCCTCGTAAATAGTCGTTTTCAACACTACTCTAATTCGTCTTATGCCAAGCGGAAGTCGTTCAAATGTCGATTGACGAAAGTCGGAGAATCGGACATTCTTACTGTACTTCCCATAAGGGAGTTAGAAATGGGACACAAGCTCACTCTATCCCAAAAGGGACAAATCACTCTCCCGGCGGACATACGGAACAAGCTGGGCCTCGCAGCAGGCGACACGCTTATTGCCGAGGAGAGAAACGGGGAGCTGATCCTTCGGCCCGCAACGATCCTCGAAATCGAGTTGTACAGGGGCGAGGACATTGCCCGCTGGGACGAGGAGGACCGCCTAGACCCTCAGACCCGCCACAACATCGTGAATAAGCTCGAGACCAAATCGTGAAGCACGTTTGACGCCAACGTCATTTTTACTGCGGCCCACAACCCCTCAGGGAAAGCCTCCCTTCTGTTCGAGCTGGCCGAACAGGGCCACTGGACGCGGATTACCTGCCAATTGGCTTGTGAAGAAGCCTGCCGAAACGTGCGCATCAAGTTTCCGGACAGCCATGCAAGGCTGGAGAAGTTGATCCGGGACATGCAAATCCTTTCCCGGATTCCCCGAACAACTTGCCCTCTCGACCTCCCGGCCAAGGATCAGCCCATTTTCACGGCTGCCCTCCAGAGCGGAGCAACGCACCTGCTGACCGGCGATGTGAAGCATTTCGGCCCCTTCATGGAAAGGACCCCGGAAACCGAAGGGATCCTGATTCAGACTGTATCCGCCTTTTTCCTCTCCATCCTGAAGGAATAAGACCGCCCCTAAGGCCTTGGACCCGATCATTGTAAACAATGACCCTATCCCTCGTGCTCTGTTTATTGACGTTTGTCGCGCTGTACTTTTCCATAGTACAGGCAGGTCTTCCCAGAGAACAGCGGATATCCCGGCACAAGGAAGGGCCCAAAAAGTTTTCCGGGTTCCATTGAATATAATTTCCCAGCAGAGAGACGACGGAGGAAGCTGTCCATATCCGCGGCATTGGCCTGGTGCTTTCCGTCATCCGTCTTGTCCGTTATGAACTCATGCACGAGCATGACCGCCCTGCTATAGGAACCCCTCTTCGCCTCGGCCAGAGCTCCGGCACAAGCTGTCAGCAGCTGATATCGCAACCCAGCGGCTGAAGGCCCGCCATGCGCTTGCGCTGGCAACAAGGAGCGCGCCAATTGCTCCACGCGATCAAGGAGATTCGATCCCGGATTTTCAATCCTCTTTTCAAGACCATCACACAGCGTTTCGCCTACTGTCCTGCCGAACGACTCGTCAGCCTTGGCCTCCACGGCAACCACGAACGGACCGTGCACGTCCCTGGCCCAGAGGACAAGATCACTATTCCTGGGCTCTCCGGGAAAGTTATCAAACGGGAGCCTGACCTCGGGCTCGGCTTGCCATTCGTGAACTGGCCCAAAATCGACGCACGACTCCAAGACCGAGCTTATTTCAGACGGCAACTCCAGGGGAGCACCCTCGAGCCAGGTCCGAGCAGCCTCTTTGGCGCTGCGGCCGTCAACCCATTGATGAGCGGATTTCGGCCCTGCGAATCTCTCCCAGTCCACGAGAGTATCGATGGGAACAGAATCTTTCGATATGGTCATTCTCACTCTTCTCGGGGCTTCAGTCTTGTACAGGCTATCGCAGGGTCAATTACTGGCACCATTTTTGGACTGACAATTGAGGCGCTCTAATTGTTTACAATGAACCAGTCCCCTTGTGCTCAATATGCTATTGCATTCGATACATACTTTCCAACTCGAAGATTGTAAACAATGAGCCTGTCACCTTGTGCTCGAGTCCGACAAAATAAGGACAATGCAGATCCAGAGGATTGCCCGCAAAAGAACACTATTTTGCAGCTGTGGCTTGATCGCCCCGCATCACGGATTGGCAGGAAGCGCCTCGCTCCCGGCTACAGGGGCAAACGAATGCATGTGGTGGGTTGTGTGTCGACTCTGATTCTATGTGGAACGGATCATCTTCATCACATCCCGCAGCCATTGGTAAAGCAGGGAGGTCCAGTCCGGTGAACCGCCGGGGACCCTGATCCCGGACGCCTCCTGCAAGTCGTACGGAGCGATCAGGACCCGCGTGTCCGAGGGATCCACGTCGTGCACCAGGACAAAGAGCTCTTCAATATTCGCGTTCCCAATGGCCAGACATCCTGCGGATACATCGAATCCGTGGATGAATATGTTTCCGCCCAGATGCTTCCTCCCCGACTTCCTGGCCATCCTCCGCTCAAAGCCATTGGGATAGTTGAGCTTCATGGACAGATGGTAATCGCTGTTCGGATTCAGTGAGACGACGGAATAGACGCCTTCAGGGACTTGCCGATCCCCTTCCCGAAGCTTCGGCCCAGGCCCTCCGCTGCTGCCCTTCACCGGATAACTGGTGATGAGCTTCCACGACGTGTCGTGATTCTTGCCCCATACCTCGAGCTTCTCCTCCTTCTTCAGGCCTATGAGCCACAGACGATCCGGAGGGTATACCAGTCCGGAGGCTTCGCATTGCTCCCGGAGCTTGGGCCGGGCCTCGGGCCCGACTTCTCGGAAAACTTCCTTGGTTGAGGAGAAACCAGGGGAACTGAGCCTGTTCGGCTCATATTCGCCGGGAAGGCAGGGTTTGACGA
>JAZKRN010000268.1:0-3505 GCA_036628655.1 Desulfohalobiaceae bacterium | reverse complement strand
GCAAAGGGCGTTTGCAAGCAGAGCGGAGCAAAGTCTTTACCCAAAAAAAAAACGATAAACAAACAGGAGTAGTCTATGCTCGGTGAAAATCTCGCCTTCGCCATGGGGGCACAGGGCGGAGCTGGCGGCGAGGGCAATCCCTTGGTTGCCTTTCTCCCCCTGATCATTCTCTTCGTTATTTTCTACTTCCTGCTGATCAGGCCCCAGCAGAAGAAGGCGAAGGAGCACAGGGAAATGCTCAGCAGCCTCCAGAAAGGCGACTATGTGGTCACCGGTGGCGGGCTCTACGGCAGAATCACATCGATATCCGACGACGACGTGTTGACCGTTGATTTGGGGGACAACGTGGAAGTCAAGGTCAATCGGAACTATATCTCCAGCAAGACGGACAAGAAAGTCATCTCCTCGGGCAAAAAGGGCTAGTCCGCCTCGAGCGGCCAGCTCGGCGACTGGTGTTCCCGTGCCCGCCCTCTAAGGGCAGGAAGGCAACGCCGTGACTTGCGTGCCTTTCCTGCCCCGCACGCGCTCGGCACCCTGATCGCGGGCCCTGAGAGCGCGCCGGCGCGTTGAAACAGGCCGATCCCTGAATACGCCGCAGCCTCGCCAAGCCTCACAAAGGAAATCCTCGTATGCGCATCAGCCTGACCTACAGAGTCATTCTATCAGCTCTTGTCATCGGCCTCGCCCTTATTTATTCCCTGCCCACTTTTTTGGGAAAGGAGAACCCCCTGCAAAGCCTCCTGCCCAATAAAGAGGTCAAGCTCGGTCTGGACCTGAAGGGCGGAATGAGCCTGACCCTGGGCGTGGACATGGACAAGGCCCTGTCCAATTCCCTGGGGCAAATGGGCGAGAACCTGCGGGTTCAGGCCAAGGACGAGGATATCGTGATCATCCGGCCCAGGGTGGTGGGCAACACCAGTTTGCGTTTCTTCCTCCTGGATGCGGACAAGGCGGATCAGCTGGAGCGCATTGTCGAGCGCAACTATAACCAGGAGTTGTCCATCCAAAACAGGGAAAGCATGGGCCAGGGCAGGGTGCAGTACACTCTGGCCATGAGCGAGGAGTACCGGAAAGAGCTCCGGGACATGACCCTGGATCAGGCCCTGAAGGTTATGCGGAACCGCATTAATGAGTTCGGGGTTTCCGAGCCGGATATCAGAAAGATGAAGGGCAACCGGATCCAGGTCCAATTGCCCGGGCTGGAGGATACCGAGCGCGCTGTGGAGCTGGTGAAGCAGACCGCCCACCTGGAGTTCAAGCTCGTGGACGAGGAAGCGGATGTGGACAAAGCGGTCCAGGGCCAGGTCCCGCGCGGATCCGAGCTGGCCTATATGCGGGAGCGCCGCTCCGACGGCTCCTATGACAAGAAGCCGATCGTCCTCAAGAAACAGCCCTTGATGACGGGCGAGCACATCGCCGATGCAAGCGTCGCCTTCAACCGCTACAACCAGCCCTATGTCTCCCTCTCCTTCGACGACCAGGGCGGGCGCATCTTCGAGCGGGTCACGGGGAACCATGTGAACGAGCGCATGGCCATCGTCCTGGACGACAAGGTCTATTCCGCGCCCACGATCCAGGAGAGGATCCGCGGGGGCAGGGCGAGCATCACGGGCAAATTTTCGGATAAGGAGGCCCATGATCTGGCCATCGTTCTTCGGGCCGGGTCCCTGCCGGCACCGGTGAATGTCCTGCACGAGCGAAGCGTGGGCCCCTCTCTGGGCCAGCAGTCCATCCAGCAGGGAGTTACGGCCCTGGCAGTGGGCGGTCTCCTCGTTCTGATCTTCGCGGTTGTCTACTACGGCATCGGCGGCGTAATCGTGGATCTTCTGCTCGGCTTCAATATGCTCATTATCATTGCGGTCCTGGCCGGGTTCGGGGCAACCCTGACCCTGCCGGGCATCGCGGGAATTATCCTCCTGGTCGGAACGGCCATGGATGCGAGTGTGCTCATCTTTGAGCGGATACGCGAGGAGCTGCGAAAGGGCATGAGTCCGGCCAAGGCAGTGGACGAGGGCTTTGCCCGGTCCTCGCTGACCATTATGGACGCCAATGTGACCACGATTCTGGCCGCGCTCATCCTCTATCAGTTCGGAACAGGGCCCATACGAGGATTCGCCGTGACCCTGTCCATCGGAACCCTGGCATCCATGTTCACGGCAATTTTCGTCTCCAGGGCCTTCTTCGACCTCTGGATCAAACGCAAGGGTCCCGGAAGCAGCCTGAACCTGTAATGTATCGGCCTGTTGCCGACTGAACTCGACAAGCGCCTCCGGACCACCAAGCGCAAAGGAAGCCCCCTATGGGTCTGCAGATCATCAAGTCTCACACCGCGATCGATTTCATGAGCAGGCGGAAAATTGCCGCAATTATTTCCGGAATTGTCATTCTTCTGGGCCTGGCAGGGATCATCTACCAGGGAGGCCTGAAATTCGGGATCGATTTCGCCGGCGGGATAAACGTCCAGGTCAAGTTCGACCGCGATATCGACGTGGGCGAGCTCAATGGCGTTCTCGAGGGGGCCGGCCTGCCCGAGCTCAGGGCGCAGCGCTTCGGTCAGAGCGGAAAGCACCAGTATTTGCTCCGCATCCCTTCGGGCACGTATTCTCCGGAAGACGTGCGCAACACGATCCAGGAACAGCTTGATCAGGGCCTGGAAGCGGATTATTCCATCCAGCGTCTGGAAATGGTGGGGCCCAAGGTGGGCGAGGATCTCAAGAACAAGGCCATACAGGCCCTGTTCTACGCAGTATTGCTCATCTCCATCTACATATCCGGACGCTTTGAGCAGAAGTGGGGAGTGGCCGGCGTTATGGCCGGAGGTCTGCTCGCGGCCCTCTATCTGTTGCAGCTCATCGGGCTTCCAGTGAGCTTTTTGGCCCTGGCAGCCCTGCTCATTACCGTGGGCATGTGCTGGTATCTGCGCCTCAACTACGCCCTGGGGGCTGTTGTGGCCCTGGTGCACGATATTGTGATCACCGTGTGCATCCTGACCCTTATGGGCAAGGATTTCGAGCTGAGCACAGTGGCGGCCCTGTTGACCATTATGGGCTATTCCCTGAACGACACCATTGTCAACTTCGACCGCGTTCGGGAAAATCTGCGGGTCAAGTCCCCGCCTCCCTTTGGTGAGGTGATCAATCGAAGCATCAACCAGATGCTCAGCCGCACACTGATCACATCAGGAACGACCCTTCTTGTTGTCCTCTCTCTGGTCATTCTCGGCGGCGGAGTCATCCACGACTTTGCCCTGGCCCTGCTTATCGGGGTGATCGTGGGTACCTATTCCTCCATTTATATCGCCGGCTCGCTGCTTCTGGGAATCGGCCCCACGCCCGAGTCCGAGGAGTCCGGTGAATCAGAAGGATCCGGAGCCTGATCGAGAAGCCCAGCCCGCCCGACAGCCGTATCCGCCCGTCGGATTTGCATGCGGCTGTTGGGCCGGGCTCTTTTGGTCGCCCACTGTCCAGCAGTCTGAAAACGGCTGCAGTCATTCCCTCCTTTTTTT
>JAZKRN010000267.1:0-3507 GCA_036628655.1 Desulfohalobiaceae bacterium | reverse complement strand
TCCGACGTCCGACGTCCGACTCACCGACTCACTGACTCACCGACTGCTTGTCCCGCTCGTCCTTGAAGAGCTTGTAGTCCACGGAGTCGACAAGGGCCTGCCAGCTCGCCTCGATGATGTTATAGGACACGCCCACGGTGATCCAGCGCCCGTGCTGATCCCCGGACTCGATGAAGACCCGGACCCGGGAGGCCGTCCCTTCGGGGGCCTCGCGGCTGGGGGAAAGCACGCGCACCTTGAAGTCCAATAGGTCCATCTGCTGGATGTTGGTGTAGAACTTCTCCAATCCCTTGCGCAGGGCGTTGTCCAGGGCGTTCACCGGACCCTTGCCTGTTGCCGCGGTGTGCTCGGTCTCTCCGCCCACTTGGATCATGACCGTGGCCTCGGAGAAGGGGTCCTCGTTCTCCTTGTGCTTGGCGTCCATGGCGCGAAAGCCGAGCAGGGTGTAGTTGCGCCGTGTGCGGCCCAGGGCCCGGTGCAGGAGCAGCTCGAAGGAGGCCTCGGCCACGGAGAAGTCGAATCCCTTGCTCTCCAGGTCCTTGATCTGATTCAGTATGTCCAGGACGAAGGGATCGTCCTTTTCCAGGTGGATTCCGTACTGTTTGGCCTTGAACAGGATGTTGCTCTTGCCGGAGAGGTCAGAGAGCAGAACGCGCTGCTGATTCCCCACCTTTTCCGGCTCGATGTGCTCGTAGGTCTGAGAGTCCTTGAGCACGGCGCTCACGTGCACGCCCCCCTTGTGGGCGAAGGCGGCGCTGCCCACGAAGGGCTGTCTGGAAAAGGGCCTCAGATTGGCCACCTCGGAGACGAAGTGCGAGGTATTCGTGAGTTGGCTGAGCCGCCCCTCGGTCAGACAGCTGTACCCCTTCTTGAGCTCGAGGCTGGGGATGATGGAGCAGAGATTGGCGTTGCCGCAGCGCTCTCCGAAGCCGTTGATCGTGCCCTGCACGTGCCGCATGCCGGCTTCAACAGCGGCCAGGGAATTGGCTACCGCCAGCTCAGAGTCGTTGTGGGCGTGTATCCCCAGCTGGACACCGGGAAGCTCTCTGGCAACGCAGTCCACGATTTCCCTCAGCTCCGAAGTGAGCGTTCCGCCGTTGGTATCGCAAAGGATGAGCGTGTCCGTGCCCGCCTCGTGGGCCTTCTTGAGACAGGCCAGGGCGAAGTCCCTGTTTGCCTTGAATCCGTCGAAAAAGTGCTCCGCGTCGAAGAAAAGCGTCGGCGTATGCTCCCTGAGATGGGCCAGCGAATCGTGGATAATGCGCAGATTGTGCTCCAGGTCCGTCTTCAGGGCCTGGTGGACGTGGATTTCCCAGGTCTTGCCGAAGATGGTGAGGGCGTCCGCGCCGCAGTGGCGGAGAGTAGTGAGGCCGCTGTCGTTTTCCGGGGACGTTCTGGGGCTGTGGGTGCTGCCGAAGGCGGTGACCCGGGAATGTTCGAACTGGTAGTTCTGCATCTCCCGGAAGAATTGCTCGTCCGTGGGATTGGACGCGGGCCAGCCCGCCTCGAGGTAGTCCACCCCCAACTCGTCCAGCTTCTTGGCCACGCGGATCTTGTCCTCGTAGGAGAAGTGGACGTCCTCGCCCTGGGTCCCGTCCCGAAGCGTCGTGTCATAGATGACGATCTTTTCCGGCATAGTTAGGCGTCCTCAACAGGTTCGATCTGGCTCTCGTCCAGGCCGAAGGCCTCGTGCAGGATACGCACCGCGAGCTCGGCGTATTTCTCCTCCACCAGACAGGAAATCTTGATCTCCGAGGTGCTGATGATGAGGATATTGATTCCCTCGCCCTGGAGGGCCTTGAAGGCAATGGCCGCAACGCCGGAGTGGCTGCGCATCCCCACGCCGATAACGGATATCTTGGCCACTCCGGGATCGTGCAGGATCTCCCTGGCTCCGATATCGTCCTTGATGTTCTGGATGTTTTCCAGGGCCCGGTCCAGATTGCTCCGGTTCACGGTGAAGGTGAGGTCGGTGCGCCCCTCGCGGCTGGGGTTCTGCACGATCATGTCAATGATGATCCCCTGGGAGGCCAGCGGCTCGAAGACTCTGGCCGCGATACCGGGCTCGTCGAAGACATCCACGAGCGTGATCCGGGCCTGATCCTTGTCGTAGGCGATTCCGGAAACCATGACCGATTCCATTGCTTCGTCCTCCTGGACTAATAGAGTTCCTGGCTCGTCGTTGAAAGTGGAGCGCACATGAAGGGTGACCCCGTATTTCTTGGCGAATTCCACGGAGCGGATCTGGAGGACCTTGGCCCCCATGCTGGCCATCTCCAGCATCTCGTCGTAGGTGATGCGCTCCAGCTTGCGGGCCTGGGGACAGATGCCCGGGTCCGTGGTATAGACCCCGTCAACGTCCGTGGAGATCTCGCAAAACGAGGCGTCCAGGGCGGCCGCCAGGGCAACGGCGCTCGTGTCCGATCCGCCGCGCCCGAGGGTGGTCAGGCTGTGCTGGAAGTCGCAGCCCTGGAATCCCGCCACGACCAGGACGTCGTTGTTCCGAAGATGGTCCTGGAGGTTGTTCGCGTCGATATCCAGTATGCGCGCTCCGCCGTAGGAGCGGTCCGTGTGCATGGGGATCTGGAATCCCAGAAGTGAACGGGCCCGAATCCCGCTGTCCAAAAGCATCATGGTGAACAGGGAGACCGAGGTCTGCTCCCCGGTGGCAAGCAACACGTCCGTCTCGGCGGGATCGGGTTTGTCCGAGAAACTGTGGGCCAGATTGAGGAGGCGGTCCGTTTCTCCGGACATGGCGGAGAGCACCACCACGACCTTGTATCCTTCCCGCAGCCTTTGCGTCACCTGTTCCCTGACCCGTTGCATGCACTCATGATTCGCAACAGAGCTGCCGCCGAACTTTTGCACCACGATCGCCATATTCCCGGTCCTTCCTTGCCTGAATAGAGGTCTGCGCTAAAAATCCTGTATCCTGTCGCACCGGCCGCTGCCGGTAACTTCCACGCTTCGGCCCTCGCCCTGGAAGGCCAGTTTGACCCGGATGTGGTCCTCGGGCCAATACCTCCGCGGCAGATGCTCGCTCCATTCCACCAGCAGGAGATGGTCTGCGGAGGCCATGTATTCGAAAAGGCTCTCTTCCAGAGCCGCGTCCTGCAAGCGGTAGAGATCAAAGTGGGCCACCGGGGGCTCGGTGGGGTAGACGTTGACGATAGTAAAGCTGGGGCTGCTCACCTCGGCGTTCTCCGAGCCGGGCAGGGCCCGTACCATGGCCTGGATCAGCGTGGTTTTGCCGGCGCCGAGCTCCCCCTGGAAGAAGACCGGACAGAGCCCGGATCCCGTGCAGAGCCGCACCAGCCACTCGCCGAAGCGCTCCGTGTCCTTGGGGCTGTCCAGGTGCTGGCGCATGAGCGTTCCCCGTTCCCCGTGCTGGGTTCCCCGTTCGGCGTTCCCCGTTCCCCGTTCAGGGTTCTTCGTTCTTCGTTCGGAGAGAGGTTGGGGGCGTTCATCAGCGTTTCGGTGAAGAGCCTTCCGTCCTCCGTCTTCCGT
>JAZKRN010000266.1:0-3699 GCA_036628655.1 Desulfohalobiaceae bacterium | reverse complement strand
ACGCAGCAATTGGAAGATTTTGGGCGCACTGTCCTAGTCCCGCTGCCACACCTGCAATTTGCGGTAGCGGTTCACCGCTGCGCACAGCTCCTGCTTCCTGGGCAGGGCCATGTACCCGGGGTGCTTGCCCCGGAAGCCGGAGAGGACGTCCAGGCCCTGCTCCCGGATGGATTCCAGGAGCGCATCCACCCTTTCCGAGAGGCTCATCTCGCCGTTCGCGCTTTCTTCACCCAGCTTCTTGAACATGGCCGCGATGGAGCGGGTCTGGCTCTCGTCCACAAGCTGCTCCACCTGGGACAGATCGATGGTGGCCCGCCCCACGAGGACGGTGGTCAGGCCCTTGGTCTTGATCTTGTCCCGCTCCCCCAGCTGGAAGGATTTGCGCAGGGGCACGCGCGGGGTCACCCCCTCCAGGGGCTCCTTGATCTCCGTCCTGCGCTGGGTGGCGTACATCTGTGCCAGCTCCCTGGCCCGCGCGGTGACATCAAAGGGCCGGTATTCCTTGAGCATGAGCACGGTGTCCGCAAGCTCAAAATAGTCCCCGCTGCCGCCCAGGACCAGGATGGTGGAGATGCCCATCTCCGAGGACAGCTCCCGCACCCTGTCGATAAAGGGGGTGATGGGCTCGTCCTCCTTGGCCACCAGGTGCTGCATGCGGCCGTCGCGGATCATGAAGTTGGTCGCGCTGGTGTCCTCGTCCAGGAGCAGGAGCCGGCTCTCCGCCTCCAGGGCCTCCATGATGTTCGCCGCCTGGGAGGTACTCCCGCTGGCGTTGTCCGAGGCGAAGCGGGAGGTGTCCTCCCCGAAGGGGAGATCGCTGATGAAGGGCTCGATATTCACGTGGGTCACACAGCGGCCGTCCTCGGCCCGGATCTTCACCGCGCTCTGGTCGCAGACCACGTATTCACGCCCGTCCCCGGACACATGGTTGTACACGCTTCGCTCCAGGGCCTTGAGCAGGGTGGATTTGCCGTGGTACCCGCCGCCGACGACCAGGGTCACCCCCTGGGAAACGCCCATGCCCGTCACCGTGCCGCTATGGGGAAGCTCCACGCTCACCTCCTGCTCGGGGGGCGCCACAAAGGGAATCGCCTTGCTCCGGGGCATGGGCTCGTCGCTCACCCCGCTCTTGCGGGGAAGGATCGCGTCGTTGCCCACAAAGGCCACAAGCCCCTTGTCCGCCAATTCACGGCGCAGGACCTCCTGGTCCTCGCAGATCCGGATGTGCTCCCAGAGCCGCTCGCGCTGCAGGTTCTGCAGGATCAGGGAGCTGTCCACCATCTCCGGCAGATCCCGGAGCAGAATCTGCTCCGCCTTGCGGCCCAGGATGCTGCGCCCTTTGGCGGGCAGCCCCACCGTGATGCGGGCCTCCACGCGGTCGGCGTCCACCCGCATGGTTGTCCGCTCCAGGATCTCCTGCCCCGGACGGTCGATCCCCACGTCGCGCTGCTGGCTCCGGGAACAGGCGCGAAGGAAGCAGCGGGTGAGATAGTCCTCCAGGGCCACGCGCCGGACGCGGTTGGAGAACATCTCCTCCGGGAATCCGGCCCGGGACTGGGGCAGGCTGACCCGCATCTTGCTCGGCGGGGCGTAGGGGTCGCTCTGCACGTTGTCGATGTGCAGCACGAAACCGCCCAGGTCGTAGTCCCCCTGAATGTCCTTGTACGCCTTGTATCCCTTGCCGTCGATCCGCTTGAGCGTGCTCCTGAGATCGTCGCTCTGCCTCATACTCGCTCGCTCCTTCCTAATTTGGTGCTCGTGCTGTAACTATTCACCACTTTTCTCACCTCGGCGTAAATAGTCACGGGGCCTTTTTGAATCAATCATCGTAGACTCTGCTCGATTTTCTTCGCTCGCCACGTGGGGGAAACCCGACCGTGAACATGCTCTCAATGGCCAAAAGCCCATTGCTGAAGATATTCTGCCGGGCCTTGGATCGACAGCAACGAACAAGAGTCGGGTGGGGGCAGGGATGCCCCCACGTGGCGAGCGTTAGAAAATCCAGAGTCGGAGGTGCACGATGAAAAAAGGTCCCGTGACCATGACTGTTTTGCAAGGGGGTGAATAGTCCTCTCGTGCTATGCTTGTTCCCGCACGGGATTTCGTTGTATGGAACTCAACGCCACGCAATGCCAGACCCACAAGCCCGAGATTGCAAAAGCTGGAGCGGATATGCAAGCCGGTACCTTTTCCCTCGAAGCAACCGACGGCCGTGCCCGGCGCGGTGTTCTGCACACGGACCACGGGCCGGTTCAGACCCCGGTGTTCATGCCCGTGGGCACGGCGGGAAGCGTCAAGAGCCTGTCCCCCCAGGACCTCGAGGATATCGGGACCGAGATCATCCTGGGCAACACCTACCACCTCTACCTGCGCCCCGGAGACGAGCTCCTGGCCCGCCAGGGCGGACTGCACGCGTTCTCCTCCTGGCAGGGCCCCATTCTCACCGACAGCGGCGGGTTCCAGGTCTTTTCCCTGTCCGCGCTGCGCCGTGTCAGTGACGACGGGGTGGCCTTCTCCTCGCATATCGACGGCTCCAGGCACTTCTTCACCCCGGAAGGAGTGATCCGGATCCAGGAGAATATCGGCTCGGACATCATGATGGTCCTGGACGAGTGCGTGGCCTATGGCACGGACTTCGAGCGCACCCGCATCGCCGCGGAAAGAACCACCCGCTGGGCCGAGCGCTCCCTGCAGGCACGCCCCCATCCCACCCGGCAGCTCCTCTTCGGCATCGTCCAGGGGGGCTTTTACCCCGAGCTGCGGGAGCAAAGCGCGCGCGAGATCTGTGACCTCCCCTTTGACGGCTACGCCATCGGTGGGCTCAGCGTGGGCGAGCCCAAGCATCTGCTCTGGGAGATTCTTGAGTCTACCACCCCGCTTTTGCCCAGGGAACAGCCCCGCTACCTCATGGGCGTGGGCAAGCCCCTGGACATCCTGCGGGCCATCGGCGAGGGAGTGGACATGTTCGACTGCGTCCTGCCCACGCGCAACGCCCGCAACGGGACCCTGTACACATCGACTGGAAAGGTCACCATCAAGCAGGCCCGCTACCGCGAGGACACGAGCCCCCTTGATCCACAGTGCTCCTGCTATACCTGCCGCACCTTCTCCCGGGCCTACCTGCGCCATCTTTATATCTCCCGGGAGCTTCTGGCCTATCGCCTGAACACCCTGCACAACCTCGCCTTCTATCTGGACCTGATCCGCGGGGCCCGCGAGGCGATCAGCCGGGGTGAGTTTCAGGACTACGCCGCCGCGTACGAGGCCGTCTTTCCCGAAGAGTCCGATGCGATCGAGTAGGGAGCACCCGCACGCCGTAACTATGCACCACCTTGCTGAACCGTAAACCGAGCCGTGCACAACCAAGCATGAAAATGCCGCGAGGCAATTGCGGGTGGACGCTGAAGCGCGGGGTTCATCCCGGGTTTCACCTGACGGGATACTGAGCGCCGTATCGACATTCCCGCGCCATATCCTTGGAGGCAAGGTTTTCATGATGCGTCTTTTGGCCGGAGCAGCCGCAAGTTCACCTCAAAGGGTACCAACAAGGCCGTGGTGTATTATGAACCCCGGCGAAGCGCTCCACCCGCTATTGCCTCGCGGATAATTTTTTATAATTCAGCAAGTTGAGCGTATTTTCATACAACCATCATTACCGGGCCGACCCGGGCACAACCAAGCATGAAAATGCTGCACGGC
>JAZKRN010000265.1:0-3727 GCA_036628655.1 Desulfohalobiaceae bacterium | reverse complement strand
GTAGCTGCCCTGCCGAAGGCAGGATTCAACAGGGCTCCCCGCGCACCATTTTCATACTTGGTTCTGCCTGGGTCGCCCCGGGAATGAGGGTTATAAATTGTATTTTTTTTCTTGACAATCCTCTCTAAACCGCGAATAATACTGGATCAGGTTCCGCTCAAGGAAGGGGGCGGAAGGAGTTTAAAGCTTAGTGAAAGGGAGAGAGGTTCCATGAAGAGGATGTATGTAGGCAATCTGCCTTATTCCTCGTCCGAGGACGATGTTAGGGAGCTGTTTTCTCAGTACGGCGACGTTGGCGATGTCAACGTGGTCCGGGACAGGGAGACGGGAAAATCAAGAGGCTTCGGCTTCGTGGAAATGGGTCAGGATCAGGCCGAAGAAGCCATGAGCGAGCTGGATGGATCCAAGTTCGGTGGGCGAACGCTCAAGGTCAACGAAGCCAAGCCGCGCCAATAGAAGCTTCTGAGAGGCCCCAGCCAACGGGGCCTTCGTGTCCCTGATACTGAAAAAGCTGATGCCGCGCTTTCGGTGTCGAAAAAATTGAGCCGTCCCATATACGGGGCGGCTCTTTTTTTGTGAGGTGCGCCTAAGGCGATTGCGCTCTGCATCCACATCTCCGGGGATTTGAAAGCAGTGCCGGGAGTGCGCGGATAGAGGGAGCGTGAAAAATCCGCCGATCGAGAGAAGCGGAAGCTAGGAGGTGCTTTCGTCGCTCTTGCCGCCGGATTTGTGCAGGAGCCGGCAGTCGTCGATGACCATGTTCCGCTCCACGGCCTTGCCCATATCATAGAGGGTCATAGCGGCTGTCTGGGCCGCGACAAGGGCCTCCATCTCAACGCCGGTTCCGGAGACGGTTCGAGCTTCTGCCTCGATGCGAACGGAGTGCGAATCCCGCTCCAGCTCGAACCGGACCTCAATGTGGCTTAAAAACACGGGATGACACAGGGGGATGAGGTGAGCGGTCCGTTTTGCGGCCTGGATGCCGGCTATGCGGGCCGTGTTCAGCGCATCGCCCTTGGGCAGGGCCTTCTGCTCGAGTTGCTCAAAAGCCTCACTGCCCATACGGATTCTGCTCTGGAAGACGGCCCTGCGCTCGGTGTCCGGCTTGGCGCCAACGTCCACCATGCGTATTGAGCCGTCCTCGTGAAGATGGGTCAGATCCTTATTCATGCTCGCCCATGGCCCGCTTGAAGAAGGATTTCACCTTGTTCACCCCCTTCTGTTCCTCGAGCTCGGAGAATTCCTGGAGCAGCTCCTCCTGCCGCTTGGTCAGATGCGTGGGGGTGTTGACCTTGACGTGGACGATGAGGTTCCCCGTCTTGTTGCTGTTTACATAAGGGACGCCCAACCCCTTGAGCCGGAAGGACTGGCCGCTCTGTGTTCCCTTGGGAATCTCCAGATTGACGCTGTCCTGCAGGGTGGGGACCTCGATCTTGTCGCCCAGAGCCGCCTGGGGAAAGGCGATTTCCACCTCGGTGTGCAGGTCCTGCCCCTTTCTGGTCAACTGGGAGTGCTCCTCAACGTAGATGACCACGTAGAGATCCCCGTTGGGGCCGCCGTGGGTACCGGCCTCGCCCTCGCCCTGGAGGCGGAGGTGGTTGCCGTGATCCACCCCGGCGGGAATGGTCACATTGAGGTTCTTGGTCTGATGGATCGTGCCCTTGCCCTTGCACTGCTTGCAGGGGTGACTCACAACACGGCCCTCGCCCTTGCAAATGGGGCAGGGAGTGGCAATGCGGAAAAGACCCTGCTTCTGCACCACCTGTCCCTGGCCGCCGCAGTGCTTGCATGTCTCCGGGGAATGCCCCGGCTCTGAGCCGGACCCGTCACACTCTTCGCAGGTCTCCTCCTTGGGGATCTGCAGCTCCACGTCCGTGCCGGTGACCGCTTCCTCGAAAGTAATGGTCAGGTTGTAGCGCAGGTCCGCGCCCTGTTGGGGCCGGGGACCTCCGCGGCCGCGGGATCCGCTGAAGCCGAAGAAGCTGTCGAAGATGTCGCTGAAGGTGCTGAAGATGTCCTCCGTAGATCCGTAGCCCCCGAACTGCGAGCCGTTCATGCCGTCATGGCCGAAACGGTCGTAGGATTCCCGCTTTTGGGGGTCGCTAAGGACTTCATAGGCCTCTGAGGCCTCTTTGAGGGTCTGTTCGGCTTCGGGATTGTCGGGATTGCGGTCCGGATGGTTCTCGAAGGCGATCTTGCGATACGCCTTTTTGATCTCCTCCCCGCTGGCTTGGCGTGAAACGCCGAGTATTTCGTAGTAGTCGCGCTTGGCCATAGCTGATTGGTCCTCGGTCAAAATGATTTTTGGTGTTTGGTGCGGTGGAGGGCGCTGCCTGTGATCTCAGGTGAATCGGTGCTCCACCGGGCTCGAAAAAGCTGTGTGTCGGCAGGAGAAGGCTGTTGGCACACGCCCGGAAAAAGAAAAGGCGTTCCATCGAAGCGGGCGTGGCGCGGGCGAGGAAACACCTAGCTCTGTTTCACACTGATTCCCACCTCGGGAATGGATTGCTTCAATTTGACTTTACCGCCTGCGATTTCCCGCAGGGCTGTGACCACTTCCTTGTTGTTCGCCTCGATCAACGGCTTGTATCCCTGGCGATACATCTTGACGCGCTGAAAGGCCAACTGGGCAACGACAAAGCGGTTGTTGATCTGGCTCAGGGCGTCTTCCACAGTAATTCGGGCCATGTGATCCTCCCTCGGTGCGTTTCCTGGCAGCGATCACGCCGCCGGAAGGGATTTTTGTGTGCGGGCAGCCGTCCTGTCCGCGTTGACAGGGGCAACGGCTGGGGTTTAGAAAAATGTGCTTCAGGGGGCCATCCGGCACCAGCACCTGGAGTGGACCGGAATGTATCCCTTGGCTCGTGGTATGAGTCGGCAGCGATTTAAGCGAAACAGTTTGTGGGGTCGACGGGCAAGATCCGCTGCGCAGACAAAATATATAAACACAGGCGCGAAAGTCGTCAATAGGTGGGAGGGACCGCGACAGGAATGGCACGCAGAAAAAAGCTCTCCTACACGCAGAAGGCATGCCTGTCCAAGGCGGGCAAAATGATGTACCGCACGGGGATGCTCTGGCCCGGTGCCAGGATCGGAATTGCCGTTTCCGGAGGAGTGGACAGTTTCCTGCTCCTGCAGATCATGCTCCTGCACCGCATGCGTCTTCCCTTTTCCGTGGAGCTGATGGCCATCCACGTCAATCCGGGGTTTGAAACGGACAACCATTGGCCTCTGCGTCAGTGGCTGAAGGAAAACGGAGTGGCCGGGCATCTCGAGGTGTGCGACATGGGTCCCAGGGCCCACAGCTCGGAGAACAGAAAACGTTCCCCCTGCTTCTTCTGCAGCTGGCGGCGCCGCAAGCGGCTTTTCAAGCTGGTCAAGCAGTACGGCCTGACTCATATTGCCCTGGGCCATAATGCGGACGATTTGGCCCAGAACTTCTTCCTCAATCTGGCCTACTCCGGACGAGTCGAGGGGATGTTCGGCAAGGAGAGCTTTTTCGGGGGAGAGTTCCAGCTCATCCGGCCGCTGCTGCTCCTGCAGAAAAAGGAGATCCGCAAGGCTGTTCGGGAATGGGGGCTGCCCGTCTGGAGCAACCCCTGCCCCTCCAAGGAGTCCACCAAGCGCACAGAGATTTCGCAGTGGCTCGAGGAGTTGAGCGGCGGGGATAAACGCATCAAGAAAAACATCTACAGCGCCCTGACCAGATGGCAGATGGAACAGGATA
>JAZKRN010000264.1:0-3735 GCA_036628655.1 Desulfohalobiaceae bacterium | reverse complement strand
GTCGGACGTCGGATGTCGGATGTCGGACGTCGGATATCGGATGTCGGACGTCGGACGTCGGATATCTAATGTCGGATCAGAAAAGGAACCTGTCAATCCAATCCATCGCTCCTGGCCCATAGAACCGCAAACCCTGAACGGGGAACGCCCCCCTTGTTCAACCGGCTGCAGGGGAATCGTAACGCTCCTGCAAATCCCGGAGGCGGGAGAGGATCGCTTCGCGCTCCCGCCGCAGGCTCCGGCTCAGATGCCTGTGGGTGGAAAAGAGGGTGCGGACCAGGATCTTGTCCCGATAGCGCATGATCCGCCTGCGATAGCGCAGACAGGCGAACCCCGTCCAGACCAGGGCCACGAGATAGCAAAGGATCACAAGCGGGCTCTTGAGGACGAAGTAGCACAAAAGCACGGCATAGAGGGAATAGGCCAGGCCGAAAAAGAAGATGCCCAGGGCGAAGGTGGCGAATCCGCGGATAGCCTCTTCCCGGAACAGCCGCGAGGTAAACAAAGTGGCCAAATACGGCGGGAGGTTATGCACGAACCCGATCAGGGCGAGCGGAGCCATCAAGACCGCGTACAGGGTCATGCGCAGGCGGATGAGGCGCTCCTGCACGGGCCTGTCGAAGCTGTGTCCCAGATCCTCCCGCAGCCGCACCTGCTCCATGTGGGACTTATAGCGTTCCACCGCCTCGCTCAGATCCTCGACAACCTCTGGCTCCTCCCGGGCCGCCTCGGCCAGGAGCCTCCCCGTATGCTGCTCCCCCCGCAAAGCGGTATGCAGATCCTTGCGGACCCCGGCCTCCTCGGGACGAAACCACTGCTGGAGCCATTTCCGGGCCCGGTCCAGGATCTTCCGCCCAAGGCCAGCATCCCTCCCTTCTTCCGGGGCTGTGGGTGGCGGCCCCATTTCCCCGTCCCTGCGCACAATGCGGCTCAAGTCGCGAGCCAGCTGGCCCAGCCGCATGTCCTCGGTATGCAGGGCCTGCCTCCGGAGGGACTGCTGCACCTCGTCGGTCAGGGCCCTGATCGCCCTGTCCGGACTCGCCTGATACGAGGCCGCGTATTCGGACATGGACAGGGGGCGGTCCAAACAGAGAAAGACAGAGGTCAGAAAGAGCTCCCTGCTTTCGAAGGTGAGTCCCACGGGAAGGATGCGCAGACCCAGCTCGAACTCGTTGCGCGCCTCCGCCTGCAGTGCCATCCTCGCGACTCCGGTGCGAATCTCCGCGATCTGTCTTCGGGGAGAGTTGCGGCCCTCGGGAAAGATCCCCACGCAGCCCCCTTTCTCCAGGACCTCATACACGCGCTGGAAGGCGTCCACATTGCCGGATGCCTGTTCCGCCTGTGCCGCGCGATACACGGGAATAGCGCCAAGCCCCCGAAAAAGGCTCGCGACAAGCGGAAACCGGAAGAACTCGCTCTTGGCCAGGTAGCTGATCCTGCGGGGGACCAGCGTGCTCAAGAGGATCCCGTCCAGCACTGAGCCCGGATGGTTGGCCGCGATAATGAGCGGCCCCTTGCGGGGCACGTTTTCCAGGCCTGTGGACTGGATGTCCACGAAGTAGAGATGGGCCACGATGCGCATCAAATGGCGCACCACGGTATAGAGCCGCATGCCGATCTCCAGGAGGGTCGTCCTTCAGACCGCGCTGGACGAGGCCTCGTGTCTTGTCACATTTCAATTGTCCTCAAAGAGAACACGCAAAAACAGCTCAAAACACATACAAGGAAACGATGATTTGAGTGGACAACATACGAGCTACTCTACCAAGCAGTCTCCTTATTCCAGCCTTTGAGTCAAGACACCTTCTATTCATAAAAAGCCGGATCCCAAATGCTCCCCCCTTTTGCTCGCTTGCGTTGCAAACATCTGTGATCAGAGCTATTTCCCTGGCTGAAGAACACAAATAATGAACCGAAATTCAAGCTAAGGGTTGTTTGTTATGAACAGACGCACATACGCCATTATTATAGCCAGCTTTTTCACTGTTTCCATCGCTTATTCCATCCGCTACGGCTACGGCATGCTTTTACCGGAAATGTTGCCTTCGCTGAATATCTCAAAAACCCAGGCCGGGACGATTTTCGGGACCTATTTTGTTATGTACACCATTTTTACGCCTGTACTGGGCATTTTGTCGGATCTATTCAATTACCGTTTCCTCCTTACTGTCTTTGCGGGCATCCTGGGATTGGGCGCTTTGCTGATGGCTTATGCTACGGGTTTTTTACAGGCCTGCCTGTTTTTTGGGCTTGCCGGCTTAGGGCATGCAGCATGTTGGGCGCCTGTTGCCTCTCTGGTTCAGAAATGGGTGCCCAACGATAAAAGAGGAATGATGCTATCCATAGTGAGCATGGGCATAGGGATAGGTGTTCCTCTATGGGGCACATTCTTGCCGGTTATTGTCTCTGTCTTCAATTGGAGGATGGGCTGGATGGGTATGGGATTTTTCGCCATTGGAGTGGCAGTTATGAACTTCATCCTGGTCCGGAACCCCGTCGGCCTGGAGGGTCAAATGACGTCCGCCCGCCAACGGGCTGAGTTTGTGCTCAACTTATACAGGGCTCTGCTCAAGGACAAACGGTTCTGGATCGTAGGCACAGCTTATCTGCTGGTGGGATTCAATGTTCTCGTGCCTTTTACCTTTCTTCCGGTTTATGCACGGGAAGCGCTCCATTTCGATTATGCCACCTCCACCCGGCTCATAAGTCTGATTGCCTTGTTCGGCATCGCCGGCCAGTTGACCCTGGGCACTCTCTCCGATCGTATGGGGAGGGTGCATGTCTTGATGCTGTGTGGGCTTATTATGGGAACAGCATGTCTTGGAATGAGTCTTTTTGCCAATGAATGGTGGCTGTATGGGATGACGAGTTTTTACGGCCTGGCCTACGGCGCCGTCTGGCCGGTATATGCCGCAACAGCTGTCGATCTTTTCCACAGCAGTCAGACAGGAAGCGTGGTGGGGCTTTGGACGGTGTTTTTAGGGGCAGGCGCCATAGTTTCTCCAGTGATCAGCGGATGGACTATCGATATAACCGGCGTCTACACCTGGGCCTTTGTTTTGGGGATGGCCAGCGGTCTGGCATCGACACTGTGTTTGGCAAGGATACAGATACAAGCAGCTCATCAAGCCTGATGCTCTTTCTTGCTGGACCGTTTTATTTATGAACCCGGCCCCATGTAAGGATTTCAGTATGGGATGTTCCAAACCAAGCATTTGTTTATGCTTTGTCTCGGACGCAGCACCAGGTGTTGACGCTTGCAGCCATATGTCCTGATCTGATGAAACAAATGGCAAATATGCTTGGAGGAAATATGGGACAAGAAGCAGAGCAGATCGTATATTCAGAGGTAGCGTCGATCCAAAGCCATATTCAGGGGGTCGAGCGGGGGCTTCCCTTCGGGGGGTTTTTGAAGCGCTGGAACCACAAGGGGTATCCGGCGGTCTATGCGGATGGGAGTGCTTCCCTGCCTATCCTGGTGGTCTTTGTAAACGCAGCATTGAACAGGCTGGCCACAAATCAATGCCTCATCATCGGCTTCACTCATTGAGTTGGCGCTCACTATCTCGGACACTCCATGCCATAGGATATTCCATCCCGTACAATAGAAAATCTACAATACTCCCTCTCTTGGAGTCTCAGCTCCTTCGATAATCGCCTTTGCTTTCTCTTTGAGGTGTCCGTTGTCACAGGCACACAGATTCGTTGGCCCAGGATACTCCTCCATTCCTTCTG
>JAZKRN010000263.1:0-3743 GCA_036628655.1 Desulfohalobiaceae bacterium | reverse complement strand
ATTTCGATATTCGAATTTTATAAATTTGACAATACCCTAGTTCCATCTGCCCGGAATCCTTGTGCCGCAACGGCCGCATTTACCCTCTTCCATCCGCACGCGGTCGATGATGAATCCTGTCCGCTCGATGATCGGCTCTCCGCACCCTGGACAGAAGGTGTTCTCCCCCTCGTGTCCGGTAACCCGGGCCACATAGACGAATTCAAGGCCGACCCGGCGGGCGGTGTCGCGAGCCCGGTCCAGGGTGGAGACAGGGGTCTGCGGCAGGTGCGAGAGCTGGTACAGGGGATAGAACCGGGAGAAATGCAGAGGCACATCCGGACCCAGCTCCCGCCGGATCCAGTCGCACATGGCCTCTATGTCTTCATCTCCGTCGTTGAGGCCGGGGATGAGGATGGTGGTCATCTCCAGATGAACGCCCTGCTCGCGGAGCACCTTCAGCGAGTCCAGCACCGGCTGCATTTCCCCGCCCACCGCATCGCGGTAGAATTGGGGATCGAACCCCTTGAGGTCCACATTCGCCCCGTCCAGCCTGGGGGCGAGGTCCCGCAGCGGCTCCGGCCGGAGATAGGCAGCCGTGTGCAGGAGGTTCGCCATCCCCTCACCCTTTGCCTTGGAGGCGATCTCGTGCATGTATTCGTAGAACACAGCGGGCTCGCCGAAGGCGTAGCTCAGGACGGACAGGCCGGATTCCTTGGCGTGCCGGATCACCCGTTCCGGGGGCATGTCGTAGGCGTACAGGTCTTCGGGGTCCACCTGGGCCATGTCCCAGACCTCGCAGAAGGAGCAGGAGAGGTTGCACCCCGCGGTGGACAGGGACAGGGTTCGGCTTCCGGGAAGGATGTGGAAGAAGGGGAGCCTCTCGACCGGATCCTCCCGCACCAAAGCCGGATTGCCGTAGGCCAGGGTGTAGCCCCGCCCGCCGCGATTTTCCCGCACCCGGCACACGGCCCTCTCTCCGGGAGAGAGCTCGCACTCGCGCGGGCAGAGCCGACACTTCACCCCGTTTCCGGATAGCTCCCGGAACCACGGGGAGGGCACGGGATTCACGAAGCCCTTGCTCGCGGCTGCCGATCCCGCACTTGTCTGGGCACTGCCTTCGCCGTGAAGCCCGCCCAGGCAAAGGGCGCAGAATCCGCAGGCGCCGGTTTTAAGGAAATCCCGCCTGCTCCACGGATCCCTTTTGCGTCTGGAGTGAGGCATAATCCCTCCGTGACAGCAGAAGTAGCACACAGGCGACACCGTTTCCAAGACCTGCCAGGAGACAGCAAGCCACAATCCCGTGAACTGGCGCAAGCACCACCGAGGCGAGCACCGCGCCGAGACAGGCCCCGAACAGCTCCAGGCCGTACACGGCTCCGGCTGATTTGTCCGGTTTGCGGTGTATCCTTTGGGAGCAGCCCGCGGCCAGAGGAAAATCCAGGCCGTTGAGCATCCCCGCCAGGAAGGTCATGCCCGAAAAAGCCGCGAAAAGAAAAGCCGGAGATTCCGCCTTCGCGAGCTGCGGCAGGCCCAGGGCGATCAATCCGGCCCAGAGGCTCATGCACAGCTGCACCAGGGCCAGGGTGCTCATGTCCGCTTTGTCCGCGACGAAACGATTCGACGCGGCAGCCCCCAGGCCCAGCCCGAACATGAACAGGGCCGTGATCAGACCGACCATCTCGTACACGAATCCGTAAACGCTCTGGAAGGTGAAGAGCAAGGCGATCTGCAAAAGCATGGTGGAAAGCCCTGTGCTGAACACAGTGACCAGCAGGGAGAAGGAGGCGGTCCGGCCCTTTGCGATCCTGCCGCCCGCGCCTCGCATCCCCGCGCCCGCGAGCAGGATCAGCCCCGCAATGGGCAGCACCCACCAGAGCTTCACCCGCAACAGGGCGGCGAGGGCTTTTGTCGGCTCCGCCCGGGTCGAGCGATGCCAGAACATCAGGCTGTAGAAGTACCCAATGGGCTTGAAATCCCGGTTGATGAAGAAGGCCTCGTTCACCCGCTGCAGGTCCCGTTTCGCCTGCTCCCCAAGGGTGCCCGGAGACAGGGGAGCGGGTTCCGGACTGTCCAGATGGGCCCCGGTTCCGCGTCCGTGGCTGCTGACAACCCAGTTGGCGCGCCGCACATCGGGCTTTCGCAGGAGAAGCCGGAAATGGCCCGAGGAGAAGGCTTCGTCCTCAATGCCGCGTCGCTCAAAGCGTCGGCCCAGGGTTCGGGCATCCACGGAGACCCCACCCTGCGAGCGGGAGGCGAAAAAGAGCATGAATTTTTCGCCTGCAACCTTCACCCGGGAGAATACGCTGTTCAGGGTGTGATACAGGGCGGAATTGCGGTTGGCTGCCGCGGTATCTCTCAGATCCGGAGTGGAATCGGCCCCGATCACGAGAGCTCCATCTGGGCGGAGGCGTTTCCTGGCCTCGCGGAAGAACTCTCGCGTGTAGTAGCGGTTCAGGGCCGCGGTGACGGGGTCGGGCACATCCACGATGATCAGGTCGTATTCCCTGTCCGTTCGCTTCATCCAGAGCCTGCCGTCCCCATGCCTGACACTGACCCGGCTGTCCTCCAGCGCCCGGAGCGTGGACTGGGGAAGGTATTCCGCGGCGGTACGGATCAGCACCTCGTCAAGCTCCACATAGTCCACGCTTTGCACCGGATGCTTGAGGATCCGGGAGAGCGTCCCTCGCAGCCCCCCTCCCACGAGAAGAACACTGTCCGGGCTCTCCTGCTGCACCATGGCCAGATGGGCGAATTCCGCTGCCGGCTGCTCCTCCAGCCCGGGGAAGCCCTCCTCGCCCTCCGCAGTGGAAAAGAGCAGATGGCCGCTCTGGAAAAAACTGTATTGCCCCTCGCGCTTGAGAACGCCGATATTGCCGTATCTGGACTGCCTGGCTTCCACGAGCCGATGCTCCGGAGCGATGTGCCGCCACTGCAAGCGGTGGGCGAACTGGTTCAGGTCCCCCAGATAGGGCATAGCCAGCCCCGCCAGCCCGGCAAGACAGAGCAGAACCGTTGCGGACCGCTGCGACGGACCTCCCAGGCCCTGCCGCATTCGGAACACCAGGGCGGAATAGGCAACAAGCAGGAGAACGCCGAGCAAAACAGCGGAATGGAAGGAGCTGAACGTGTGCACCAGGAGGAAGGTAAAGGCCACGCCGCCGAGCATGTTCCCCGCGGCTTCGACCACATAGGTCTTGGCCGCTCCGGATGTGTCCGTTGCCTCGTCCCTTTCCCGCCAGGTCCGGGACAGAGCCACGAACTGCGTCCCCAGAAGCAAACAGGCGGGGGCGAGCAGCAGAACGCAAGCCAGGGCCATATCCGCGGGAGAAAGGGAGGCGCCGGGCAGAATGGGGAAGAAGCCGCGCAGGGTCCTGATGAGAAAGACGGTTCCCGGCAGAACCGGAAGAAGCCCTGCGGAGCTAAGCGCCAACAGGGAAAGGGCGTTGCGGATGCGCTCTGCCAGAAAGGCGCCCAGACGGCTGCCCACACCGACCCAAAAGAGCCACGCGGCCAGGATGAGCCCCACGGAAAGCTCGTTTCCGTGGAAGACCATCAACAGCTCGCGCAAAAAAAGCACCTGGCCGACCTGGGAAACGGCTCCCAGCATCAGAACCGCTGTGAGCAGAGCCACGGATCTGTCAGGCATGGAAATGGCTCATTCGGACAGGTTTTTCGGGCATTCAGGGAGTATAATCCATCAATTCCGAACACACTTGAATCTGCGCCTGCCCGGTTAAATCCTGCCTCCGGCAGGGCAGCTT
>JAZKRN010000262.1:0-3781 GCA_036628655.1 Desulfohalobiaceae bacterium | reverse complement strand
ACCTGTTTAAGGACAGTGGCAAAGCCCGCTACCGCAAACAGCGACTCGTGCCCATTGGCGAATCCAGGCCCCCCTGGATTGTGGCCCCTTTTGTCGGTCCGGTCGGGGAAACGGGAAACCATGTCTTGCCGGGAAGGATTCGATCCCCGCTTGAGTGGCAAGGCACCCAATTCGGGCCGCTGGTTTGCTGGGAGATTCGTTTCCCAGGGGTGGTTACGGATCATTTGCTGGCGGGCACGGATATCCTGGTCAACCCGGCCAACGAGAGCTGGCTGGACAGCGATATCGCCAAGCAGCGCTCCCTGGCCGTGGCCCGCATGCGAGCAGCGGAAACCGGGCGCATGCTCCTCCGCATAGCCAACTGGGGCCTGAGCGCGGTTATCGGCCCCAGGGGCGAGATCCTGGCCCGTCTGTCCGGCAGGGAGCCCTTCGCGGAGGTGATGCAGATCAAAACTTACGAAGGGAACACACCCTATATGGCCCTTGGCCTGGAGAACAGGCTGAGAGCCCTGTCCTTTCTGCTGCTGTTTATCGGGCCGGTCACGCTTGGCTTTGTCCGCAAATTGTCCTTGTGTAGAAGAAGCTCTGGTGCGAGGATGAACAACAAATAGATGAATGATCCAAAAACCAGATTGTCAGCCTCCGGTAGTCACCGAAAGGGGGCTCACCATGAACAATAGAAAGAAATCCGCCCGCGGCTTCACCCTTATTGAGCTTGTGGTTATTATAATCGTTCTCGGCATCCTGGCGGCAGCCGCTGTCCCGCGTTTTGTCGATCTTGGGGAAGAAGCGAAGCAAGCCAAGTTTGAATATGTGCGCGGCTCCTTCGAGGCAGGGGTTACCCTGGCCCACGGCAAAGCCATGGCTCAGGATCTGGCCAAGTCCTCGGAGTGGTATTATGAACTCTTGGGTCTTTTGCGGGTCTCCTCCGCCCATGCCGGCGGGAGCTTCACCATAACCATGAACGGCGTCCCTGTGGATATGACCCAGGAAGGATGGCCGGCGATCAATCAGACCACCAGCAATTGTAACGTTGCCAAGCGACCGGGCAACCCGCCCGCTCGGGTCGCGGAGAGGGGATGGCCCGCAGGGAATCCTTCCCTGGTGCTGGGTGTTTCCAGGGCTCATGCCGGTATCAACGGTGGCGGCGGAGGAGGCGGCGGTGGCAACGGGAATGGCGGCGATGGAGATGGCGATGACGGCGGTGACGACAATGGTGGTGGCAGTGGCGGCCCCATTTCCTCCTGCTCGGTGGTCGAGGTGGTCATTCAGGACATAGACCTCAGGGGCTGGACCCGCTCAAGCTCGGGCAACCGAACAGTAACCTTCATGGCACCCACTGGACAAAGCTTCCAATACAACGAATCCAACGGGAATGTTGAGTAGCTCCCTCTGGCTGCCCTGTGCATCAGAACAGCTCTCGCTAGGAAGGGACGTAGGGAGGCCTGATTGAAAATTCTCCTGATGTCCATGCCGGATGCAACCCATCCGCTCTTCCCGCGATTCTGCCGACCTCCCAACCTGGGTCTTGCCTCCCTGGCCGGGAATCTGCGTGAGGAGGCAGATGTGGCCGTAGCTGACCTCATCCTGCGGCGCAAGCATGTGCCCCAGGCGGTCCGGGAGGCCCTAGAGACGGTCCAGCCGGATCTCGTGGGGCTCTCCGCCATGACCTTCCAATACTATACCGCAATCCGGATCGCCGAGCTGATTCGCAGTGAGGCTCCCGGTCTCCCCATCCTCATCGGGGGCTACCACGCCTCCATGTCCTACGAGGAGATCGCCTTCCAGGAGGGGCATCTTTTCGATTTTATCTGCCGCAATGAAGGGGAGCACGCCTTCCTCGAGCTGATACGAGCGCTCAAGAGGGGAGATAAAAAATTCCATCACCTGGCGGGCTTGTCCTGGAAAAACGGCGACGATTTTGTCCACAACGAGCCGCGCCCTGTTGTTCCCTTGGAGCGGATCGCGCCCCCGGATCGCAATTCGCGTCTTTGGAGCGGATACCATATTCACGGAATGCCCTTTGATTTCGCGGAAACCTCGCGGGGATGCACCCTGCCCTGCCGCTTTTGCAGCATTACCCGGATGTATGGCAGAAATTTTCGCTCCTTTGACAGGGATAGGATCCTCAAGGACCTGGAAGGAGCCCGGTCGCAGGGCACAAAGGAAATTTTCTTCGTGGATGACAATATCACCCTGCAGCCCGGGCACATGGAGGTCCTTTGCCGCAGCATCATTGAGCGTGGTCTCCACAAGGGGGTCGGCTATTCCACGCAGGCCTCGGTAGCTGGACTGCACCGTAATCTCTCCGTGATCGAGGACATGGCGGAGGCGGGTTTCGAGCTTGTCTTCCTGGGAATAGAGAATGTATCCAAACGCAATTTAAAGGCCTACAAAAAGGGGGATATCGTTCATTCCACCCAGGAAGTGCTCCGGGAGCTGCAGCGCAATAACATCATGGTCATGGGAGGATTTGTCTTGGGCGCTCCCGAGGATGAGGAGCAAGACATCCTGGAGCAGTTTGAATTCATGAAACATCACGCAATCGATTCCTATCTGGTGCAGATTCTGACCCCGTATCCCGGCACTCCCATGACTTCGGAGCTCGATCAAGGAGGATACATAGTCAATCACTACCTCCGGCGATATTCCGGATTGTTTGCCAATGTCTGCACCGATCATCTCTCCTCTCGCCAGCTTGACTACCTTCGCTGGAGGCATTTCCCCTACTACCGGAGCTTGCGTTGGATGAGAAGGACGTTGGTCCCGAAGAAGTATTTCCGGGTCATCTTCAAGGAAGCTCTAGTGCGACTGGGTCAATGGCTCCTGGAGGAAAGCCGCATCGTATTCAGGTCAAGAGAGCATGCCTTCAAAAAATATATGGAAGCCAACCTCAGGGATAATTTGTTTTTTGGAGAGGAACCGGTCCTAACCTGGCCGGATGCTGAGGAACACGAAGATCAATCATCGTGAGAAAAACGATAAGAAGCGGAAAAGAATGGCTCGCGCGGAGACGCAGCGACGCGGCGTAGTTTATTGTCCCCACGCTCTGCGTGGGGACAGGCCAGGGACGCTCCGCGTCCAGAATGACCGCTGGAGCGGTCGGATCACGTTCCCACGCAGAGCGTGGCAACGATAAAAATAAAATGACTTATCTTTCATGGAGCTCATCCCTGGTCCATGCCTTGCTTCCGACTCTTGCACCGCAGCGCTGATAGAAATCATTCAAGCCATTGATTGCATCCTGGGCTTCAGTGTCTGAACGGACAAAGTCCCGTATCATCCCCCGAACCACGGCATCGAGAGAGATGTTTTTCTTGTGGGCTATTTTGCGCGCCTTGTCCAGAAGCTCATCGTCTATTTTCAAGGTGATGTTGGCCATATTCCCCTCCTTTGGTCTATTGGCACTTTGCACATACACTGTGCCAAGTCAATATTATCCGGTAAAAACAGCTTCCTCCAGCACCTCGTTTTCCGGAACCCCGTGCTGAGCTGGAGCTCGGCGATTCCGGAAGTTTGCCCGCCACGGCCCTTCACCCACTCAGCAGGAATTGATGTTGCTTGAATCGAAGGATTTTTCTTTTGTTTGATTTTCGGCCGTTGCAATATGTGCCGTGTGAGTGGGTGAAGGGCAGCGCAAGAACATCCCTTCTTCGCTCCGCACCACCGCGTCTCCGTGCCCCCGCGCGAGAACTTCTTCTTTCTTACGTCGCGCCGTCGCGCCGTTGCGCGAGCTAATCTTCATTTTCTTGCCTCTTGCCCCATTTTCCTGGACACCAGA
>JAZKRN010000261.1:0-3797 GCA_036628655.1 Desulfohalobiaceae bacterium | reverse complement strand
CCGCTGTCCCCGCGTTGCACCACCTCGATGCGGGCAGGGGAGGCACTGCCCTGCTTGTCCTCGCCGAAGTAGACCGTGCTGTGGGGGTAGGGAATCTCGATGCCCAGCTCATCGAAGCGCTTCTTGAGCCTGCGCCGAAAGTCGCGTTCCAGAAACCAGCGCCGGAAGGGCGTGGTTTTGAAGCGCGTACGGACCACAACCGCGGAGTCGCCGAGCTCGATGAGCCCGAGTATCTGGAGATCGCTGAGGATATCCTGGTTGATCGCCGGATCGCGGCGCATTTCCGCGGCCACTTCCTGGACCACCTCGATGACCTCGTCGATATTCTCCCTGTAGGCCACGCCAGGTTCCACCACGGCCCAGCCGTGGCCCATGGTCTGGTTGACCACTGTTTCCACGCTGCTCCAGGGCACGATGTTCATATTGCCGTAGATGTCCCGGACACGGACATTGCGGATGCTCAGGCTCTCCACCTGCCCGTCGTGGCCTCCCAGGATCACCCAGTCTCCAACATTGATGGCGTTTTCCGCGAGAATAAGGAAACCGTTGATCAAGTCCTTGACCAGGGTCTGGGCCCCGAAGCCCACGGCCAGACCGATGATCCCGGCACCGGCGAGCAGCGGCGCTATATTGACGCCCAGCTCGGACATGATGATGAGCAGGCAGACAACGATGATCACAATCCGGGCTACATTGCGCAAAAGCGGCAGCAGGGTCTGCATCCTTCTTCCGCTCAGGGCGCTGCTATCCAGCTTTTCCGCCTGCTTGCGCAGATAGAAGTTGAAGATCTCCCATGCTGCGGTGCCCAGGGCGATCACGAGCAGAACCACCGCCACGGATCTAGAGAAGGCCATCACCACGGGTTGCAGCAACAGCCTGGAAAGATTCACTCCCCAGATGGAGAGAAGGAGAAAGAGGACCAGGCCGCCGGCGAAAAGCCTGACCACGGCGAGGGTGGTGCGGCTGGATATATGGAAGCGGGTCATTCGGCGTCTGATAAAATACCAGCCTCCGCCCGCGAAAAGGAACAGGCCAAGGGTCAACAGGGTGCGTCGCAACAGCTTGATCCGTCCTTCCCGGGATTGGAGCATGCGCTGCACATTTTCGGCCTTGGAGCCGAGCCAGGAGCCAAGGCCCCACCAGCTCCAGCCACCCACATCCTGAGACGCTGCAGAGAATCCGCCGGTGGAATTATCCGCTGCCGAGATCGCCTTTAGATCTTGGAGGAGCTCCTTGCGCTTTGTTCCGTTCTCCAGGATCCGGATTGCCCGGTTCACTTCCTTTGAAGACATGGAGGAGGGCTTCGCGACCTCCTGTTCGTTCCCGATTCCGGGGGCATCCTGCTGCGCGGAAGCGGGAGTTGGCGATACGCTGGCGATCACTGCCAAAAGCAGCAGGCCCAGCAAAGCGACGGGCAAGCTCAGAAACGCGGAAAAAGATAAGCTGAAACTTCGCTGCATTGTGGACTCCGTTCCTATTTCACCCTGTTCCGGCCGCTCCTTTTGGCCAGATACATGCGCTCGTCTACACGGTTGATCAGATCCTCGATAGCCTCATTGCCAGTGTATTGGACGATGCCCAGGCTGATGGTCACGGAGCCCGCCCCGGGAAAATCGTGCTCTTCCACTGTCCGGCGCAGCCTTTCCGCCAGAACGGAAGCACTCAGCTTGTCCGTATCCGGGGTGAGAACGATGAACTCCTCACCGCCCCAGCGGGTCAGAATGTCCACATCGCGGAGGGTTTCGCCTGTGATCCGCACAAGCTCCCTGAGGGTTTCATCCCCTGTTCCGTGACCGTAGGTGTCGTTGATCCGCTTGAAATGGTCGATATCGAACATGACCAGGGAGAGCGGCGAGTTATTCCGCTTGACGCGGCTTATTTCGTAATCCAGGTATTCCAGGAACTTGTGGCGATTGTACGCACCGGTGAGCTGATCTGTGTTTGCCATGTTCTGAAGCTTTGCCTCCATCATTTTGCGCCTGCTGATGTCTTTGACAAGGCCCACGGAATGAAAGGCGTTTCCCAGCTTGAGCGTGGACAGGGAGAGCTCCACTGGGAACTCCGTGCCGTCCTTGTGCAAAGCGGTAATCTCGAAGGATTCATTGATCCTGGGCCCTGTTCCACTGCGCTGGAATTCGGGGAAGTTCTTCCGGAAGGTCTCCAGCTGGTGCTCCGGGGCGATAAGCTCGTGCAGGTCCTGGTACAGGGCCTCCTCGGAAGTATACCCGAAGATCTTTTCCGCGGCATTATTCCAGAAGGTGATCCGGCCCTGATCGTCCATCATGATCACTGCGTCCAGGGCCGAGGAGGCGATCCCCCTGAATTTCTCCTGTTGTTCACGGAGCTCCTGCAGCATTTCCTTCCATGGACGCAGGTCCCTGATGATGCTTATGCTGCCGGTGGGGTATCCCTGTCGGTCCCGCAGAAGGTTGATGGATACGGAGCTGGGCAGACGCTGCCCGTCCTTGCGCAGGAAATCGATCTCGTAGTTCAGGACCGAGCCCTGACTGCGAAGCGTTTGCAGCATCCTCTCCATCTCTTCCCGATCCGCATAGAAATCGAAGGCCCGCCTGCCCTGGATCTCCTCAAAGGTATACCCGAAAAGCTCGGCAGCTATCCGATTGAATCGGACGATCTCGCCGTGTTTGTTCACAATGGCGATCCCGTCCGGGGAAAACTCCAGAATTTGGTCCAGATAGTCCCGCTCTTGCTTGTAGGAGGCCTGCAGCTGCCTATACCCGGTCACGTCCAGGAGGGATATAACAGTCTGCTTTGTTCCCGGAATAAGGTCAGCCGTGACAAAGATGTTTTTGATATCCCCTTTGCGGTTGATGATGTCCGTCTCGTATTTGCGCGGTACGGAAGCACCCTCTGTCCTTCGCTGCCAGTGATAGCTGGCTATCCTTTCCACATCGCCCTGGTTGGCGACAAAGGGCATGAAGCTCGTCTTGCCCTCGATCTCCTCCTTGCTGTATCCGCAAAGCTCCTCGAACTCGGTGTTGACCATGGAAATGGTGGCGTCCTCTTCGATGATCGCGGTGGCGGTCCCGGTGTTCTCGAAGATCGCCCTGTATTTCCCGGCGATTTGCTCCTGTTCCCGCTCTGCACGCTTCCGGGCGGTCATATCCGTGTATACGCCCACGATCCTCTGCAGCTTGTTCTGCCGATAGATAGGCGTTCCATAAAAAAGGACATGGACCGGAGTTCCGTCCCTGGCATAGCGGATCGATTCCACGGAAGTCACCGCTTCTCCGGCAAGAGCTCTTTGCGTAAAGTCCCTGGCCTCGTCAGCCACATCCTCTCCGCTGATGAGCTCGTCGATGTCGCGGCCTATGGCCTCCTCGGCGCTATAGCCGAATATTCGCTCGGCTCCCTTGTTCCAGTTCACAATCCTGTGTGAAGTATCCAAAGTGACAAAGGCGTCCGGGGAATTTTCAAAGACCGTTTCCAGCTCCCGCAGCCGCACGGTGCGTTCTTCATCAGTACGTTGCCGCTCCTCAAGCTTGCGCTCCAGGATCTCTACGCGATTTCGGAGCTCTTCGTACGACGGTTCCGGGGTCATACGTCCCTCCGGCTCCCTGTGGTTCCCCGGAAAGGGCAGGGAGGACCAAACTTCGGTTTCAATAGGCAGAGGAGCAGGGTGTACGCAGGGATTGCATACCATACTCGGAGGACTCAGGGAATGGTGACGGATAAAATATTTCTTGAGCGGGACGCACGCAAACAGAGCAATTGCTGCGTTGTCCGGCACCTATTTGTGAAGCCAAGTCAATCAGACGCCCTTTTGTCACCTCAAA
>JAZKRN010000260.1:0-3801 GCA_036628655.1 Desulfohalobiaceae bacterium | reverse complement strand
CACTGATAACGGATAACTGACACCGACACACCGAGAACCGTTCACGCCCTGAATACCTGTTTGTCGTCGCAGGAGTAGATCCCTCGGGTATCCACAATCAGGTTCGCGTTCTGTCTGATCATAGCCCAGTCGAACCTGTCGTGGTCCGTGGCGAGCACCAGGCAGTCGTAGTTGCGGACCTTTTCCGGAGTCAGCTCGATGCTTTTCATGCCCAGGTCATGCTTGCGCGTCTTGGCCAGATACGGCACGTGGGGATCGGCGTAGTCCACCCGCCCGCCGAGTCCGCTGAGCTTCTCGATGAGCACAAGCGACGGGGACTCCCTTTTATCGTCCACGTTCTTCTTATAGGAGACCCCCAAAACGAGGATCGAGGATCCGTTGATCGGCTTGCCTATGCTGTTCAGGGCCAGCCCCACCTTGGAAACCACATGCTCCGGCATGGAGGTGTTCACCTCGCCGGCCAGCTCGATGAACCGGGTGGTCAGGCCGTATTCCCTGGCCTTCCAGGTGAGGTAGAAGGGATCGATGGGGATGCAGTGCCCGCCCAGCCCGGGGCCGGGATAGAAGGGCATATACCCGAAGGGCTTGGTCGCTGCGGTGCGGATGACCTCGAAGATATCCACCCCCATTCGGTCCGAAACGAGCTTGAGCTCATTGACCAGGGCGATGTTGACCGCGCGGAAGGTATTCTCCAGGATCTTGGTCATCTCCGCGGATCCGGTCGAGGGCATGGGAATCACCTGGTCCACGATCTTTTCGTACAGGGCCACTCCAGCCTCGAGGCAGCTCTGGGTGCATCCTCCACAGATCCTGGGGGTGTTCTGGACCCTGTAGACCTTGTTCCCGGGGTCCTCCCGCTCCGGGGAATAGACCAGGAACACGTCCTCGCCGGGGACAAAGCCCGCCTGCTCCAGCCGCGGCCGCAGGACCTCCTCGGTGGTGCCCGGATAGGTCGTGCTCTCCAGGCTGAGCAGCTGACCGGGCCGCATATGGGGAATGATCGTTTCCACGGTGTTCACCACGTAGGTCAGATCCGGCTCCCGGTTCCGGTTGAGCGGGGTGGGGACGCACAGGAGCAGGGCATCGACGTGGCCTGCCTTGGAGAAATCCGTCGTGGGCAGGAATTCGCCTGTTTGACACCTTGCCTTGATGCCAGCCGCGTCGATATGCTCGATGTAGGATTCTCCCCGTTCCAGGGCGGCTATCTTTTCCGCGTCGATATCGAATCCGACCACGGAAAACCCCACATCCAGGAAGCGGCTCACAATGGGCAGACCGGCATATCCCAACCCCACAACACCAACCACTGCAGTATTGTCTTGGAGCTTTTCCAGGAAGGAATCAATCCGGTTCATAAAGACTCCATATTCCTTTGCGGTCTCTCAGGAGGAACAGCCTTGCAGCGTCATGTCTCACAGGAGTCCGCGAGGGAAGGCTTTGTTTTGTCTGTGCCCCTGAATGATGCGGCGCAAGCAGTTAGGGGGCGAATTCGATCAGTCCGGGAAGATAAATCATTTCCACAGCACCGTAGGTCCGGGCGCAACAGTGAGGCTGAGAATGACCCGGTTTTCCTGATAGTCACTGAATTCCTCGTCCGATTCCACAATCCGGTAGATATCCTCCAAGGAAAGGCTCACCCACTGCGTCGCCTGGTAGGTGAGTCCGCAGCTTGCCGAGGCCACATGGTCCTCCCGTTCCGGATCCTCATCCAGATACCGGCTGTAGCGGTAATCCGCGCTCAAGCTGGACTGAAAATACCTGGTGAAGCTGTATTCCAGCCTGCCTCCGGCTTCATAGTACTCGGTTAAGCCCAGGTTTTCCGAGCCGAAATACGTTTGCTCGTATCCGCTGCTCCCGCTCAAGCGGAAGGCCCATCGCCTCTTGCTCCAGGTCTTGTCCATATCCAGATTGACAGTCATCCCGGAATCGTCATCTCCAGTCTTCCTGTCCTGGATGAAGTATTCCAGGCCCACCTCCAGGTGCGCATCCTCAGCAAAGGTGTACCCCATACCTGCGGCGGGGTTGTACACATGGTACTCGTCGTCCGAGTAAACGAAATCTTGGTAAATATGGGTGTATTCCGTGAAGCCCTCCAGGAATCGGTTGAACCTATGGGTATAGCGCAGGTTCCCTTCCAAGTTGTGAAAATCCTCTGTTGGTCCCCTGAATACGCCCCGGGTATAGGAGAAATCCCCCAGTAATCCGTCCTTGGTTCCGAGCCAGTATTCAAAGCCCGTGCTGGGAGAGTAGCTTTGACTGTCCTCGCCTTCAGGACTCTCGTCGCGAAAGATTCTGTTGTTGAAGGCAATGTAGGCGCTATCCCGCGCCCCGAATTGGTAATCCAGCCTGGCCAGGGCATCGTTGCTGTACCGCGGCTCACGGCTCCTGCGGATAGTGGAGTCGATGCGCTCTTCGAGGGCGGCCCGCTCCCCGGATTCCGGTTCCTCTAAAGTGAGCTCGACCCTTCTATATGGCTGCTCTGTTCTGAAGAAATTATCCGCCAAGGTCAGGCTCAGGTGCTTGGACAACTGATGGTCCCCTGTCAGCGAAGCGCTGTGTCGGATGGTGTTCAATGGGTCGTACTCATTGTAGAAGCTGAATCCCGGCTCATAGGAAAGCTCCCACAGGGTCCTCTTGCCTTCCACGGAAATCGCCGCACGCGGGGATACAACTGTAATAAGCTCCGACTCCTCATCTTCCTCGGTCTGGAACAGATTGTCGGTGAACTCCCCGCTCACAGTGAGGGAAGGAGTGAAAAACACCCTGTGCTGGGCGTGAGCCGGTGTATGCATTCCAAGGAAAAGGAAAACGGTGAGCGCTGCAGCAAAATATGTGCTCTTCATGGCTTGGCCCAATGATGGAGATTGTCATGTGCGCAATCGCGTGGAAAAGCCGCTATCTTTCTTCAGCAAAGGCAAACCCTATGGGACAATGATCGTGTCATCCGCCTGCAGCTGAACGTTCTGCTCAGGTTTCTCGCCGCTCACAACAGCATCATAGTCTATGCTGATGCGTTGTTTTTTTCCGGAGCTCCTGCGCAGGAGCAATATTTCGTCCTTGTCCGCCCACTCGGTAAAGCCGCTGGCTTTCGTGATCGCCTGCACCACGGATAGATCCTTGATCAATTCGTATTCCCCTGTCTCGACCACCTCGCCGATGATATAATAGCGCCTGCTCTCCTGGGATTGGACAATCACGGTCACTGTGGGGCTCTCGATATACTCGCTGAGTCCCTGCTGAATTGTCTCTTTCAGCTCCAAAGGCGTCCTGCCGGCAGCCTGGACATCATCGATCAGGGGCAGGGAGATCTTGCCGTCCTTGCGGACATTCACTGTCCTCGTCAGATCCTCCTCTTTCCATACGTTGATCTCCAGCACATCGCTTTTGCCTATGAGATAGTCCGCCTTTTCAGGGCTGTTCTCTTCCGCAAATCCCGGGGTTGTGAAACAGACCATAGCTAGGAACAGGAACAACGCAGATAAGGCAATCATTTTCCGTGCTACCATTGTCTCCATCCTTGATGATTAAGAGTGTTAGGTTTCAAGTGTTCAGGGCGAAAGTTCGAAGGTGGAAAGTGGTAAAGTGCGAAAGTGATAGAGTAATAAAGTTATAAGAAATAAGTAGTTGTAACGTTGTTATCTCATCATAGAATATTTTGTGTTATAAAAGTATATGGTTGCATGGTAGCTGGTATATAATTATCTTTTTTAGGATTTGAACCTTCAACTTCTAACTTCTCACTTCTCACTTCTCACTTATCACTTCTAACTTCTAAATTATAACTTATAACTTATAACTTAT
>JAZKRN010000259.1:0-3819 GCA_036628655.1 Desulfohalobiaceae bacterium | reverse complement strand
TCCCCGCGCCCGACAATTGAACGTAACAATTCAACAGGTTGTACACATTTTCATACAACCTTCATTCCCGGGCCGACCCGGGCACAACCAAGCATGAAAATGCGAGGCGAAGGCGGGTGGACGCTGAAGCGCAAGTTTCATCCCGGGTTTCACAGGACGGGACCCGCAACACCTCATCGGCGCCACCAGAACCACTTGAGTTCGTGGCGGGATTCCGATGGCGTCTCTTCTGTCGGCACAGGACTCAATGGCGCCTTTTGCGGTTCCAACAAGGCCATGGTGTATTATGAAACCCAGCGAAGCGCTCCACCCGTCGAGCCTCGCGGTTAATTCCCCAATAATTCAGACAGTTGGCCACATTTTCATACAAAAAAAAACGGAAGACCCAAAACTGTCCCCCTCCTCACTCCACCTCATAGCGAATTCGCTCCACACGGGGTGAATCCTCCTCCGATCCGGATTCGTTCCTCTGCAGCACGGCATGGCTCCACGTATCCACCGAACCCGAGCTCGCCTTCACCCGCACGGAGAACACGGAGCTCGCAGTGGTGGTCACGGGATGCATCTGCACGGACAGGGCCCCGGCCACATTGCTCCACCACTGCGCGTCATCCAGTTGGTCCCAGTGCATGCGATCCTCGCGGTAACGGATCATGTCTTCGGCGAACCCCCTCGCCTCGTTCCAGGAGATTCCGGACTCCTGCTGCTTGACCAGGGCGGCCAGGAGGGGCTCCGGAGCGGTGTTGATGTTTATTTCGCCATCACCGTGCACCGTGACCAGCTCCCTGAGCCCCGCTGTATCCTCGGTCCCGGAATAGAGCTCCTGGGAAACACCGCGGATGAGGCGCAGCTCGGCCACGGACCGAAGCGGGGCGTTGGGGCAGGTCCAGGGCTTGTCCTGCTGGCGGTAGTACGGGGACTCCGCTCCGCGCGTGCCGCTGGGTTCCTCGTCCGGATCCATCCAGTCCTTGAGGCTGGAAAGCACGGTCTCCGCCCTGGACTTGGAGACCCCGAAGTGTCCGATCAACAGATTCTCCAGGACCCTTCTGTATGCGGAGCGCCAGTTTCCGTTCCCCTCCAGGAGCGCATTCAAGGGGAACCTTCCCTGCTCGTCCACGATCTCGCCCTCGAGCTTTCCGGTCTTCAGCTGGGGTAGGCGCACTTCACCGCTCTCGGGAAAGCTGCCCCATGCTTCCCCGGGATGATCCACCCTGGTCCGCTCACGATCCTGGAGCAGGTCCTTCCGGAGCACAAATCCGGCCAGCCGGACGCCGGATTCGGACAGGTCCCTGCCCCGCATGCGCTGCTCCACAATTTTGGCCCCGCTGCTCTCCACCTGGGCCATGCGCAGGCCGTACACCGCAAGCGCGACCACAACGCCCATGAGGAGCAGAACCAGGACCAGTATCGACCCCCGCTCGCTCCGCGAACCGGAAAAATCAGCCGTTCTCCTTCCCGCCGCTCCCGTGGAGCGCGAACTCCATGGCATAGGTGCGCTCTGTCCCCTCCCCGCTTCGCAGGGTCAATTCCACAAGCACCCTCTTGGGAAGCGGAGGCTCCCCCTCCCGGTCGATTCTGGCCGGGCTGTCCCAGGAGCTGTGTTCCCTGCCTGAGGCATCGACAAATGTTGCGGAAATATCGCTCACCCTGTCGGATAAGGTGATGCGCGAAGGCTCCTCGCGGATTTCCGGGAAGGCCAGCTGCGACCGCAGCAGGGTTCCCGGGCCCTGCCCGTTTTGTCCGGTCTCCCGCAGGATGTAGCGCACCCGGAAAAGCCTTCGCTCCGGGAAGGACGCCTCCCGGAAGTCGAGGGAGGTGGTGCTGCCGAAACGCAAAAGGACATTTCCCTTATCCGTTTCTTGCCGGGTCATCTCCAGCCCTTCTCCCGCGCGAAAGCAATACGGCCCCGGGGAGGAGGCGTTTTGGGACTGCCTGTAATAAAGCCCCTCCAGATCCTGATGCAGCTGGGAAAGGATCATGCGGGCGTTTTGCTCCACCCCGGCCTGATCTTTCACCTGTTTGCCAACCTCCAGGGTCCGGTTGTACACGGCGAAAAGGCAGGCGACCACGATGCCGGAGATCGCCAGAGCGATCATGATCTCCAGCAGAGTGAAACCCTTTGGCATTCTGCCGCCCTCCCCTTCCGGGATCCCGGCAATTGCGTGGCTGGGTGACCTCGCAGGCTGATCCATCCCTCTCCGGCTCAATCCCGGTCTGTCCTTTCCAGGAATGACTCCCTGCGGGCCAGAACATCATCCCTCCCCTGTTCCCGCACCAGCACCCGAACCCGCTGCAGATCCCGCGCCGATGTCCGCTCCGTGCGGACCCGCCAGGACAAAGCGAGCCCCAGGCGCTCCTCCCTGCCGCTGAATCTGGACCACTGGTCCACGCCCTCGGATTCGATCCGGGCCATGACTGTCGAGGCAAGCATCGTGGCCGCGGTCTGCCGCCTGGAGGCCAGGATGCTGTCCTGAATCCGGAGATTGGCCTGCAGGACCGCGGTGAAGGCTATGGCCAGAATGGCCATAGCGGCCAGCACCTCGATCAGGGTGAATCCGCCGGTATTCCCGGTAAAGGCTCCTGCGTTGCCTATCATGTATTGTCCCGGGTATCTCCGCATCATGGATATATGTCCTGTTCAGCCTCCGTCCCGCTCGGGATGTCCTCCCACTGGGAACCCTCCAGTTCGGGATGTCCCTCGAGGATTTCCGGATACACTCTGTGGGGCCGTATCCGCAGGGTTCGCTTGCGCTGCCCCTGTCGCAGAAAGATAAGGCCCGGCTGGATCAGCCCGCTGGGAAGGACAGCGAAACGCGCCTTTCCCTCGTTCTCGGCATTCTGCCGGGTCCGGATCCGATCCACGCGTATCCCCGAGGGAAAGCATCCGGCTGCGGAATCCGCTCCGCGCTCGGCGAAACCGGTCTCGGACGAGGCAGACTTCTTATCGTTGTCCGAAAGAAGGCGGTAGCAGACACGTTCTCCGCGACCCTGCCGGGAATAGTCCACACGAATCGTCTGCCGCTCGCCGGAAACCATGGCCTCGTTGCGAGCCTGAGCCAGCACGGCGCTGAAACGGCGCATGCCGGTCTTCATGCTGTCCGTGAACCGCTCCGGATTCAGGCCGGGGGCCACCAGGGCCACACACACGGAGAGGATGGCCAGGACCACGATCAGCTCCAGAAGCGAGAATCCCGAGGATCTACTCGATCTCCCAGCTCTTGACATCCGCGTCGTTTCCCTCTCCGCCTTCCTCTCCGTCAGCCCCGTAGGAAATGATGTCGAAATCTCCGTGCTCTCCGGGAGAGATATAGACGTAGTCGTTGCCCCAGGGGTCCTTGGGGATCTTGTTCATGTATCCGCTTGAGGGATAGTTCCGCGGCGTCTTGCCCACAGCGGGCTTTTCCACCAGGGCCTGGAGCCCCTGCTCCGTGCTGGGATAGAAGCCGTTGTCGATCTTGAACTCCTTGAGGGCGCTGGAGAGCTCCTGGATCTGCAGCTCGGCCTTGACCCGTCTGGCCTCCTCCGGCTTCTCCGTGATTCGGGGCACCACGAGCCCGGCCAGGATCCCCAGGATCACGATGACCACCATGAGCTCGATCAGGGTGAACCCGGCTGTCCGGGCAACACCCATTTGCCGTTTTCGCCGGAAAAGGGAGCATGTCCTGTTCTGCAGCATGGTCGGGACCTGTTTGCTTGCTGTTATCCGTTATCGGTTATCAGTCAGTTATCGGTTGAATCGCCCTTTGCTGCCGTTTTCTCCGTGGGTTACCAGCCAGTTAAAAAGTCCATTTCGGGCAGGCCGTTCAAAAATTTCAAGTG
>JAZKRN010000258.1:0-3828 GCA_036628655.1 Desulfohalobiaceae bacterium | reverse complement strand
AAGCTCCTGTGCAGCTCGTCCATAGCCTGCTGCTGTTCGGCAAAGGATGAAAATCCGGCCTGGTTCAGCGCGTCCTCCACCGTGCCCTGCCAGTCCCAGTTGGCATAGAGAACCGGCTTGTGCAGGGTGTGTCGGAAATGATTCAGCTCCTGGCGGTAGAACTCCTCCCTGTTCGTTCCCATGTGGTTGTGGATCTGCTCGTGCAGGCGATTCATCTCGCCCTCGTACCAGGCCATCACATCCTCGGCAGTGGTGTCCTGACGCAGGATATGCCCGTAGTTCTGCTCCTTGAGCCGTTCGCAGAGCCTGTCAAAATATTGTTTCCTGAGCCAATCCCCCAGCTGGCTCACCGAAATCTCCTCGGCTTCCAGCTCGGCGATGGCCTGCTTGGTCTGGGGGTAGGTGTCCGCCACCACGGACGCGGAAATAATGCCCGCAATGCAGACCAGGCCGCGAATGATGGTGCTGTTGGACACGCCCTGACCGCAGAATCCCACCTTCTTGCCGTATTTCTGCCCGGTGAAGACGGTTACCAGGATGGCCCAGACCACCGCCGGGTCCTCTTCGTCGTACACATGCCGCAACCGGGCGTTGTCCCGGTCCGTGCCCAGCACGAGCTGGGTCATGTCGTTGGAGCCGATGGAGAATCCGTCGAACTCCTGGATGAACTGCTTGGCCAGGATGGCATTGCTGGGGATCTCGGACATGAGGATGACCTTGAGCCCGTCCTCCCCGCTGCGCAGGTTGTGCACCCGCTCCATGTAGCGCTTCATGCTGCGCGCTTCTTCCAGGGTGCGCACAAAGGGCAGCATGATGGAGAGGTTCCTGCCGCCGAAGACGCCCCTGGCCAGCTTGAAGGCCTCCAGCTCCCAGTCGTGCATGTCCCGGGACACGCCGCGATATCCCATCATGGGATTGTCTTCCTCGTCCTCGTAGAGCATGCCCCCGGTCAGATTGCGGTATTCGTTGCTCTTGTAGTCCGTGGTGCGGTAGATGATCTCCTTGCCGTAGAAGGCCAGGGCGAACATGGCCAGGCTCTGGGCCAGGGTCTGGACGTAGAGCTCCTTGCCGGTACGGTAGCCGCGGGAGCGGATGTGATGCCGTATTTTGTCCGGCATGGCCTTGAGGTCCTCCATGATCCGGGACAGCCCCACCTTCTGGGCCACGTCCTGGCGCATCTTGCGAATGCGCTCCAGCACCTGCCGGACTTCGGGATCGTCATCGATCTCCTCCACACGGGAGGCGATCTTCTCCTGAATCATCTCCCGCTCCCGGCGGGCTTCCGGGTCCGCTTCCGAAAGTTGCAAGAGCCGTTCCGCATACCCCATAACCTGGCTGATGTGCTCGCTCAGATCGGTGGATGTCTTGAGCACATCCAGCACATGGGTAGCCCGCTCCAAATAGCGGTCCAGCTGGGCGTCCAGCTCGCGAATGCGCCGCTGCAGGGCGAGGACTTCCTCCGTGCCCCGGGCGCTCACCTGCTCGCTGAGCTTTTCGATCTCCCCGCCCAGGCCGGTCAGGATGCCCACATACTTCCGCAGATTGAGGTCGAAGGTCAGGATGCCGGCATCGAGTTGATCCTTGACGATTTTTGTCAGCTGGTTCTCCAGATCGTCAAGCTTCTGTTCCACCTTGTCCTGCAGCGTGCCCTGGTCGTAGGCGTCCAGGGCCAGGGGGTGGACCCCGATGTTGCCCAGCATGAACTCCGCGCGCAAGAGCCCCACCTCGAAGTCCGGGACCTGACGCAGGCGGGAGAGGAACAGAGCTTGGCCCACATCCGCCAGAATGAGGCCCACTTTGGTCCGCGTGGCGGGGATCTGGCTCACGTCCACCTCGCCGCCCATCTCGATCATGGGCAGCTCGTTCTTGAGGACCTGGCCGCGCGAGCCGTCCACGGTGACCATCTGACCGTCCAGGGCCCGCAGGAATTCGACCCGATTGATGCCGATCACGGAAGGAAGGCCCAGCTCGCGCGAGGTGATCGCCGCATGGCTCGTGTCTCCCCCGGCACTGGCCAAAACCGCGGAGGCGATGCGCATTCCCGGGACCATGTCCGGGTCCGTCCGCTCCGCGGCCAGGATATCGCCCTTGTTGACCTTGTTCAGCTCCAGGGCGGAACGCAGATAGCGCACCCTGCCGCTGCCCGCCCCTCTGGAGGCGCCATTGCCCTCCAGCAGGACCTCGGCGTGCTGCAGGAAGGCGGGATCCACCTCCAGGCGGCGCATGAAAATGGTGTGGGGATGCTTCTCGAATTCCACGTTCCAGCGGGTTTCCGGACGGGCCTGCACGAACCACAGCCGGTCCCACTGATCGATGCAGAATTCGGTATCCATGATGATCCCGTCGTAGGCCCGGCTGATGGCGCGGACGCCCTTGGCCACCTCCTCGGCCTGGGCCAGGGACAAGGACCAGCGGAACATGTTCTCCTCGGAGACGGGCACGATCTTGGTCCCGCTGCGGTCCTCCTCGTAGACGATCTTCTTGTCCTTGCAGCCCATCTGGCGGATGACCACCTCGTTGCCGTCATCGCGCTGATAGACATAGAACTTGTCCGGAGTGACCGTGCCGGAGACCACCGCCTCGCCCAGTCCGTAGCTGGCGTCCATGGAGACCAGGTCCTTGCGGTCCGTGCCCCGGCACCCGGTGGCCGTGTCCGCGCTGAACGCCGTGCCGGAGATGACCGGATTGATCATGCGCATGATGCACACGGACAGGGAGGTGTTCTCGATGGCCCATTCCTGCTTGGCCTCCTCGGCGATGGAATCGTCCCCGGTGTTCTCCGCCCGGGACACGGCGTCCAGGATGGCCTCGCGCCGATAGGTCATGGAGCGCAGGTTATACGCGGAGGCACAGTTCCACTGGAAGGCCTCGACGCACTCATTTTCGCTCATGATGTTCAGGTAGGTGTCCTGAAGGCCGGCAAAGGCCTTCTTGCGGCTGTCCTCGCCGGCAGCGGAGGAACGGACCGCCACGGGAACATTGTCCCGGCCCGTTTCCTTGCAGATACTGCGGTAGGCCTCAGCCACGGCCTCCTCAACATCCCGGGGCAGATCCACGGAGATGATGGCCGCCTGCACCAGCACGGAGCGCTTGCGGAGCTGGTCGATCCCCTCGGGGGAGAGGGCGAAGCCCTCCACCACATTATTGATGAACTTCCGCAGCGGGACCATGCTCTCGCGGCCGGACTGGGCCTGGCTCTCGCGGACCTTGACCGCGATGCGGTGCACGAAATTGCCCAGGAATTCCGGATCGGCATTGGCGTCCACACCGCTCCAGTCCGTATCGTTGTATTCCTGCTCCACGAGGTTCCGGATCAGACCGGCATTGACGCGTGTTTCGTCCAGGAGCTTGTGGAAGGCTTTTGCGGAGATGGCCCGGAACTGAGGGGCGCGGATCTCCTCGAGCTCGCTGATGATGGCGGTGTTGTAGTTTTTTCCGCCCACCAGGAGCTCGCCTTCCTCGCCCAGAGCGAATATATCGGCCCCGGTCAGGATCAGGTGACTGCGGATCTCCTCCAGGGAGCCCGTCCTGCCTTGTTCCCGGACATCCTCATTCGAGGGCTGCTGGGCATTGTTCTCCGTATCATTCTCGGACATGGCCTTGCCTCCTTCCTTTGCCGGATTCCCTCCGGCACAGAACGGATTCCTTGCAAATGTCCCTTGATTCTTAGCACACAAGGCTCTGACAGGACAAGTGCGGGACTCACCGGCAAGTCTCGTGACTCGTTACTGGTGACTGGTGACCGGTGAAGCCCGAACATCCGACGTCCGACGTCCGACGTCCGACGTCCGACATCCGACATCCGACATCCGACGTCCGACATCCGAC
>JAZKRN010000257.1:0-3905 GCA_036628655.1 Desulfohalobiaceae bacterium | reverse complement strand
AATGAAGCGACCGAAGGGAGCGGGCGGCTCAAAACTCTTCACCGCGTGCGGCCGAAGGCCGCCCGCCTGTCCCGTGAAACAGACGTAGTCTCAGCGTAGCTGGTTTCACTGGGGTGTGCGACGAAGTCGCCAGCGCCGAATACAAGGGAACCGCATAGTTACGCAGATGATGAATAGTTACTCAAAAAGATACAACCTTCATTCCCGGGCCGACCCGGGCACAACGAAACATGAAAATAGTGCGCGGGGAGTCGGGGATTGAGCTGATGCCGGAGTTTCATCTCGGCGTCCAGTACAGGGAAGGGCACACGCTGAGCGACTCATGCCCGCGAGACACTGGTTGTTCTCCACAAACCCGTGGCATCGCGAACCTTACGGTCGCTACCGGCAAGATCCCCATATCGCGAGCTTCAAGGGCTCGCACGTTTATGAAACACGGCTTCAGCGCACATCCCCGTCTCCTCGCGCCGTATCTCCTGTTCATTCAAACTGTTGGACACATTTTCATACAAAAAGTTGGCCAAGGATAGCCACCTATTTGCTCTATTCTTGCTTCAAGAAAAAATATGTCCTTCCTGACCGGAAATTCGACTTTCCGAACAGGCAGGATCCGGATGTGCCGAATCCTGATAACTTCTTGACAGAAGGAGCCATTTAAGGTCTAATTTTTTATTAAGAGTAGTTATCAATAAAAAATCCATGGAGATTCCTTGTGGCCCAAACCAATCTGCGGTTTACACCGCAACGCAAGGCCATCATCGAGGTGTTGCACGAGCTGGACACCCACCCCACGGCGGACGATCTCTACGAACGCGTGCGCAAGAAAATGCCCAAGATCAGCCTGGGGACTATCTACCGCAATCTGGACATCCTCTATCATCAGGGCATTATCCAGAAGCTCCACGTCGCGGAAAGCCAGATGCGGTTCGACGGCAATCCCGATTTCCACTACCACATCCACTGCACCCAGTGCGGCAGCATCGCGGACATATTCAACTGCCCGGACATATCCTTCGTCATGAAGGAGCTGGAGACCGATTTCACCATTACCGACTACAGCCTGATATTCCACGGGCTCTGTCCTGATTGCACCTCCTGATACCCTCGCTTTATCTTCCTTTGCAATCGTTTCCGGTTTGGATAGAATCATCGGGCAGGGCACTCTGTGTCTTGGCCTGTGCCTTTTTTGGGAGACAAGGCCCTGGGAAGCCGGGATTGCGCCACAGCCGGAAAACTCCTTCTCCTCCATAATGCAAAAAAGCGTACGGAATGCCACAGCCGTTCTCCAGGCATACAGAAAATCACGTTCCGGGAAATTGCGATCACAGTGCGAACACCAGCGGAACAAACTGCCAGTTGACAGGAGAAAGCAGACCATGAGCTCGATCAAGGGAACCACGACGGAACAGAATCTTCTGACCGCATTCGCCGGCGAATCCCAGGCCCGGAACCGTTACACCTACTTCGCCAAGCAGGCCAAGAAGGACGGCTATGAACAGATCTTTGCCATCTTCGAGGAAACGGCGGAGCAGGAAAAGGAACATGCCAAGCGGCTGTTCAAGTTCCTCGAGGGCGGAACCGCCGAAGTGACCGCCTCCTTTCCCGCGGGCGTCATCGACTCCACTTTGGCCAACCTCAAGGAGGCCGCTGGCGGAGAGAATTATGAGCACAGCCAGATGTACCCCGGCTTTGCCCAAACCGCCCGCGAGGAAGGATTCCACGAAATCGCGGAGGTCTTTGAGAACATCGCCGTGGCCGAACGCTTCCACGAAAAGCGCTATCTCGATCTGGCCAGCAATATCGAGCAGGACAAGGTTTTCCGCCGTTCCGGGGAGGTCACCTGGCGCTGCCGGAACTGCGGCTACATCCATTCCGGGACCGAGGCACCGGAGGAATGCCCTGCCTGCGCCCATCCCAGGGCCCACTTCGAGCTCCTGGGCGAGAACTGGTAGATCCCTGAGCCTTCGGGCCCAATGCTCTCTGAGTTTTATTATCGTTCCCACGCTCTGCGTGGGAACGTGCTCCGACCGCTCCCGCGGTCATTCCGGACGCGGAGCGTCCCTGACATGTCCCCACGCAGAGCGTGGGGACAATAACGGGGACACCATAAAGGGCCAGGCTCAAAAAAGCAGACAGATCCTCAAGTAATTTGATTGTAACGGTTCACCACCCCACTAATCATTGGAAGCCGACACGGGGTATTTTGAATCATTTCAGCGGAGACTATGGCAGATTTTCTTCGTCCGGCACTCACTTTTCTGGAAGCTTGCCCAAATACACTATAACTCTGGGAAAGTGAGTGCCGGACGTTAGAAAATCCAGAGTCGGAGCTGCATGAGGCAAAATACCCCGTGTCGGCTTACGGTCCGGCAAGGTGGTGAATAGTTACATTTGATTCAAAAAAACCCGTGCCGATAGCCGCTGAGGCAGCGAGGCGGTGATTAGTTACGCAGGAACAAGGAAACACAAGCAAGGAGGCGACGATGGGTCCCCAAGAAATCAAGCCCGGAATCTGGTGGGTCGGCGTTGTGGACTGGAATTTGCGCAATTTCCACGGCTACTCCCAGACCTATCAGGGCACCACCTATAACGCCTATCTCGTTCTGGACGATACGATCACCCTCTTCGACACCGTGTCCTGGAAGTATCGGGAAGAGTTCATGTGCCAGGTCGCCCAGGTGGTGGAGCCCGAAAAAATCGACCAGATCGTGGTCAACCACGCGGAGCCAGACCATGCCGGGAGCCTGCCCTACGTGGTGGACCGGACTCGTCCGCGGAAAATCTATTCCTCCAGAGTGGGGGACAAGTTCATTCGCGGCAGGTTCTCCAGCCAGGACTGGCCCCTGGAGGCCGTGGAGAACGGCCAGACGATCAGCCTGGGCAAACGGAGCGTGCAGTTCGCGGAGACGCGGATGCTGCACTGGCCGGACAGCATGGTCTCCTTCATTCCCGAGGAGAAGCTCCTGATCTCCCAGGACGCCTTCGGCCAGAACATCGCCAGCAGCGAACGCTTTGACGACTGGATTTCCTGGCCCGAGCTGAAGAAGGAAATGGCCCACTATTTCGCCAACATCATCCTGCCCTACTCGGCCAAAGTGCCCAAAGCCCTGGAAGCGATCCAGGCCCTGGGCTGGGATATCGAGATGATCGCCCCGGACCACGGGCTCATCCTCCACCAGCACGTAGGGGACGCAATCGCCGCCTATCAGGAGTTCGCCGCCCAGAAGCCGGAAAAAAAGGCGGTTGTCTTCTACGACACCATGTGGGAGAGCACGGAAAAAATCGCCGAAGCGCTGGCCTCCGGGCTCACCGCCCAGGGGATCAGCGTCAAGCTCTATCACCTCAAGAGCTGGCACCACTCCGATGTCATGGCCCAGGTTTGGAACGCCGCTGCGGTTGTGGTCGGCTCGCCCACTCACAACAACAACGTGATGCCCCTGGTCGCGGACATGCTGACCTATATGCAGGGGCTCCGGCCCAAGAACAAGCTGGGGCTTGCTTTTGGCTCCTACGGCTGGAGCGGAGAGAGCCCGGGCATCCTCAGCCGCTGGCTCCAGGAAATTGGCGCGGAGCAGCCCCTGGATCCGGTCAAGGTGCAGCACGTTCCCGACCACGAGAAGTACCGCGAGATCGTGAGCACAGCCGAAAACCTGGCCCGACACATCGAGGACAAGGTCCGGCAGACCAGCTCCAGATAATGGCCCAATACCCCCCATGCCTGCGCAGACATAGGCACAACCAAGCATGAAAATGGTGCGCGGGGAGCCCTGTTGAATCCTGCCTTCGGCAGGGCAGCTACGCTGCATTCAACAGGGCGAGTCGGGGATTGCGCTGATGCCGTGTTTCATCTCGGCGTCCAGTACAGGGAAGGGCACACCCTGAGCGACTCATGCCCGCGAAACACT
>JAZKRN010000256.1:0-3919 GCA_036628655.1 Desulfohalobiaceae bacterium | reverse complement strand
ATCCATGAACGCTTCCCTGGAAAAGCTGTTGCGGGACAACGTGCGGAAACTGGCCCGAGAGGAGGGCCTGGATCCGGAAGATATCGACACCCGCATCAGGAACGGAAGGATGGTCTTACTGGGAAATCCGGCCCACGCCGGATGCACACCCACGTTGATCGGACAGCCTGCCGGGCTCAAGGTCAACGCCAATATCGGGACCTCGCCCTTTTATAACGATCCCGATCTCGAGGCCAGCAAGCTGGGCACCGCGGAGCAGGCGGGCGCCCACACTGTCATGGACCTCTCCACCGGGGGCGACCTGGACGCGATCCGCAAGCGCATGCTCCGGGAGACGCGTTTGCCTCTGGGCACCGTGCCCCTATACAGCGTGGCCCAGAAATACATCCTCGCGGAGGAGGATCCGGCCTGCATGAGCCGGAGCGAGATCCTGGAAGAGGTGGCCAGGGAGGCGGAGCAGGGCGTGGACTTCATGACCCTGCACTGCGGGGTTACCCGCAGGACGGTCGCTCTGGTCAGGGAACAGGGACGCAGGCTCGGCGTGGTCTCGCGGGGCGGCTCCCTGCTGGCCCGCTGGATGGAGCGAAATGACGCGGAAAACCCGCTTCTTACGGAATACGACACCCTCTTGCGCGTCTGCTGCGAGCACAACGTCACGCTCAGCCTGGGGGACGGTTTGCGCCCCGGAGCGATCGAGGACGCCGGGGACGGCGCCCAGTGGGAAGAAGTGATCACCCTGGGGGAACTCGCCCGAAGGGCGCGCGAAAGCGGCGCCCAGGCCATGATCGAGGGGCCGGGCCACGTGCCCCTGCACCTGATCCAGAGCCAGATCCAGGGCATGAAGTCCATCTGCAACGGAGCGCCCCTGTATGTGCTGGGCCCGCTCACCACGGACGTCGCAGCCGGCCACGACCATATCGCCGGGACCGTCGGGGCCACTCTCGCGGCCTACTACGGGGCGGATTTTTTGTGCTATCTCACCCCGGCGGAGCACCTGACCCTGCCCAACGAAAACGACGTCTGGCAGGGGGTGAAGGCCTCCCTTGTCGCCGCGGACTCTGCCGAGGTTTCCCTCGGCCGGAAGAAGGCCCTTGATCGCAACAGGAATATCGCCCAGGCCCGGGCCGACCTGGACTGGTCCCAAATGGCCGAGCACTGCCTGGACCCCCGGCTCATGCGCAAACGGCGCCAGGGCTTCGACAGCAAAAAGGAGTGCGCCATGTGCGGCGAATTCTGCGCAGTGCGCCTCTTCGGTTAACCGGTTCAGTCAAACGCGGATCCGCTTATTCCTGTTCGAAGCGCCCGGTCACCTCGGCGCTCTCCAGGACATGGCCCTCGATGGCGCGTTTGAAGGCGTCCAGCCCGGGCTCCCTTGCCGGATTCAGACTCTAAGTGTCCAGGGCGTACACGAGGTTTGACAATTCTCGCTTTCTGTATCTAAGTTCAATAAGCGTGTTAATAGAAACCCCTGCGTGTCGCCTATGCCCCTTCCCCTGCAGAGCGCGCTCGGCATTCCCGTTCTCCTGGCTCTGGCTCTTTTGTTCTCCGAAAACCGCCGCGCCGTTCCCTGGCGCAGCGTCGGCGCCGGCTTGCTGCTTCAGCTGGTGTTGGCCCTGCTCCTGCTCAAGCTCCCCGGATCGCGGAACTTCTTTCTCCTTTTGAACGACCTGGTCCAGGGCCTGGAACAGGCCACACAGGAGGGAACCTCCTTCGTCTTCGGCTATCTCGGAGGCGGCGACATCCCCTTCAAGACCAAGGAGGGCGCGGACACCTATATCCTTGCCTTTCAGGGACTTCCCCTCATCCTGGTTATCAGCGCCCTCTCCTCCCTGCTCTTTTACTGGGGGATCCTGCCCAGAATCGTGCGGGGATTCTCCTTTGTCCTCCGCAGAACACTTGGTCTTGGAGGTGCGGAAGGCGTGGGGACGGCCGCGAATGTCTTTCTGGGCATGGTGGAGGCTCCGCTCTTCGTCAAGCCCTATCTCCCCCGGATGCACCGCGGCGAGATCTTCTGCCTCATGAGCTGCGGCATGGCCACCATCGCCGGGACGGTCATGGTCCTTTACGCCAGCATTCTCTCCCCGGTCATGCAGAACGCCATGGGCCACCTGCTCACCGCTTCCATTTTGAGCGCCCCTGCCGCGGTCGCCATGGCCCGCATCATGATTCCCGCGCCCATGGATCGGCTTACAGGGGCGGAGGTCCACAGCCCTGTGCGCGCCAGCGGGAGCATGGACGCTGTTGCCGGAGGCACCCAGGAGGGGGCTAGCCTGCTCATCAACATCCTCGCCATGCTCATTGTCCTTATCGCCCTCGTCTCCATCGTCAATCAGATCCTGGGCGTGCTGCCCCGGGTTGACGGATCGCCCCTGACCCTGCAGCGCATCCTGGGCTGGATCATGGCCCCGGTGGTCTGGCTTCTGGGAATACCCTGGAGCGAGTGCTTCGCCGCGGGAAAGCTCATGGGCACCAAGACCGTGATCAACGAGCTTTTGGCCTATCTGCAGCTGACCGAGCTCCCCGACGGAACCCTCTCCGAACGCTCGCAGATGATCCTCACCTACGCCATGTGTGGATTCGCCAACCCTGCCTCACTGGGCATTATGCTCGCCGGGCTGGGAGGACTGGCTCCGGACAGGAAGGCCGAAATCGCCGGCCTGGGCCTGAAGTCCATTTTGGCGGGCACCCTGGCCACATGCCTGACCGGATCCTTTGTGGGCCTTTTGACCTGGTAGATGGGGGTTTTTTTCGGATCATCCGATTCAAGCGTACTTTTTGTATGAAAATGTATCCAACTTCTTGAATTATCAGGAGAAAGAGCTAAGCATGGCTCGACGGGGCGTGCACTGGGGGCCGTTTTTCATAAACGAGTGAGCCTTTGTTGTCCGCGATATGAAGACCTTGCCCATGGCATCCTCAAAGCCCGCGCTGCTGTTGGTGAGAGGAGAACATACGGTATCTCGGCTGCCGGAACCGCTCAGTTTGTACCCGTCCGGCACTGGACGCCGGAATGAAACACTGGCCTCAGCGCACGCCCCGACTCGCCACGCAGCATTTTCATGCTTGGTTGTGCCCGGAACCCGGGAATCATGGTTGTATGTAAATGTGTTCAACTTGTAGAATTATTGAGGAATAACCGGGAGGCTCGGCCCAGTGAAATTCTGCTTTGCAGGACCGGCCGCGCCGGCATTCCACAAGGCAGGCAAGCACGCCAAGGGAAGATCTTTTGCTTTGAGAGCGCCTATGCTGTTGTAGACTTGAGCCTAAGACCAAGCCTTTTCCTTTGCCCCGGCCCGGCAAAGGAAAAATTCTTACTTGGCGTCTTGGCGGTTTATTCTTCCGAAAACAAATTCAGTCTGCCTGCTTGTCCACTTCCTCTGGACAGAGAGCCTGGCACGTGAAAAAATGTTTGTTGGATTCCGGGATGATTCTGTTGCAGCCCCGGCGGTTCGAAACGGATCGAGGAAGGAATTGCTTCGTTGAAGGGCTTGGTCAGACGCTTTCGGTCAAGCATCCCAACACGACAGAGGAGAAACCATGCGCTATCACATCGCCGCTTTCGCCATTGCCGCACTGCTCATAGGGTCTGTGCTGGCAGCCTGCGGACAGGACGTCGCTCAGGGAGAAAAGCTGGCAACCGGTCCCTGCGTTCAGTGCCACAGCAATCTCGTCACCTGCTCCAACCTGGACAAAAATCTGAACTATTGGGAAAACACGGTGAACCGGATGGTGAAGAAGGGGATGGATATCTCCGACCAGGAGCAGGAGGCTGTTGTGGAGTATTTGAGCGGTCTGGAGCCCGGATCGAGCCCCATATGCGACTAACAGGGCGTTGAAAATCTTTCAATTGCTGCGTTGTCCGGCCCCTATTTGAGGTGACAAAAGGGCGTCTGATTGACTTGGCTTCACAAATAGGTGC
>JAZKRN010000255.1:0-3924 GCA_036628655.1 Desulfohalobiaceae bacterium | reverse complement strand
GCCGAGGCGCAGCCGAGGCTGGGCCTTGAGCCCTGCAACGGTCTGCAGGGCTCAACTCACGTCCCTCTTGTCCCCCAAGTCGAGTGAGCGCTAGCGAACGGGCGGTTCATACCACGGTTAACGAATAACGGTGACACTTCAAACTTCGAACTTCGCCCTTCATACTTTTCACTTTCCACTTTTTACTTTTAACTCTTCTGACTGGAGGGGAGAATGGCCAAGAAACCGCTGGTGAACATCGGATTCGGGAACTACCTGGTGGCGAGCCGGGTGGTGGGGGTGGTCAATCCGGGGTCCTCGCCCATGCGTCGTCTGCGGGAGGACGCCCGGGAGAGCGGACGCCTCGTGGACGCCACGCAGGGCCGCAAGACCCGCTCCATCATCCTCGTCGACTCCAACCACGTCTTTCTGTCCGCGCTTCAGCCGGAGACCATCGGGGGCCGCTTCCCTGTACAGGGGGAAAGCCATGAGTCCTAGCGCACAAGGTTTGGCCCTGGTCATCAGCGCCCCCTCCGGGGCGGGCAAGAGCACTCTGGTCCATCGCCTGCTCGAGGCCTATCCCGAGTTCAGCTTTTCCGTCTCCTGCACCACGCGCGCACCGCGTGAGGGGGAGAAGGACGGCCGGGAATACCACTTCCTCTCCAGGGAGCGCTTCGAGGAGCTCATCGGGCAGGGCTACTTCGCGGAATGGGCCGAGGTGCACGGCAACCTCTACGGCACACCCCTGGAGAGCGTGGAGCAGATCCTGGGCCGCGGCGGGCACCTCATTTTTGACATCGACGTGCAGGGGGCAGCGCAGCTGCGGACCACGCTGAGCAGCGCGGCGTTCGTCTTCATCCTGCCCCCGTCCGTGGAGGAGCTTCGGTACAGGCTCACCGGCAGGGGGAGCGACCCGGACAGCACCATCGTCCGCCGCCTGGAGGACGCCCGCAAGGAGCTCGAGCACGCCCCGCGCTTCGACTACTGGATCGTCAACGACGATCTGGACCGCGCCTTCGAGGAGCTCTGCTGCCTGTACAGGGCGGAGTCCTGCCGCTCCGAGCGCAACCCGCAGCTGTACGAGCGGTTGGTGCAGTGCGCGGTCGAGGTACTCCAGAGCCAATCCGGCTCCCAGTAGTGAGCAACACACATCACTCATTGCTCCTTGTTTTCATGTGAAGCTGTGTATCTGCGGATCACGGAGTATTAACCGCCCGGTCCTCCGGTCGCTCGACAAGCGTGACATTCCCCTCGGCGGACCGTTGCCGTGGGGAAAGCGCAGGCAAGCTTCGCTTGCCAAAGGCCCGCCGAGGCGGAGCCGAGGCTGGGGCTTGTGCCCTGCAACGGTCTGCAGGGCACAATTCGAGTCCCTCTGGTCCCCTGAGTCGAGTGAGCGACAGCGAACGGGCGGTTCACATCTCTTAGAGGAAAACTGAGGCATTGAACGGAATATTATGGTGCAAAGCTGCCAATGGCGGATCAAGCGGGACAACGGCCAGGCCGAGCCGACAGAGATCGAGAGGTGGGCCAGTGAGCTAAACATATCCTCCTTCCTGGCCAAGCTCCTCTGGCGCAGGGGGCTGACCGATCCCCAACGCATGGAGGTCTTTCTGGGGCCCAATCTGCGTCATCTGCCCGGGATCGGGGAATGGCCGGAGCTGGACCGCGCAGCGGACGTCCTGGCCCAGGAGCTCGGCGAGGGCCGCACCCTGGCGGTGTGGGGCGACTACGACGCGGACGGGGTCACCGCGACCGCCCTGGTCCTGCATTTCCTGCGTAGGCGGGGCTACGATGCCGTGCCCCACATTCCGCACAGGCTCACCGAGGGGTACGGGCTCAACTTCGAGGGGCTGGAGCAGCTCGCCGCCTCAGGAGCGGAGTGCCTGCTCACCGTGGACTGCGGCGTGGCAGACGTGGAGGGGGTGGAACGGGCCCGCGAGCTGGGCATGTCCGTGGTGGTTACGGACCACCACCAGGTCGGGGAGACCCTGCCCGCCGCCCGAGCCCTGGTCAATCCCAAGCTGGGATCTGGAATCTATTCCGGCGCCGCGGGAGTGGGTGTGGCCTTTCTGCTCATGGCGGCCCTCAACCGCAAGCTCCCCGGCGATCCCGTGGACATGCGGGAATATCTGGACCTCGTCGCCCTGGGCACGGTCGCGGACGTGGTTGAGCTGACCGAGGAGAACCGGATCCTGGTCAAGAACGGCCTGCTCCTGCTGGAGGAGGCCAAGCGGCCGGGCATCTTCGCCCTCAAGGAGGCGAGCGGCCTGCCCGCCACCTCGGCGGTGGGAAGCGGGCAGGTGGGATTCAGCCTGGGGCCGCGCATCAACGCCGCGGGCCGCATGGGCGACCCGAGCACCGCGCTGGAGCTCCTCCTTGCGGAGGATCTGGACACCGCCCGGGATCTGGCCCGGACCCTGGAGCAGTACAACCAGAAGCGCCGCAGCCAGGAGGACACCATCTTGAAACAGGCCCTGGAGCAGGCGGAGCAGTGGAAGGACTCCCCGGGCCTGGTGCTCTTTGATCCGGAGTGGCACGAGGGGATCATCGGCATCGTCGCCTCCCGGGTCCGGGAGCGCTACTATCGGCCCACGATCCTGCTCGCCAGGGACGGGGATCAGCTCAAGGGCTCCGGCCGCAGCATCGACGAGTTCGATCTTTTCAGCGGACTCTGCAAGTGCCGACAGGATCTGGTGCGCTTCGGGGGGCATCCCCAGGCAGCCGGGGTCAGCCTGAGGGAGGGGGATCTGGACGCCTTCCGGGAGAGCTTCTGCGGAGCGGTTCGGCAGCAGGTGGGCGAGTGTCTCCCGGAGCCGAGCCTCTATCTGGAGGCTGAGCTCGGCCTGGACCGGGTGGACCTCACCCTGGTCAAGGAGCTGGAGCTGTTGCAGCCCTTCGGCGCGGGCAACCCCGAGCCCCTGTTCTGCTCCAAGCCGCTCAAGGTGGAGCGGCACAAGGTATTCAAGGACAACCACGTCTCCCTGGCGCTGCGGGACGAGCAGGCCGGCAAGACCATGCAGGGCAAGGCCTGGAGGCAGGCCGGGACCCTGGGTTCGGAAGTTTCGGGCAAAAACGTCCGCCTCGCCTTCACCCCCCGCCTGAATACCTACAACGGCCTCGTGGGCATCGACCTGCAGATCCGGGATTGTCGCCTCCTCTCCAATAAGAGCTGAAGAGTACCTCTCGCCCGCTCGAAGACTCGCTCGAGGCGCGGAGCTCGCGGAGAAGATTCCCTCGCTCTCTGTGCCTCATTTGCCCCCCTTCTTCTCCAGGTGGAGGGGGAGCGCTTCCACCTTACTCCTTTCACAAAAAAGATTTGTCGTCATAGATAAGTCGATGGCTGGACAAAGAATAGTTCAGGTGTTACATGAAACATAGCTCATAGAATATAACGGCAAGGAAGGTTTTTTATGGCTACCCCTAGTTCTAAGAGAGTTAGAAAGCATCGAGAGAGTCTCAGGGTTTCCGGGCTGCGGCCGGTGCAAATTTGGGTACCCGATACACGTAGAGAGGGATTTGCCAAGGAGTGTCGTCGGCAAAGCAGGCTTGTGAGTCGTGATCCCCAAGAAGCCGAAGTCCTGGAGTGGATCGAGAATGTATCCGATCGAGACGGGTGGGAATGAAGCGGGGCGATATTATTCCAGTTGTTCAGCCTGGAGCATACGGGAAACCGCGTCCGGCCCTATTGATTCAGTCGGACTTCTTTTTGGAAGTTCATCCCTCCCTCACGATCTTGCCTCTCACAAGCACTCTTCGGGGTGCGCCGTTATTCCGGCTTCGTGTGGAGCCATCAGAGGACAACGGCTTGAAAAGCACCTCGGAAATCATGGTGGATAAAATGACTACTGTCCCCCGAGAAAAAACCAATGATGCATTCGGTCATCTTGAGGATAAATATTTAAAGGAAGTTGAACGCCTTCTCGCTGTTTGGCTGGGTATCGCCAG
>JAZKRN010000254.1:0-3983 GCA_036628655.1 Desulfohalobiaceae bacterium | reverse complement strand
GATTCAAAATACCCCGTGTCGGCTTACAATGATTAGTGGGGTGGTGAACAGTTACCTGGACTGTATCAAACTTCGGGTATTCATGTCATGATCTTTGCTCCTGAGCATTACGGGAAGGGCTCCTAGAGGCCCCTTGGTGTCTCACCGGACGTGTTTTCGGCAAGCAAAGAGTACGATACTGAAGAGCGGACGGGACCGAAGACGAGCTTGGCAGCCAGGAAAAAATGCGGTTTAATAGCGGGGGTGGAGCTATAGCCAACGAGTTTGTCGCTCCATTCAGGCTGGGCACGGAATGTTCGGACGGGATTGTCGGCAAAGCGGGACTCGTCGGGATGTCGCTGAAGCCGTGTTTCATGAACAGGCGATCCCTTGTTGTTCGCGATATGGGGACCAGTTGATATTGCCCTCAAGGCCCGCGATGCACAGGCTACGAAGAGAACATGTCTCCTGTGCATATGCCGCTCAGAGTGGGCCATTTCCGACATTGAACGTGAGATGAAACACCGGCATCTGCCTGGTCACCGACTCGCCTCGCACCATTTCATGATTCATTGTGTCCGGGGTGGCCCGAGAATGAGAGGTATGTACACTGCACACCCCGGCCTAATGGCGGAGGTCACATGAACCCGCACGGACTGCAGCATATCGTTATCGCCCTGGTTCTGGGGATTCTCTGCTACATCGCGGCCAGACGGATCAATATTCCGGCCATCCTGTTCTACCTGCTTGCGGGGCTTCTTGCCGGACCGGCCTTTCTCGGCGTGATCGACACCCACGAATTGGGCGCCGGGATGCTCACGCTCGTGGAAATCGTGGTGGCGGTTATCCTCTTCGAGGGCGGGCTGTCCCTCAAGTCCCGGGAGTTCCGCTCCGCTCCGTCGGCCATCCCCCGCGTCCTGGGATTGACCATCCCCCTTACCGCGTTGAGCGCCGGCTTTCTGGGACACTCCATCCTGGGGCTGGACTGGGAGATATCCCTGGTCTTTGGAACGCTGATCGTGGTTACCGGACCCACCGTCATCGGCCCCCTCCTCAGGAGCGTCAAGTTCGTGCCCAAGGTGGAGATCCTGCTCATGTGGGAGTCCACGTGGGGCGATGTCCTCGGGGTGCTGCTCTCGGCGCTCGCCCTGGAATTCATCCTCCTCGCAGAGGGATCTCCGATCGGCGCCATGGGCCTGCAGATGCTCCTCGTGACCTCAGCCGGGCTTCTGGTCGGAGGGCTCGGCGGATTCCTCCTGGGTCGGTATATCCTGCCCTGGGTCAGCACGCTCGGCGAGCAGGGATTGCCAGGTATCGCGGCCTTCGCCTCAGCCCTGGGTCTCTTCTACGTGGCCAATATCCTCGCTCCGTCCTCCGGTCCACTCGCTGCGGCGGTCGCCGGATTCACCCTGGCCTGGTTCCGGGGCAAGGAGCTTCTGCATATCCGCCACTTCAAGGATCAGATCTCGATTATTCTCATCTCCACCATGTTCGTTCTCCTCTCCGCCCATGTCGATCCCTTCCGGTTCGGGGACAGGATCTGGGCCATGCTGCTGGTCGCTCTTGCGCTCGGAGCCGTGGCCCGTCCGGTGGCCGTCTGGCTCTCACTGCTCAGGTCCGAGCTGAACCTCCGGGAGCGGCTCTATATCGGCCTTATCGGCCCCCGGGGCATCGTGGCGCTTGCCACCGCCTCCTACGCCACATTGATGGTGCCCGCGCGGGAGGAACAGCTTGCGCTGATGCTGAACACGGTCTTCTTGATTATCCTTCTTTCCGGTGCCTTCGCCACTCTGGCAGGTAAACCCCTGGCGTCCAGGCTCCGTCTCACCATCCCGCCCAATAAGAGCGGTTTGCTTATAGTGGGGGCCAATCCCTTCAGCATGGAGCTGGTGCGATTCGCCAAACGCTACGTTCAGGTCGCCTTTCTGGATACCAGCCGCGAAAGCTGCCAGTTGGTCTCGGAGGAGGGACATGAGCCCAAGTGTCCGGATGTGCTCGACGACGAGGTCTATGAAGATGCCAAGGAGGAGGGATACGATCGGCTTCTGGCCTTGACCCACGACAACGTGCTCAATCAGCTCATCTGCGAGAAGGCGGTCCTGCATCTGGGGCAGGGGTATGTGTACATGGCCCAGGGGAATACGGGGGAGGGTCTGGTGATCGAGACCATATCCGAGTACAAAATTGCCTTCTCCAACCGCTTTTACATAGCGCAGGCAGTGCGGGCGATGAACAGCGGATCGGCTCAGATGGAGGTCCTGCCGCCGGATCGGATCGGTGAGGATACATTTCCGCTCCTTCGGATCGACCAAAACAATGGCCTGACTATCATGCGGGAAGGCACCCCGGTGAAAGGTCGGGCGCTGTGCATCCGGTTCCGGCATTTCGATGACGATCTATACGGGGACTCGGCTTGATCCTGAATCGCATAAGAGCTCATGGCGCGAATTCATGGCTGAAAGCTTTTGATGCCTCGACTCATGCTGCGAAGAGCGGAAAAGGGAGGGGTGCACGAAGATGAGGAAAAAGGGGGACAGCGGTTTCCGCCGATTGATGCGTGCTATCCATTACTCCGGAAACGGTTTGCGGTGGGCTGGGAGCAACGAGGCCTCCTTTCGGCAGGAGGTCGTGGCGTTGGTTGTGTTGACGCCCGTGGCCCTGTGGCTGGGCGAGAGCCATGTGGAGCAGGCCCTGCTCATCGGAAGCCTTTTGCTACTGCTGATAGTCGAGCTGCTCAATTCCGGACTGGAGGCGGCAGTGGACCGGGCAGGGGAGGCGTTTCACCATCTGGCGGGGCGCGCCAAGGACCTGGGCTCTGCCGCGGTCCTCTTGGCCATCATCCACACCTGCCTGATCTGGGGGGTTATAGCCCTGCCGAGACTGCTAGAGCGCTTCTAGTTGATCCTGCCGGCTTTGAGAAGCAGCCCATGACACAGGCCCATAATCGACACCGAATACCACATCTTCCGATAAAGAGCCGACTCTGGCGCGGAATATGCGAGAACAGTGCCATGAACATCACCGATACAAACCCCGGAGGAATCGAGCATGCCCGTGATAGAAAAGCTTCCCTTTGGACGGACCGGACATTCCAGCTCGCGTCTCATCTTCGGCTCCTTTGCCCTCAAGGACGTTGATCCGGACCGAGCCGCGAGGGTCCTGGAGCTCCTGGACCAATACGGAATCAACCACATTGATACCGCGCCGAGCTACGGCGATGCCGAGCTCAGGGTGGGTGAATGGATGGGGACTCGTCGATCGGACGTCTTCCTCGCCACCAAGACCGATGTGACAGGCTATCACCAGGCCAGGGACCAGTTGCAGCGCTCGCTGAACCGACTCCAGGTCGAGTCTGTCGATCTGCTTCAGCTTCACAACCTGACCGACGAAACCGAGCGGGAGTTCGCCATGGCCGAAGGCGGGGCGCTGGATTATCTTGTGGAAGCCAAGGAGAAGGGGCTTACGCGGTTTATCGGAATCACCGGGCATGGAGTCAAAGCGCCTCAACGGCACCTGGAAACGCTCGAGAGATATCCCTTCGATTCGGTCCTGGTGCCATGCAACTATTTGCTCATGCATATGCAGGAGTACGCGGATTCCTTTCTGAGGCTCCGCGAATACTGCCACGAAAAAGGGATCCCGCTGCAGACCATCAAATCCGTTGCCAGACGCAAGTATCCCTGGCGTGAGTGGACGCACGCGACTTGGTACGAGCCTTTGAGCGAGCCGGAAGCCATCGGCCAAGCGGTCAAGTGGGTGCTGGGCCTGCCGGAGGTTTTTCTGGTTACCACAGGCGACCTCACCGTGCTGCCGCATATTTTGTCCGCCGCCGCAAAGTTCGACGGACAGCCCTCGGACGAGGCCATGCGGGATAAGGTCGCGGAGCATGAAATGCAGCCACTCTTTACCTGACCGGTGTGTCCGGGAGGTGAGGCCAGGGAGACGGGCTCACCATTTCCAGTTCTGAAGAGAAGGGAAGAGCTCCAGGTAAGTATTCAGAGGAT
>JAZKRN010000253.1:0-3999 GCA_036628655.1 Desulfohalobiaceae bacterium | reverse complement strand
GGATGAAACACAGGCATCAGCGCAATCCCCGACTTGCCCTGTTGAATGCAGCGTAGCTGCCCTGCCGAAGGCAGGATTCAACAGGGCTCCCCGCGCACTATTTTCATGCTTGGTTGTGCCCGGGTCGGCCCGGGAATGAGGGTTATATGTATTCTTATGCGTTGCCTCGTACGGCTGATTCTATAAACAACTCTCGAGTTGAGCTCCCGTTCCCTCGGGCGGACTTACAGGACGGTCCCGGCCATCTTGAAAATGGGCAGATACATGCTGACGACCAGGCCTCCGACCACGACACCGAGAAAGGTGATCATGATCGGCTCGATGAGCGAAGTCAAAGTGGATACCGCAACATCGACCTCGTCGTCAAAGAAGTCCGCTATCTTGGAAAGCATGGTGTCCAGGTTCCCCGTGGTCTCACCGATAGAGATCATGTGGATGACCATGGGCGGGAAGACCCCGGTCTCGTCCAGGGGCTCGTGGATGGTCTGGCCTTCGGAGATGCTCCTTCGCGCCTTTTTAACCCCGTCTTCCACGGTCCTGTTTCCGGCGGTCTTGGAAACCACATCCAGGGAATACAGAATGGGAACTCCGCTGGCGAGCATGGTGCTGAGCATCCTGCTGAAACGGGCCACTGCGACCTTGCGCAGGAGAGGACCTATAATGGGGACAAAGAGAATGGTCTGGTCCACTATCTTCCTCCCTCTTTCCCAGCGGTAAAACAGGCTCAATCCGACCACGAGGACAACGATCCCCAGCGCGATCCACAGGAAATTGCTGGTCACGGCGTTACTCAGGGCGAGCACGATCTTTGTGGCCACGGGAAGCTCCGTCCCGAAGCTCTGGAACATTTCCTCGAAGGTGGGAATGACGAAGGTCAGGATAACGCCGACCACCGCGATCGCTATGAAAAAGATCACCACGGGGTAGGCCATGGCCCCCTTGACCTTGGATTTGAGATTGTCCGCCTTCTCGATGTATTCGGACAGACGCTCCAGGACGGTATCCAGGACGCCGCCGGTCTCTCCGGCGTTGACCATGTTGGTATAGAGATCGTCGAACACGTCCTTGTGCTTGGCCATGGCCTCGTACAGGGAGCTGCCCCCCTCCACATCGTTCCTGATCTCGTAGAGTTTCCTGCGCAGCTTGTTGTTCTCCGTCTGGTCGCACATGACCTGCAGAGCCTCGAGGATGGGCACACCGGCGTTGATCATGGTGGAGAACTGCCTGGAAAAAACCACCATGTCCCTGGACTTGACCTTGCCCTCCAGAAAAGTCCCCTCCAGAATGTCCTTGGGCTTGGGCTTGACCTTGATCTCGGTGAATCCCTTACGCTGCAGGGCCATTCTGGCCATTTCCTGGCTGGCCAAGTCCATTTCGCCCTTGACCTTGCGCCCCGCTTTGTTCCTGGCCTTGTAGATAAAAATCGGCATAGACCTCTCCTTTGCCGGAAATGAATCACCTCGCCTGACATCCGGGCGCACCAGGCGGCACCATTAAGAGTCTCTTGAAAACAGTCCCTATCAGACAGGGCGTTTAAAAATTTCAAGGGCCAAGTTTACCCCGCCTGCCCCGTAGCTCAGCCTTGTGATGCTACCGGGGTGAAACCTTCTTTTGTTTCACTGGGGCGTAGTGAGCCTCCATGAGAATTTGAATCCGGCACCTATTTGTGAAGCCAAGTCAATCAGACGCCCTTTTGTCACCTCAAATAGGTGCCGGACAACGCAGCAATTGGAAGATTGGGGGCGCCCTGTTAAGAGTTTGTTGCTTTTGGACCGTATTCCATTTATTGTGGCGCAACCGGAGTGGGGGCGCCTCTTCCGTCCTTCTCCGGCTGGAGGACAACAACTCTGGGTTCCCCTACGGACCCAAAGCAGAGAAACGACACTGCGCGTTTCGACTTTCTTGCAGGAGACCGGGGGTGGGGTCAAACCCGCAACGATCCCGGGAATATGCAAAATGAATTTCGGCGAACATACTACAAGCATTGGCAAATCGCAATGCGATCCCCAAAACCGGAAGGGGACACCGCCTCACCCCGTCAGTGAAGCCAGATTCATCAAGGACCCGGCATGCGCTACTACGCCCTGATTCCAGCCCGTTACGCCTCGAGCCGCTTTCCGGGCAAGCCTTTGACACCTATCCTTGGACAGCCTATGTTCGGCCTCGTTGTGCAAAGGGCCAGACAGTGCCCTTTGTTTTCCGGGGTCTATGTGGCCACGGACGACGAACGCATAGCCGCTGAGGCGAAGAGACGGGACATCCCCTTCGTGCTGACGCACGGGGATCACGACAGCGGGACCGACAGGGTGCTGGAGGCCGCGGACACACTCGGCCTGGAAGAGGATGCGGTTGTCGCCAACATCCAGGGAGACGAGCCGACCCTGCTGCCCCGTATGCTCACTCGGCTGATGGAACCCTTCAGTGACGCTGCTGTCCAGGTCACGACCCTGGCTCGACGAATCTCGGCCCATGATGCCCAAAATCCGGATCTGGTCAAGGTGGTCCTGAGCCAATGGGGCCGCGCCCTGTACTTTTCCCGTTCACCGGTGCCCTATGGCAGGGAGCCGGATGAGGCTATCTACTGGGGCCACATCGGTCTCTACGCCTATCGCATGCGGGTCCTGCGCCTGTTCGCACAGATGCAACCGAGTCCCCTGGAACGGACGGAAAAACTGGAACAGCTCCGGCTCCTGGAGGCGGAGATCCCCATCCACGCCGTGGCTACAGAGGACCATGCGGGACAGGGAGTGGACTCCCCCCAGGACGTGCCCTTGGCGGAGAAAATCATACAGGAGCAAGAACGATGCGGGCTATCCTAGGCCTGGAAGACGGTACCTGGTTCGAGGGAAGCTCTTTCACCGGCGACGGCGAGACGCGCGGGGAAGTCATCTTCAACACGGGAATGGCCGGATACCAGGAGATCCTGACCGACCCGTCCTACTCCATGCAGCTGGTCTGCATGACCTATCCCCACATCGGCAATTACGGGATCAACCCCGAGGACGGGGAGTCGGACAGGGTGCAGGCGGCTGGCTTCATTGTCCGGGAATGCTGCAAGCGGCCTTCGAGCTGGCGGAGCGCCGAATCCCTCCCTGATTACCTTGTGCGCCACGGCGTTCCCGGAATCGAGGGCATCGACACGAGGGCCCTCACCCGACACATACGGATTCAGGGGGCCATGCGGGCCTGCATTTCCACCCGGGAAGAGGATCCGGAGCGGGTCGTGGCCAAGGCCAGGGAAATCCCGCCCATGGAAGGCCTCAACCTGGTGGACCGGGTCGGGCCGGAAACCCCGTATTTCTGGACCGCCAAAGGTCCGCGGGAGGTTCGGCTCAAGGAAGGCGGCTCTCCATGGTCCGACACCGCACCGCGGATAGCGCTCCTGGACATGGGGGCCAAGCGGAATATCATGCGCCTGCTCACGGAGTGCGGCCTCGAGGTCCTCGCCCTGCCCCCCTGGTACGGGTACGAGGACATTGCCCGCCTCGACCCGGATGCAATCTTTCTGAGCAACGGCCCCGGCGATCCGGCCCCTTTGCCGGAAATACGCCGCACGGTGTCCCGCCTGATGGAGGACTTCCCCGTCGGCGGAATCTGCCTGGGCCATCAGATCCTGGGACTTTGCCTGGGCGGAGAGAGCTTCAAGCTCAAGTTCGGGCACCACGGGGTGAACCACCCGGTCCGCCATCTGGCCTCGGGGCGGATCGAGATCACCTCCCAGAACCACGGCTTCTGCGTGGATCTCTCCGAGCGGGAGGATATCATCACCACACACTTCAACCTGAACGACAACACCCTGGAGGGCTTCCGCCACAGGCACAAACCCATCATGGCGGTACAGTACCACCCCGAGGCTGCTCCGGGCCCCCACGAATCCAGGGGCTTCTTCAGCGATTTCAATCAAATGGTCCGGAACAGAGTCCGGAGGTCGGTGAGTCGGTGAGTCAGTGAGTCGGTGAATCGGTTATCGGTAGTAGGAGGTCGGAAGCCTCCGACTAC
>JAZKRN010000252.1:0-4021 GCA_036628655.1 Desulfohalobiaceae bacterium | reverse complement strand
AGCGGGACAACCAAAAGATCGACGGTGTAGTTGCTTTAATTATGGCCTTGAGTCGGGCAGTGACATACGAAGACCAAACATCGGTTTATGAGACTGAGCCGATGCTCACGTTATAGGAGCCGCGATGGGCTTTTTAGATATTTTCCGACGCAAAAAGACAGCGGACCAGGGGCAGGACCAACAGATTGAGGAGAAGGGTTACTCACCGGAACAACTCGCCCGACTGGATGAATATACCATGACGAGTGAAGCCGGGGTGAGTGTTTCAACAAATACGGCCCTGCAAACCTCCGCTGTATATGCTGCTGTCAAGGTTCTCTCTGAATCCGTGGCCTCTCTGCCTTGCATGGTTTATCGGCGGCTCGATTCCGGGGGCAAGGAGAGGGCGCTGAGGAACCCAAGTTATGCCTTGCTCCATGACCGCCCCAATAATTGGCAGACCGCGTTTGAGTTTTGGGAGATGGTCACGGCGATGATCTGCCTGCGTGGGAATGCCTTTTTGTACAAAAATAAGAATGGGGCGAATCAGGTCCGTGAACTTTTGCCTCTCCAGCCCGAACGAGTCCACGTAGAACAGTTGCCCGATTGGTCGCTTGTTTATTGGATTTCAGGGGATGCGGGTGGTCCTATAGGTCGATTCACCACCAATGATATTTTGCATATTCGGGGCATGAGCCTAGATGGGATCATGGGTGTGTCTCCTATTGCCTATCAGCGAAATGCTATTGGCATGACTGTTGAGGCTGAGAACTACGGAGCGCGGTATTTTCGCAATAGCGCCAAGCCGAGTGGATACTTGCAGCATCCTCAAAAGCTCAGCCAAGAGGCAAAGGAGAGGTTGCGGCAGGAGTGGGAGCGGACGCATGGTGGGAAGAACCAACACAAGACAGCGGTGTTGGAAGAGGGGTTGGCCTTCAACCCAGTGACGATGAACAACCAAGATTCACAGTTTTTGGAAACTCGCCGCTTTCAAATTGAAGAAATTGCCCGGATTTTTCGTGTCCCTGCTGTCCTTCTCCAACACGCAGATAAGACAAGCACTTATGCGAGCTCGGAGCAATTCTTTCTGAGCTTTACTAAATACACTTTGATGCCTTGGCTTCGACGCATTGAGAGCGCGGTAAACCGTAACCTCTTTAGCCCTGGCGAAAAACATTTTGCTGAATTTCTTGTTGATGCGCTTGAGCGGGCAGACGCCAAGACGAGGTCCGAATTTTACGCGAGCGCACTACAAAATGAATGGATGACTCGCAATGAGGTAAGGGAGCGCGAGAACCTGAACCGTGTTGATGGCGGAGATGAGTTCCGCAATCCATCTATTAATCCGAGGGAGAACAACAATGCCAACCCCGAATCCGAATGAAAGCCACGATGAGTTTATCGAACGCTGCATACCTATCGTTATGGACGAAGGAACAGCGGAGGACACAGAACAGGCGAGCGCCATCTGTGAATCATATTGGGAGGAAAGTAAGAAAATGACACACAAGCACCTTGATATTGGGCTTCGAGTCAAAGAAGCCAATGAGGACGGGACATTCTCCGGCTATGGCTCCGTCTTTGGCAATGAGGACGGAATGAAAGAGGTCATCGAAGAGGGTGCTTTTGCCGACAGCCTTGCACGGCATGAACAAAATGGGACTATGCCTGCGATGCTATGGCAGCACGATTTCCGGCAGGTAATCGGCAAATACACCCGCATGGAGGAAGACGAATATGGCCTTTATGTGGAGGGGCAGCTTGCCAAGACGCCGAGGGGCAAAGAAGCCCTGGAACTGTTGCGAATGGATGCGCTCTCAGGGATGTCTATTGGATATATACCGCAGCGTTTCGAGATTGACGAGGACAACGACATCTTGACGCACAAAGAAGTGGATCTCTGGGAGGTCTCTCTTGTGACCTTCCCGGCGAACCAAGAGGCCCGCGTCTCCGATGTGAAAGCGGCTCTTGGGAATGGTGAGATTCCCACAAAGACAAAGTTGGAGTCACTCCTGCGAAACGCAGGGTTTTCCCGCAATCAAGCGAAACGTTTGGTTGCTGGGGGATATGACGCACTCTGCCAGCGAAATGCTGGAGAAGCTGCGGAAAAGGTTGATTGGTTAAATGAAAAAATCTTAAATCTTGCGAGGTGATTATATGAGTAACGATCTTGAACAAACCATTGAAAAGTTGGGCCACTCCTTTGAGGAGTTTAAGAAGGCCCAGGATGATCGGCTGCAGGCCCTGGAAAAGAACCAGTCCACCGCCGAACTGGACGAAAAGCTCCAGCGTATTGAGAGCGAAATGAACGAGCTCTCTTCGGTAAAGGAGCGACTGGAAAGTGTGGAGCTCAATCAGAACCGGATCGCTGCTGGTGGCGGGCAGGGTGACATCAGCCCCGAAGCCAAGGAGCACATGGACGCCTTCCTGAAGTGGGCTCGCAATCCCAAGGACCACAAGGCGGCTTCTGAGCTCCAGCAGAAGGCTGTCTCCGTCGGCACTGCTACTGCTGGGGGTCATGCACTCCCCGAAGTCATCAGCCGGGAGATCGAGAACAAGCTGATTGATCTTTCTCCCATGCGCCAAGTCGCCACCGTGGAAAACGTTGGAACTACGGATTACAAGAAGCTAGTCAACGTGCGCGGTGCTTCCTATGGCTGGGTGGGTGAAACGGATGCTCGAAGTGAAACCGATACCTCCACCCTGCAGGAAGTCGCGCCGACCTTTGGCACATTGTATGCCTTCCCGCAGACCACGGAAGAGGCCCTGAATGATCTGTTCTTCGATGTGCAGAGTTGGATCAGGAGCGAGGCCAGCGTTGCCATGTCTAAGGGTGAGGGCAAGGCTTATATTGTGGGCGATGGGTCCAAGAAGCCAACCGGCTTTCTGAATGGAACGCCTGAGAATATTGGCGACGAGGAGACATCCCCGTCCCGAACCTTCGGTCAGCTCGAATACATTGCAACCGGCGACTCCAGCGGGTTTCCGAGTATGCAGGATTCGCCCCCTGGATACCCTGGAGACGTGCTGCTGGACACCGTGTATTCGCTCAAGGCGGGGTATCGCGGCAATGCAAGATTCCTGTGTAACAAGGCGACCCTGAACACTGTGCGGAAGTTTAAGGACACTGAGGGCAACTATATGTGGGCTCCTGGTCTGCAGGTTGGCGAGCCCAACCGCCTGCTCGGGTATCCCACGGTTGAGATGGAGGACATGCCCGATGTCGGTTCCGGTAACTTCCCGATCGCCTTTGGTGACTTTAGAGCTGGATATTTGATCTGCAACCTGGTCGGCATGCGCGTGACTGTTGACGACAACATCACCACTCCCGGCTATGTGAAGTTCTATATCCGCAAGCGCGTCGGCGGCAAGCTGATGAACGATGATGCCATTAAGGTCATCAAGTGTGAGGCGTAAATGCTTAATCCTTGCTATAAGACACAGGCTCATAGAGGGCCATCACATAGCAAGCACGCCAAGGATACGGTTGTCTGTATAGCGGGTGGCCCGTCCCTCACGCGCAGCGACGTTGCTGCGTGCGAACGGGCGGGCTTCCCGCTCCTTGGCATCAATAACGCCTATCAAATTACGGATAAACTAAGTCACCTCTATGCATGTGATGCAAAATGGTGGCACAAGCACTACGCTCATACACCGAATTGTCGCAAATTCAGCCTAGAGGATACGGAAATTTTTGATGTAGAAAAGCTGATAAATGATGGAGTTGAAGGATTAAGTCACACGTGGCCCCGCGTGAGAAACGGCAGGAATAGTGGGTATCAGGCATTAAACTTGGCTTATCTTTTGGGCTACACGCGCATCATCCTTCTCGGTTACGACATGCAGGCAACGGACAATAAGATTCATTGGCATGAGGATCATCCGGTGAATTTGCACAACCCGGACTCTGGGAGGATGCAAAAGTGGAGGGCGTATTATCAAGGGATTGCTCAAGAGTTGGCATCTGTGGGCGTTGAGGTGATTAACGCCAGCAGACGAACGGCGCTTCAGTGCTTCCCGCAGGCACGCTTGGAGGACGTAC
>JAZKRN010000251.1:0-4025 GCA_036628655.1 Desulfohalobiaceae bacterium | reverse complement strand
AAGAGAAGATGTTGGCCCACGGAATTTCTCGGAATAACAAGGAGATAAGAGCTTCAGGGGCCGTGGCCGACAGAGTTCCTGTCAGCCACGGCCCTCACTATCCCGTGGATTTCCCTGCTTGCCCCTTGAAACATTGCACTGGAGTGGTCCGTTGGCAAAGCACAAGGGGCCGACACACCACAGCATTTGGGTCTCAGGCGCTCATTGTCAGCCACTTCAATCTGGATTAGTCTGGAAAGAATGGACATGCGTGATTGGCTGTAGTTACGCCTTGTCTCAGACCAGAGCTGAGAAAACGCAATAAAATAACATATGGAGGCAATACAGATGAGCATACGTTTGGAATTTGACGACGAGCTTCTGGACGCTCTGCGCATACCTCCTGATGAGCAGGAACAAAGGCTTAAAAGAGAGCTTTCCTTGCGTTTGTATGAGAAGGGATTACTCACCCTTGGGAAGGCCAGACAGATGGCTGGAATGGACAAATGGGAGTTTCTTTTGTTGCTGTCCAGGGAGAACATATCCAGGCACTACGACAGGAAGGAATTGGACAGAGATCTATCTACCTTGGATAATCTCCCATGAAAGTTGTATCCAATTCGTCCATTCTCATCGGATTAAGCGCAATCGAGAGATTGGATTTACTGCAGTATAGATTTCCCGAAGAAATAATTATTCCTGGTGCGGTGTGGAATGAAGTAGTTGAAACAGGACAGGGAATGCCAGGAGCCAAACAAGTATCCCAGGCTGATTGGATTATTCCTCAAAACGTTCAAAACAATGTTGGGGCTCTCTCCCTTCAGTCCTATCTTGATTATGGAGAAGCAGAAGTGATCGCTCTTGGGCAGGAAATCGGAGCTAACCTTCTCCTTTTGGATGAAAAAAGTGCTCGCAATGTAGCAGCTCGTCTGGGTCATTCCGTGCTAGGTACTGTAGGAGTTCTGATTTGGGCCAGAAGAAGCGGGCTTTTGCCCAATCTCTCGCATGAGCTGGAATTGTTGCAGCAAAAAGGCGGATTTCGTATTGGCCAGGAAGTCTATGAATGTGCTCTTAAGTATACAGGGGAATAAGAGGAAATAGATTAGACGGCAGGACCGACATATTAAGATAATTTTATTTCGTATCTTTCCGTGCTTGCCCCGGGAAATCCTGTTCCATTGCACTGGGGTGGTCCGTGGGCAAGACTCTTGACACAGATAGTGAACCTCTGGTCCTCCGCCATGTCACCCATTGGGGCAAAGGAGAAAAAACGATATCTAAACGACGACCTTGAGCTTTTTTCGCCCGTCACTTGGAATTTTTGAACGCCCTGTTTGATAAGGCCATTTTCAACAGGCTGTTAACCGTCTCGGATTGCGAATGCCTCCACTCTTCAGCTGTTGCCCTTGTCGCTCGGCGCAACCCCGTGGCCGCCGAATTCCCGGCGCAGGGCCGCCAGAACCCGGTCGGCGAAAGTGTCCTCCTGTCGGGAACGGAAACGCTGCATCAGGGACAGCGCAATCACAGGCGCGCTCACTCCGGTGTCCACGGCCTGCTGCACACTCCACCGCCCCTCCCCGGAGTCCTCCACATAGCCTTTGATGGAGGCGAGCTGCGGATCCCGGGCAAAGGCCCCTTCCGCGAGCTCCAGGAGCCAGGAGCGGATCACGCTGCCCCTGTTCCAGAGGCCGCTCAGGGCGCTGTAGTCCACGGAATCCGCGTACTCCGAGGCCTGAATGAGCTCGAACCCCTCGGCATAGGCCTGCATCATCCCGTATTCAATGGCGTTGTGGACCATCTTCACGAAATGCCCCGCACCCGTGGGACCGCAGTGCATGTATCCCTCTTCCGGGGCGAGAGTGGCCAGAACCGGCTCTACCCGCTCGAAGCACCAGCGCTCTCCGCCGGCCATGAGGCAGTACCCGTATTCCAGGCCCCATACGCCGCCGCTGGTGCCCGCGTCCAGATATCCGACCCCGTGTTCCGCGGCTGTCTCGGCCCGCCGCTTGTCCTCGCGGTAGTGGGTGTTGCCGCCGTCCACGACCACATCACCTTCCTCCAGCTGGGGCAGCACCTGCCGCAGATGCGCGTCCACCACCTCTCCGGCGGGAAGCATGAGCCAGACAACACGCGGCGTCTGCAGCAGGGAAACGACCTCCTGCAGGGAATAGGCCACAGCCGCGCCCTCATCTCTTTTGAGCTCCTCCGCCTTGGCGGGGGTCCGGTTGTATACCGCAACGGCGTGGCCGCCGCGCAGGAGGCGGCTGGCCATGTTCCTCCCCATTCTGCCCAATCCGATCATCGCCGTGTGCATAGCGCTCGCTCCGGGCCCTTACGGGCGGTTTGTCCGTATTACGGAAGGTTGTCGGTGACACGCAACCTGTCATTTCCCTCCCGAGCCCGACTCTGGGAACGGGGTGATTCTTCCCTTGCCCAGCTTGGTCCGGATCAGGGTCACGATCTTCTTCACAGCCAGGGGAAAGATGGCCAGGATGAGAAAGGAAATAATCAGGTCCGCGGAGAAGATGTCCCTCGTGGAGCTGATCTCGCCCAGCTGCCTGCCTGCGTTGACAACCACCGCCGCCATGGGAAGCATGCTCACCTGGGACACCCAGTAGAAGGTGACTATGCGCATGCTGGTCAGGGCCATGCCCACATTGATCAGGAAAAAGGGTACCGCGGGGTTCAAGTGCATGGTTAACAGATAGAAGGCCCCTTCCCACCGTACCCCGGAATCCATCTTATACAGCCAGGAACTCAGCTTCTGCCTGGCCCAGTCCCGGAAGAGGTATCTGGCCAGGATGCAGGCCAGGGTCGCTCCGATGGCGCTGGCGAAGGAAGTCAGCACCAGCCCGCCCCAGAAGCCGAAAAGCGCTCCCGTTGCCAGGGCCAGCACCAATGATCCCGGAAGGCTCAGGGCCGTCACTGCCACGTAGAGCAGGAAGAATCCGCCCAGCACGGGGAATGTATGCTCTTGGTACAGGGCCAGGAAGGTCTCTCTGAGCTCCTTGAGAACGGAGACACGCAAATACTGATCAAGGTTGAAGGCAAAGAAGAGAACAACCAGCAAAAGGAGGAATCCCCCGAGGGCGAGTTTCTTCTTATCCGGCATCCACCCGGGGGCGTTCCGGGGTGTGCCCCGGGGCCCGCTTTGCTGAGGCGATCCGCCGGATCCCGCCCGCAGGACAGGGGATGACAGAGGTGTCGCGCACGCAGAGTCCGGGAATGGTTTCAATTCCAAAACCCTCTTTACGAATGGGAGTCAACCTTCAAGATGGGAGTCAGCCTTCAAGGAGATCGGCGTACTCCGGGACCACGTCGTCGGTGAAGAGCTGCATCCCCTCCATGGTCAGCTCGTGGGTCAAGAGCTCCTCGATAACGGCGAAGGGGAGCGTCGCGATATGGGCCCCCGCCTGGGCGGCTTCACGCGTCTGGCGGGGATTGCGCAGGCTGGCCGCCAGGACTTCCGCCTTGTGTCCGTACCGGGCCAGCAGGTCCGCGCACTCGGCCACGAGATCGATCCCGGAGACGATGCCCCCGATATCCGACACTTCCCCCGCGTCCATACCTTCAGCGGGAAAGTAGTCCTTCTTGGAGAAGGACATGTTGTTCAGTTTCCGCACATGATCGTCCACCCTGCCGGCGAAGGGGCTTACGATGGAGGCGCCCGCCTTGGCCGCGAGCAGGGCCTGCTCCGGGGTGAAGATCAGGGTGCAGTTGACGGGCACGCCTTCCCCGGTCAGGGTCCGTATGGCCTGGATCCCCTCGAAGTGGGTCTTCGCCCCCCTGCTGAACGCGGGGTCCACCGGAATCTTGACCAGGACGTTGCCCGCGACCGGATTGAAGGTCTTGTAGAGCAACCTCCCCTGCCGGACCATCGTCTCGTAGTCGCTGCCGATCACCTCCAGGCTCACCGGCACGTCCCCGGCCTCGGTGAGCAGCTTTTCCAGATACTGCCGCATGTCCACCTGCTCCCCCCTGTCCTGCATCGTGCCCACCGCCTTCTTGATCAGGGAGGGATTGGTGGTCACCCCGTCCAGGATGCC
>JAZKRN010000250.1:0-4062 GCA_036628655.1 Desulfohalobiaceae bacterium | reverse complement strand
CCGGGCACAACCAAGCATGAAAATGCTGCGCGGCGAGTCGGGGATTGCACTGAGGCCAGTGTTTCATCCCGGAGTTGAATGCCGGGATCAGCACAAACTGATTGGCTCCAGCTCATTTGAGAGAGTGTATGTTCTCCTCTCACGCGCTGCAGCGCGGCCTTTCCAGTGGCTATTCACCAGATGCGCCTAACGCTGATGGCGACAAGGGCGCGCCCGTATATGAAACACGGACTCAGCGCACATCCCGACGAGCCGCTCCCGACAATTTCCCCAAACAATTCAAAATGTTAAATGCATTTTCATATTAAAAAAGCCGCCCTTTCCCGCGGTCCCTGTCCGCCGGCCAATTTGCGCGATGTCATTGCGGGGGTGCTTTCAGAAACATCTGCCCCAGCTGCGACACGTTGCCCGCCCCCAGGGTCAGGATCACGTCTCCAGGTGCGGCGATATCCTGCAGCTCGCGGAGGCAGGCGGACAAATCCTCGCAGGACATGACCTCCTGCCCGCTCATCTGCCTGATCCCCTGGGCCAGGGAAATCCCGCTCACCCCGGGAATAGGGTCCTCGGAAGCGGGGTAGACCTCGGTCACAAAGAGCAGATCCGTCTGGGTAAAAGCGCGGCAGAAATCGGCGAAGAGATCCCTGGTCCGGCTGAAGCGGTGCGGCTGGAACACGACGATGAGCCGCCTGTCGCCGTAGACCTCCCTGATCGTCTGCAGGGTGAGCTCGACCTCCCGGGGATGATGCCCGTAGTCGTCCAGCACGAGCACCCCCTCGCTCTCACCCTTTTTCTCCATGCGACGGCCCACTCCGCCGAAGCTCTCCAGCCCCTTGAGCACGGATTCCTTGGAGAGCCCCGCGTGCAGCGCCACAGCGATGGCGGCAAGGGCGTTCTGGATGTTGTGCCGTCCCGGATGGGCCAGGGTCACCTCGGCCCAGTGTCCGCCCTGCCTGTATACGGAGAAGCGGCTGACAAACCCGAGCTCGTGGATTTCCGCCCGGAGATCGTTGTCCGGACCCATTCCGTAGGTCAGCACCGGTCGCTTGACCAGCGGGAGAAGCTCCATAACCCCGGGGTCGTCCCCGCATACCACGTTGAGCCCGTAAAAGGGCACCTGATTCATGAAATGGATAAAGGCTTCATCCACCGAGGCCATGTCCGGATAGTAGTCCGTGTGATCCAGGTCCACGTTGGTCACCACGTTCAGGATGGGCAGCAGGGAGAGGAAGGAGCCGTCGGATTCGTCCGCCTCCGCGATGAGATACTCCCCTTCGCCCATGAGGGCGTGACTGCCGTAGGCATTCAAGCGGCCCCCGATGATGACCGTGGGATCCATCCCCGCCTGGGTGAAAATGGCGGCAAGCAGCGAGGTGGTCGTGGTCTTGCCGTGGGTTCCGGCCACTGCGATCCCCGTCTTGAGGCGCATGAGCTCTGCGAGCATCTCGGCCCTGGGGATCACGGGGATTCCCCTCTCCCTGGCCGCGGTCACCTCGGGGTTGTCCCAATCGATGGCGGTGGACTTGACCAGGACTTCGGCATCCTCCACGTTGTCCGCCTTGTGCGCGTTCTCGATTCGCGCCCCGAGCCGCCGGAGTCGCTGAACCGTTTCGTTCTCCGCCTTGTCCGATCCGGATACGCTATACCCCAGATTGATCAGGACCTCGGCGATCCCGCTCATGCCCGCGCCGCCGATCCCGACCATATGGATTGCACGCAGTCTGGTCTTCATGCCTCTCCTCGCTTCTGATTTCCTTGCCCCCTGGGCGTGTTGATCAGCTCCTCCAGACCGTTCACGATGCGCTCCGCAGCATCCGGGCGGGACAAACGGCGCGCGGCGCTGCCCATTTCCTTGAGCTTGCCCGGCAGGGAGAGCAGATCGCCGATCATGTGGGTCAGGTTCACTTCGTCCAGATAGCTCTGTTCCAGAACATAGGCTGCGCCCTTGCGCTCCAGATAGCGCGCGTTGTCCAGCTGATGGGCGTGCGTGGCGTAGGGAAAGGGGATCAGGATGCTCGGCCGCCCCATAACGGTCAGCTCGGCCACAGTGGATGCGCCCGCCCGGCAAATCACCAGATCCGCCCACCCGTACGCGGATGCGATGTCGTCGATAAAGGGATGGACCAGGGTTTCATCCAGGCCGTGCTTCCTGTACTCCTGTCTGACCTGCTCGTAGTCCTGTTCACCGGTCTGGTGCATGATGTTCACGGAAAAGGAGGCCAGCGAGGGCAGGGCCTTGAGAATGACCTGGTTCAGGGTCTTGGCCCCCTGGCTCCCGCCGAGGACAAAGATATTCTTGGCGCCCTCGTGGGCGTAATACTTTTCCTGCTCCCCCTTGCGCAAAAGGTCCTTGCGCACCGGATTGCCCGATTCCACAACCTTGTCCGCGGAGAAGCTCTCCGATTCATCGGGAAAGGTCAGAAATACGCGATCCACCTTCTGGCCCAGGATCTTGTTCGTCATTCCCGGCCGATTGTTCTGTTCGTGGATCGCGCAGGGGACTCCCTGCCGACAGGCCATCCAGACGGGCACGAACCCGGCGTAGCTCCCGAATCCCATCACCACCTGGGGCCGAAAGCGTCGATAGAAGGCGCTGCACTTGAGCAGACTGCGGCTGATCCACCAGAAGGAGCCCAGGGAGCGTATGCCCCGGCCCAACACCCCCTTGGCCGGAAGCGAGAGAAAGGGGAGCCCTGCCTTTTCGGCCCACCGCCTTTCCAGCTCCTTTTCCCCGCCCACAAAGACGATATCCGCCCAGGGATAGCGCTCCCCGAGCTCATCCGCCACCGCCAGGGCGGGAAAGATATGGCCACCGGTGCCCCCGGCGCTCAGGACGATGCGTTTCACGCTAGTCGCGCCTCCTGGTGCCGATATTCAGGATAAGCCCGCTGCACAGACACATGACGAGCAGATTGGACCCGCCGTAGCTGAGAAAGGGCATGGGCACCCCAGTGGGCGGACAGGCCCCCACCACGACGGCAATATTCAGGAAAGCCTCCAGGAGAACGATCAGACCCAGGCCGAAAACGGTAAAGCGGGCCTGGAGGTCCTGCTGTTTCAAGCTGATGCTCAGGCACCTGATCAAAAACACCCCCAAAAGGAAAAACACTGCGGACAGCCCGGCGAAACCCAGCTCCTCGCCCACCACGGCAAGAATGAAGTCGGTGTGGGCCTCGGGCAGAAAGAAGAGCTTCTGCTTGCCCTCGCCCAGCCCCACTCCGAGGAGTCCGCCATTGCCCAGGCCGTACAGGGACTGAACCAGCTGATACCCCACGTTTTGGGCGTTCTCAAAGGGCTTCATAAAAGCGGTCCAGCGATGCAGCCGATAGGGGGAATTGACCAGCATGATGGCTCCGGCCCCGGAGCAGAGCAGACCCGAGGCAAGGAGATAGACCAGCCGTGTCCCCCCCATCAGGCTCATGAAGAAGAACAGAGCGGTAATGAAGACCGCCCCTCCGAAATCGGGCTGCAGGAGCAAGGCCCCGGCAAAGGCGAGAGTCACCAGAATGGGCGGCAGAAAGCCCACGCTGAAGGTCTTGATCTTGTCCTGCTTGCGACTGAAAAAGTAGGCCAGATAGACCACCAGGGCCACCTTGACCAGCTCCACCGGCTGAAGGGTGGCCACACCCAGATCCAGCCACCGGGTCGCTCCGCTGGTCCCCGTGCCTATGGGAGTCAGGGTCAACAAAAGCAGGATCAGGGAAATCAGCAGCCAAAGATACACCAGCCGAAAGACAAGGCCGATAGGCACCCTCCAGGCGGTGTAGAGCACTCCAGTCCCCAACAGGGCGTACACCAGCTGCCGCCCGAAAAAATAGTATTCCTGGCCAAAGACGCGCTCCGCCCGGATAGCGCTGGAGCTGAGCACCATCACCAGCCCCAGTCCCATCAGGAGGAAAACGGAAAGGAGCAGCCACGGATCCGTCCCGTCCGCCCGTGCAGTGTATCCGGTCCTGGCCTCGCGCATGATCCGTCCTTGCCGGTTTTCCGGGGTCTCTTAGCAGGGCGACCCCAATCTTCCAATTGCTTCGTTGTCCGGCACCTATTTGAGGTGACAAAAGGGCG
>JAZKRN010000249.1:0-4103 GCA_036628655.1 Desulfohalobiaceae bacterium | reverse complement strand
GGACCGTTGCCGCGGGGATAGGCCCAGGCAAGCTTCGCTTGCCAATCACGTCCCTTTGGGTCCCCCATGTCGAGTGAGCGGGAGCGAACGGGCGGTTAATCCTCTGAATGCTTTCGGAATATTTTGAGTCCCGGGATCTTGAAGACTTGCGGGATCAAAACCCGGGCCGGGATCCTTTGTTATGAAAGAATGATATCTTCTTGATACGAACATTCACCTTGAGCATAAAGTGTCAGGCTGTTCGTATTCCGATTACGAGAATCCGAGTCTTAGAAATCGGCCTGCGTTAGAAACAGATCGTAATCCGATGGAGTGATCGACCTGGTTTGGGCTTGCGGATACGCCCTCAGGAAAGTCGTTGGAAAGCGGCTTCTTTTTTTATTCGGGTTCCATTTGAATTCACAGGCCAGCAAGGACCGCTCTCGTTCCTCGATATAGTCGATTTCCTGTTGCTGGGTTGTCCGCCAGAAGTATGCCGTGGCGTTTACTCCCTTGTTGGCGAGCATCTTGCGCCTTTCGGCCACCAGATAGTTCTCCCAGAGAGCGCCCGTGTCGGTCCGGCTGGACAGGGGCAGGAAGTTTCCGATCACTGCGTTGCGCACACCGTTATCCAGAAAGTAGATCTTTCTGCCCTTTTTGATCTCATTCCGCACATTTCGGCTGTAGGCAGGCACTCGGAATAGGACAAAGGCCTTTTCCAGCAAGTCGATGTAGCGCTCCACTGTATGTGTGTCAGCTCCTGCTGTACGCGCGATCTCAGGGAGGGACACCTCACTCCCCAGCTGGAGGGCCAGGGCCTTCACAATCCTTTCAAGGAGGGATGGCTTCTTGATGCCTTCCAGGGTCAGCAAGTCCTTGAACAGGTAACTGTCCGCCAAAAGACGCACCAATTCCTCTTCCTGCCCCGAGCTGATAACAACCTCGGGATAGCTGCCATAGACCAGTCTGTGTTCCAGAAAGCGTCGTTCTTGAAGAAGGCCGTGATGATTCGACAGCTCCTCAAAGGCGAGCGGCGGCAGGGTAAACTCGAACTTTCTCCCCGTCAGGGGCTCCGCGATGCTGGAATGAAGCTCAAGAGAGGAGGATCCCGTGGCAATGGCCTGCACTTCCGGAATCTGGTCGGTCAGGAGCTTGAGGGTAAGGCCGATGTTGGGGATTCTTTGAGCTTCATCAATACAAACGAGGCGGCTATTGCCGATAATCGTCCGCAACCTGGCGGACGAGGCTTCTTCAAGGAGCTCCCGTACATCCGGTTCGTCCGCATTGAGCATCAGATATTTCTCACCGCTTCTTTCCAGGACATCCTGGATCAAAGTGGTCTTTCCCGACTGCCTGGGGCCCAGCAGAATGATCGCCTTGCCCTGGAAAAGGCGGTCCGAAATCCTGCTTGTTACCTGTCGTAATATAATCTTTTTGGACTTCATTCCAAAAATATTATAATTATTTTGGAATGAAGTCAAGACGGCTCACGAAAAAAATGGGAACATAAAGTAACAGGCCGGGTATTGTCCATGTTATTGTGAACATGTGGCCTTAGGAGCACGTCACGGTATTCGGCCAGGAGTTGGGTCGAGAGGATGAAGGGGGTGCTTCCGCTGAGCATGCCGTCCAGGATGACGAAAAGCAGGGATTTTCATTCTCTGGAAAGGAAGGCGCTGACCAGCACGTTGGTGTCAACCAGGACAAGCTGACTCACTTGCGGTCTCGTTCAGCGCGGGTTTCATCCATCGCCAACTTGAGCCCCCCGGCATCGTCCAACTCGGATCTGGATCTTGCCCTGGCCACGAGATCCGCGGCCGCTTCGGTGGTCTTGATGCCGCTCAGCTCAAGGCGTTCCTCAATGATCCTGGCAATGCTTTTTCGTTTGCGTGCTGCCGCATCCTTGAGCGCCCGATGGCGTTCCTCGGAGAGGGGAATTGTCAGTCTCGGCATGGCAATCTCCTGATCCTTATTCACCAATACTCCGGTCCTTGGGTCGGGTCAACATGGAGCATAAAGTGACACCTACTTGCTTATCCTTGGGGTTTTGTTTCCTTTCACATGAAGCACAGGGTATGATACATCTTTTGATAACTTCAGGTTGGGGAACGTCCGGCATGGCCTCCCAATCCATGTTTCAGTTGTCCCCTTTTTTATTGACATTAGCATCAATTGATACCACTTTATGGACAGGCCATCCCACAAAGAGCTGAACAATAAATTGAGGGAAGCCAGAACCGCTGTCCAAAACCGGCAGGTTTTCCTGATCGACCATGACGCCATAGCCGCGGACGCTATTGAGCTCAGATATGACATTGGCGTGGAGTTGTTCGAGGTGCTGGAGGAACTGCTGGAGAAGGCGGGCCAGGAGCACTATGCAGGTTCTCACCCGCCTCAGAAGTCATACAAGGACGACATTCACGGCCTGGAGCTCTATCCCTTCACAATCGAAAGCCTCGGATTGGGCTGCGCGGTATATCTGAAATTCGCTCTGGCAAATGGTGCATTCTGGCTCGTTTCCCTGCACATGGATCGACACCATTAGGACACTCTATGACGGAAATGAAATGTCCGGCCTGCTCCAACCCCATGGAGCTGAAAACGCTGCGGAAGCAGACCACCATCAAGGGCGTGACCGTAGAGTATGTTACGGAAGTCTTTGTCTGCACGGAGTGCGGTCTCGAGGCGGGAACCGTGCAGAATGCCGGAGAGGCACAGAAGGCGATTGCGGACGCGTACAGGGAAAAGATGGGCCTTTTGACCGGCAGTGAGATCAAATCCCTCCGGAAGGCCAAGGGCATGTCCCAGCACCAGCTGGCCCGGGCCATGGATGTGGGCATAGCCAGCATCAAGCGCTGGGAGACCGGCATGATCCAGACCAGGGCCATGGATGCTGCTCTGCGCAGACAGCTCCAGGAAGATGACTGCCCAGACGGCTATACCGGCAACAGGGAGATCGATCTCGCCCGAATCAAGCTCGTTGCCCGAACCTTCGAAGACATTTTGGGCAAACAGCTCCTCAAGGAGGACGACAGGTTCCTGTTCCTGGCCAAGTACCTCTGGTATGCGGACATGCTCGCCTACCGGAACCTGGGCCGGAGCCTAACCGGCGCCAGCTACGCGGCCATCCCCTGCGGCCCTCAGCTGAACAACTACAAGGACCTGCTGCAGCCCATCAAGGAGTCGGACCCGCAACAGGCCCAGGAGCTCTCTGACGAGGAGCTGCGGATCATTCACCGTGTTGCTGAACAATTCCCCGACGAAGAGCAGATTTACCAAGCCGCCCACAGGGAACGGATATGGCAGGAGTCGCGGATGGGGGCGCTGATCCCTTATTCATCGGCGCAGGATTTACAAAAAATTGAAATGGAATGGTGTGCATAAAGGGACAGGCTCACAGTGATTATTTTCGATGTCTCTCCTTGACAATAACCATCAGATAGCCAGAATCATGGCTATAAACGTGAAGCAAGGAAGAAAAGGAATGGATGCAAAGCACTACTCCATAGCGGAAAGCAAAAACCGCTTGCCAGCCATTATTCACGAGGCGGAAAAAAGTGGTCCGATTTTCATTCAAAGAAGGGGCAAACCCGTGGCCGTTTTACTGTCGATAGATTCATATCAACGCCTGCAGGCAGGCTCCAGGGAAGGTTTTTTTCAGGCTTACACCCGCTTTCGCTCAAAATGGGACCAGCAGCGCACGGAATATCTTGAGTCCCGGGATCTTGAAGACTTGCGGGATCAAAACCCGGGCCGGGATCCCTTGTTATGAAAGAAGGCTATCTTCTCGATACGAACGTATTTTCTGAGCTGGTAAAGCCTGAGCCGAATCCGGGAGTAACAGATAAAATAGAACGCTTTGAAGACCGCATTGCTACCGCCAGCATTGTTTGGCATGAGCTCCTGTATGGATACCACCGTCTCGGCAAATCCAAAAAGCGTGACCTGCTTGGAGAATTCCTGTTCGAAGTCCTCCTCCCCACTGTGCCCATCCTTCCTTATGACGACCAGGCTGCGGAATGGCATGCCCATGAACGAGCCAGACTTTCGGCCATAGGACAATGTCCAGGTTTTGCCGATGGCCAGATTGCAGCTGTCTCCGCCACAAACAACTTGACTCTGGT
>JAZKRN010000248.1:0-4171 GCA_036628655.1 Desulfohalobiaceae bacterium | reverse complement strand
GGATCGAACCGGGAGGTTCCCGGAAACTGGCAGATCTCCCAAGGCGATTTGGTCTTCACTCCAGACGGTCCCCTTCCAGAGTCGGTTTACACCTTGAATATCCGGCTCCGGGACAAGCTGGGCAACGCCATGGCCATGCAAAGCCCCCGCTTCTTTGTGGACACCACTCCGCCACCGGCACCGGAGCCGGATCCCGCGACATCGCCCACGCATCAGACCACGCAGATAATCAGCGGGAGCAAGGCGGTGGACGCCTCTGTGGAGCTGAACGGCACCCGGATCGTGGGCCACACGGATCAGAGCTCCTGGAGCCACGAGGTGAGCCTCTCTCCCGGGGAAAACGAGTTTGTCCTGATCAGCCGGGACCGAGCCGGCAATCTGAGCCCCAATTCCACCCTGCGCATTGTCTTCGACGACATCGCTCCCCCAGAAGTGGCGGGCTCCCTCTCCGTCAACGGGGAGCTGAACGGAACCACGGCAAAGCTGGACTGGTCCGAATATCAGTCGCAGCACGGGGATGTGGCCAAGTACCAGGTCTTTGTCGGCGAAAGCGATTTTTCTCAGCTGCAGGGCATGAGCCCGGAAGCGGAGCTGTCAGCGGGAACCAGGAGCTTTACAGCGACAGGGCTCACCCGGGGAGAGACCTACTCCTTCGCCGTGGCCGCGGTGGACAGGGCGGGCAACAGGCGGGACAAGGTCTCCCCGGTCTCCGCGACCGTCTCCGATACCAGCCCCCCGGAACGCGTGCGGAACCTCCGGGTGGAATCGGGCCGGAGCAGCCTGGAGATCGCGTGGGATCCGCCCGCGGGGGAGAAGTCAGAGGAATACCGCCTCTACTGGGACGGCTCACAGAGCCCAGAGGTCCTGCCGGCCAACCGCACCTCCCGGGAACGTACCGGCCTGGACCGCGCCTCGGGATACTCCTGCGGGATCGCGGCTGTGGACGCCGCGGGCAACGAGGGCTCCAAGCGGGAGATAACCGCTGCCACCTGGCTGGACAACCCCGAGGATATTTCCGCCGAAGGCCGCGACGGCTATGCCGAGCTCTCCTGGAGCGGGGTGCAAGAGAAGGATCTCCTGGGGCACTACGCCGTATACGCCAGCCGCTCCGAATTCGATTCCGTACAGGGCATGAGCCCGGAGACGACCAGCTCGAGTCCTTCGGCCAAGGTGGCGGGATTGGAGAACAACGCCACCTATCACTTCGCGGCGGTCGCGATGAACATCAGCGGCGGGAGCTCACCCCAGGTGAACACGACAGCGGCGACACCGGAGCGGGACCGGGAAGGGCCAATGATAAGCGGGCTCGAATATGACGGGACCTCTCTGGACCAGGCCCAGCCCCTTTCCGAATCCGGGGCATTCCGCGTCCGGGCGCAGGATCCTTCCGGAGTGAGCCGGGTGGCCTTCGCCGTGGACGGGGACAACCTGGTCTCGGCACACTCCCGGCCCTACCGGGCTGAGCTGGACCTTTCCGAGATAGAGGACGGGGAGCACACTCTGCGGATCGAGGCAGTGGACAGCCTGGGCAACGTGGCCGCGCGCTCCTACACCTTCGATGTAGCCCTGGCCGCTCCCGATTCCCCGCAAATCACCTCCCCTTCGCCGGGAACGGTGACCAACCAGCCGGAGCTGACTCTGGAGGGCACCTCCCGGCCGGATTGCGAGATCCGGGCCTATGTCAACGGCACCCTGGCCGGCAATGCCACAGTGAACGAACAGGGAACGTTTGCCTTGCGCATCGGGCTTGCCGAAGGTGCCAACCGACTTACCGCCAGAGCGATCAACAGAGGCGGCACAAGCGATCCCAGCCAGGCTGTGGACGTCACCCTGAACACCGCGGTTCCCTTCCCGCCCAGGGCGCTTAGCGCAACACCGAGCGAGCAGGGCGAGGTCAAGCTCTCCTGGCAGAGGCCGCCGGACACGGAAAGGGTTTCCGGATACCTGGTCTACCGCAAGGATTCCGAGTTCAGCGATCCGGCCCAGGCTGACAAGCTGACAGCGGATCCCATCGCCGGGGCTTCCTACACGGACATGCCCCAGGATGACGGTACCTATTACTACCGCGTCGTCTGCCTCAATCAGGCCGGAACTCCGAGCGAGCCCTCGGAGCCCGCCCTTGCGGAAGCGGACGGCACCCCTCCCCGGGCCCTGGCCGTGGAATACGAGCCCCAGGGGGAACAGGATCCGGATACCGGGGCCGTGGCCCCGGGGCGGGTGGACGTGACCCTTCGGCTGTCCGAGCCCGTGGCTGCCCGGCCCTTCCTCAGCCTCACCCCGGAGGGAGGCACGCCCATGAGCGTGAAGCTCTCCTCCGAGGCAGAGCTGGTCTACAGCGGCAGCTTCGAGGTGACGAATAGCACCCCCTCGGGCCCGGCCTGGGCGGCTTTCTCGGCCCGTGACGAAGCGGGCAACCGGGGCACGACGATCGAGACGGGCAAAAAGCTCCTCCTGGACACCGACGGCCCCGCCCTTTCCCGGATCGCCCTCACCCCTTCCGCTCCCATCCGGAACAATAGCACCAGCCCCCGCAACGTGGAAGTCGTCCTGGGTCTGAACGAGGCGGTGGCCCAGGGCACGAGCCCAGAGCTCAGCTATAATCTCTCCGGCTCCACTGGCGAGTCGACCCGGATCACCGGCCTGGAGCGGATCGGATCCCAGGGATCCGACGCCCAGACCTGGCGGGCGGAGCTCACCCTGCCGGCCGAGGCGGGACTCGACTCGGCCCAGACCCTGTCCTTCGAATACGAGGCCCGTGACGACCTGGGTAACGTCTGTTCCAGTATCGAGGCGGACAACGCGTACCAGGTCTACCAGGGTGACCTGCCTCCCTTGCGTGCTCCGGAGGGCTTCAGCGGCACCCCCCGACCCGAGGGCCAGATTAAGCTCTCCTGGGAGGCGGTGCCCGGTTGCACCGGTTACCGGATCTACAGGCAGGCCCCCAATCAGGGGCAGATGACGCCTCTCTCGGACCTGATCCCCTCGGATCAAACGCAGTACACGGACCGCACCCAGAGCGACGCGGAATACACCTACGCGGTGGTGAGCGTGCGCCAGGAGAACGGGCAGGAAAGCGAGAGCGGCCTGAGCCGGAAAATTACCCTGACCTCGGACTCGGTCGCGCCGAACGCTCCGACGGATCTCACCCTGGACCTGGCCGGCAACGGGGTCAAAGCGGCCTGGAGCGCCCCCAAAGGAACCGAGGAGCTCACCTACAATCTCTATCGCGAGGATGCCTCGAGCATCGACTCGGTCTCCGGGCTGGAGCCCTTGCTGACCGGGATTCCCCACCGGGACCCGCCCAGGGTGGTGGACACCGAGTTCAGCGCAACAGAGCACTGCTACGCCGTCACCGCGGTGGACCAGGCTGGTAACGAATCCCCGCCCTCGGGCTCGGCCTACCTGAACCAGGATCTCATGCCTGTCTCCTCCCTCAAGGTGATGCAACAGGCGGATCAGGCCCCGGTCCTCTCCTGGGAGCATCCAGGCGGGGACATCGCCGGGTTCAACGTCTACCTGGGCCGCGACTCCAACGGCACCCGGCTGAACCAGTCCCCGCTGCAGAAGAGCTCCTTCACCGACAAGGGATACAACGGAGGTAGACGCGCCTACAGCGTGACGGCTGTGGACGACACCGGCCGGAGCAGCCCGGCACGAGGGATCACCCTGTCCCTGGTGGAGACCGAGCTTTCAAGCGGCGCGCCCCTGCGCCGGAATCTGATGAATCGACTGATCTACAACGTGAAAAACCCCGCCCAGCAGAAGCTGGAAAATGTCCGGCTTCTTGTGGATGCGGCCGGCCGCGGCCATGGCTCGGCGGAATTCGACCTGGCACCCGGGGCCGAGCGCGAGGCCCCGGTCACGGTGGGCGGATACAAGGATCTGGACGCAACCACCGAGCTCACCGAGGTGGTGGAGGTCCGCCCGGCACCTGGCCGTCTAGTGCGGCTCAAGGACAGCCGGAGCGTGCAGACCGCCCCTGGATCCCTGTCCCTGTCCGTATCCACTGGGCGCTTTTTGCAAGGGGGCAACGGCACGGCCAGGCTGGAGCTGTCCAACCCCGGAGGCGGCCCGGTGGAGGTGGTGACCTCCTCGGATTCCCATGCGGACAAGGAAATCCGCTTCCTGCTCCGGGACGGCGAGGGCAACGTCCTGGACACGGCCCGCCTGG
>JAZKRN010000247.1:0-4176 GCA_036628655.1 Desulfohalobiaceae bacterium | reverse complement strand
GCAGGAAGGTGGAACCCTATGCCGAGCTCATCCGCCTGCCCTATCCCTACGCGGAGGAGGGAGCAATGAGCAATGAGTGAGGAGTTACCCGTTATCGGTTATCTGGGATGAGTTATCCGTTATCGGTTATGCGGAATGCGGGAGGCGGGATGCGGGAGGCGGAACCGCCTATGCGTGAGTGGTGAGGATCGGACGTCGGAGTCGGAGCCCTGATGCCAATTGCTTAAGGAAAAGATGATCCACGATCTGGAAGTTGTTGCTTGGTAACCCTGAACGGGGAACGATGAACGGGGAACGGAGAACGCAGAATGAAGCTCGCGGACTGCATCGATCGGCTCAGCATCGGCACAGGCAAGGCGGTCTCCTGGATCGTTCCCGTCCTCGTGCTGGAGCTTGTGTACGACACCGCAGCCCGCTATCTGTTCAACGCCCCCACCTTCTGGTCCTACGACATCTCCTATATGCTCTACGGCACCCTGTTTATGCTGGGCGCGGCCTGGACCCTGCAGCAGGAGGAACACGTCCGGATCGACATTGTCTCGGGCAAGCTCTCCCCCAGGGCCAGGGCAGCAGTGGACGTGCTGGGATATCTTGTCTTCTTCTTCCCCGCGGTGGGGGCCCTTGTCGCCTACGGCGCCTCCTTCAGCCTCGAATCCTGGATGATCCTGGAACGCAGCGGCCAGAGCATGTGGCAGCCCCCGATCTATATCTTCAAGACCGTGCTTCCCCTGGCCGGCCTGCTCCTGTTTCTGCAGGGACTGGCCCGCTTTTGCCGCAGCCTCCGCGTCCTCCGAAAAGGAGAGAAAGCATGAGCCTGGGCCCGGAGCTCATTCTCGCCGTCCTTTTCGGAACCCTCCTTGCCGGGCTGGCCCTGGGCTTTCCGGTCCCCTTCGTCATGCTGGGCAGCTCCATGCTGGCCGGGTTGCTCGCCGTGGGCCCGGTCTTTTTCCACATGATGGTCCTGCGCGTCTTCGAGGCCATGTCCAGCTATACCCTGATCGCCATCGTGCTCTTCGTCTTCATGGGCCTCATGCTGGAAAAGTCCGGGGCGGCGGAGAGACTCTTCACGGCGCTGCACATCCTTCTGGGCCGGCTGCGGGGCGGTCTCGCCCTGTCCGTGATAGCGGTCTGCACGGTCATGGCCGCCGCCACCGGCATCATGGGGGCTTCGGTCATCATCATGGGGCTCGTGGCCCTGCCCCGCATGCTGGAGCGGGGCTACGACCCCGCGCTCAGCTCCGGCACCATCTGCGCCGGAGGCACCCTGGGAATCCTCATTCCCCCGAGCATCATGCTTATCGTCTACGGCCCCATGGCCGGGGTCTCCGTGGGCAAGCTCTTTCTGGCCGCGGTGGGGCCCGGCCTGCTCCTTGCCCTGCTCTATGCCCTGTATATCCTGGTCCTCTCCCGCCTGCGGCCTGAGCGCTCCCCAGTCGCCTCCAGAGAGGAACGGGCGCTTCCCCTTCCGCACAAGCTCTGGCTGATGGTGAGCTCCCTGTTTCCCGCCCTTCTCCTCATCCTTGCCGTGTTGGGGAGCATCTTCTTCGGCGTGGCCTCTCCAACCGAAGCCGCGGCTGTGGGCGCCTTTTTTAGCGTGCTTCTGACCTGGGCCTACGGAAACCTGAGCCTGGGCGTCCTCAGGGAGACCTTCTATCAGACCACGCGGGTCTCCAGCATGGTCCTTCTCATTGTGGCCGCGGCCTTCGTCTTCACCGGCGCCTTCATGATGGCGGGCGGCGGAACCCAGGTCAAAGAAGCCCTGCTGGCCCTTCCCGTGGGCACCTCGGGCATCCTTCTGGTCATGACCCTGGCCTTTTTCCTCTTCGGTCTCTTCATGGAGTGGGTGGGTATCGTGCCCGTCCTGGTCCCCATCTTCACCCCGGTCCTGGACCAGATCGGCGTGGACCCCCTCTGGGCGGCCATGCTCTTTTGCCTGGCCATGCAGACCTCCTTTCTGACCCCGCCCATGGCCCCCGCCCTGTTCTACCTCAAGGGCGTGGCTCCTCCCGGTATCCAATTCGGGGAGCATATCGCCAAGGGAGTGGTTCCGTTCATCGCCATCCAGCTCCTCGCTGTCGCCCTGATCGCCCTCTTTCCGGACCTGGTCCTCTGGCTGCCCAGGGCGGCCCTGAGCTAGCAGGCCGCCCCCAATCCTCCCCCGTATGGACAACTTCGCGGCAACCTGCCATAGTAGATCCAATCTGAATAAATCCGGGAGCCCGGTCTCGACGCGAGGCAGCCCGCCAGGATGCACACGCCTTCACCTATCTCTCTTGATGCATGGACACCTCTCCCGGAAAAAGCCCATGGGATCGCCATGTTTGAGCACCTCGACGGAACCGGCGCCTCGAGCCTTCTCTTCGACGCCCTTCCCGAGGGCGTAATCGCAGTGGACAGCGAGGGGATCATACGCCTCTTCAATAGCGAGGCTGTCAGGCTCACAGGCATTCCCGCGGAACAGGCCCTGAACAGGCCGGCACGGGACATGATCCCCAACACACGGATGCCCCATGTCCTCAAAAGCCGCAGCAAGGAGCTCAATCAGCGCCAGATCCTGGGAAGGACGACCATCCTCACCAGCAGGCTTCCCATCCTGGATCCGGGAGGGCACCTCTTGGGCGCGATCGCGGTTTTCCAGGACAACAGCGAATTCCTGCGCCTGGCCGAAGAGATCACCAATCTCCGGGAAACGCGGAGCCTTTTGGAGGCAGTGATCAATTCCACCCAGGACGCCATTTCCGTGGTGGACGAAAACGGCACCGGAATCATGATCAATCCCGCGTACACGCGGCTCACCGGCCTGTCCGCGGATCAGGTTCTGGGCAAGCCCTCAACTGTGGATATCGCGGAAGGCGAAAGCGTCCACCTCAGAGTCCTGCAGCAGAAAAAGCCTATCACCGGGGTATCCATGAAAGTTGGGCCCCACCATAAGCCTGTCGTCGTGGACGGCGCGCCCATCCTGGTCGGAAATCGGCTCAAGGGCAGCGTCGCGGTCATCCACGACCTTTCCGAGATCCACCGCCTGGCTGAGGAGCTGGACAAAGCCAAGCGCCACATTCGCTCCCTGGAAACGAAGTACTGTTTCCAGGATATCGTGGGCTCCAGTCCGGGGATCAGAAGAACCGTGGAACAGGCGCAAAGGGCCGCTCCCACCCCCGCAACAGTTCTGCTGCAGGGAGACAGCGGAACCGGCAAGGAGCTCTTGGCCCACGCCATCCACGAGGCGAGCGGACGCCAGGGGCAGTTCGTGCGGGTCAGCTGTGCCGCGATCACGGAATCCCTCCTGGAGAGCGAGCTCTTCGGACACGTTCCCGGAGCCTTCACCGGATCCGGCAAAAAGGTTCGCAAGGGCTATTTCGAGACCGCACACAAGGGAACCCTGCTTCTGGACGAGATCGGAGAGCTCAGCTGCGACCTGCAGAGCAAGCTGCTACGGGTGCTGCAGGAGAAAGAGATCGTTCGGGTCGGCGACTCCGAGCCCATCCCCGTGGACACCCGGTTCATCGTGGCCACGAACAAGGACCTGGAGCAGGAGGTCAAACAGGGAAGTTTCCGCGAGGACCTCTACTATCGGCTGAGCGTGGTCCCCATCCACATCTCCCCGCTTGCTCATCGCAAGGAGGACATCCCTGAGCTGGCCGATTTTCTGCTGGGCAAGATCAATCAGGAGTACGGCCGCAACATCCGGAGCCTTTCCCAGCGAGCCCTGGACATTCTCCAAAAGCACGACTGGCCCGGGAATGTGCGTGAGCTGGAAAACGTCCTGCGCCGGGCAGCTATCAACATGAACATCGCTGAGACCCGGATTCGCTCCGGGCACATCCCGCCCCTCGGCACCCCCTCTTCCCACGAGGGCCATGATCCGGCGCATTCGACTTCGGAGCCCTCCTGGCCGAACAAAACGCTGCCCCAGATGCGGCGCGACTGGGAACGCCACGTCCTCAGCGAGGCCCTTCGCAAAACTGGAGGAAGCCGGAACAGGGCGGCCAGGATGCTGGGCATCTCCATCCGGAGCCTGCACCACAAGCTCAGCCAATACGGGCTGCGGCACACTGGCGATATCCACTCCGGCTAAAGCCGATATTCTCCACGTCAGCAAATGGAACCGGGTCGCCTTGGCGGTTTTCCTTGTACAACCCTCATTCCCGGGCCGACCCGGGCACAACCAAGCATGAA
>JAZKRN010000246.1:0-4185 GCA_036628655.1 Desulfohalobiaceae bacterium | reverse complement strand
TCCGACCTCCGATATCCGACCCCCAACTCCCTACTCGCCCTGCATCAGTCCCCCGAGGGGAAGAACGGGCTTGTCGTTCACCGAGAGCAACCCGTCCTCGAGTTTCATCTCCACGGCATACCTGCCGGAATCCCGGGAAATGTACTGGAGCTGGCGCAGCTTTTCCAGCCAGTCCCTGGCCCTGCGCTCCATCTCCTCGCTGTCCGCGGACGAGCCCTGCTCCGAAGCCAGGCCCTGCAGGAAGCCGACGGGAACAGTGGCTATTCTGACCCCGATAGAGATGGGAACGGAAAGACTGGTCCGGGCAGTGAGCCGTTTCAGCATCTGCGGGCTGCCCGGAGCGGGCAGCTCTCCGGTGCCGTTGAAAGCGGCGGACGCGTCCATCCGGATCTCGCCCTCACCGGTCTCCACCCGCAGCTTGGCCTCGTCCATGCGCGGCGAGCTGGACAGGAAGCGCTTGGCGATCCCGCGGATCTGTCTGTCCTGGATCTCTTCCGGGGCGTGCCGCAGGAGGGTGCGCCACTGCCGCAGGGCCTCGGCATCGAGGCTGTCCAGGAGCATGTGAAACTTCCCCTGCTCGATGGCCACTTCTCCGAATCGCCCCTGCTTCAGGCCGATCTCGGTCTTGGAGCGCAGCAAATCGCCGCTTCGATCGGTTTGCGAAGTCATGCCCACGGATTCGGCGCTCACTTCGCCCACTTGGGAGCCGTGGGCCTCGATGCGCTCCATGCGGAGCTCGGCTGTGCCGTTGATCATGCCGCCCTGCTGATTTCGGCGAACACTGCGGGACATGCGCAGATCCTTGAGCAGCACATCCCCGCTTTGTCCGGGCACGTCCATCTCCATCCGCGGGAACTGAAAATCCAGATCCATGCCCTTTTTCGAGCTCCGCAACAGGGTCACCGTTGCGTTCATACCGCCCCAGGCGAACTCTTTGTCCCCGCTTTTCCAGTCATCCCTGGGAGAAAGGATCACGCTGCGCATCGATCCGGCCAGGGTAATGTGCGTTGTCGCCCGCAACGGGGTCTTGTTCTGGAAGGCGGTGCGAAACGGGGTGGTGCTGTTGCCCTGATCGAGCTCCGCAACTGTGTCCACCCTGCCAAGGCCCAAAAGGCGATCCCCGCGCGTGGAGAAGGGGCCGTGCCGGATGCTGTGCCGCAGGACCACTGCCGGGCTGTCCATTCCGCGCGCAGTGATCCGCGTCGTCGCATTGGAGGAGAACCATCCCCTGTTATAATCGACCTCCTCGCAGCTGAGTTGTGTCCTCGAGGCCCAGGTGGCCTCGTCCGAGCATACCGCGGCAAACCGCTGTTCGATCCGCCCCCCGATATAATAGGAGCTGAACACCACCAGACCGCTGATGATCAAAAGCGCTATCCCCGCAAACAGACGGAATCGTCCCATACCGTTCTCCGTTCCCTTTTTGTATGTAAATGTGTTTTAGCGTGCTGTATTATTGGGTGATTGGTCGCGAGGCACTAGCGGGTGGAGCGCTTCGCTGGGTTTCATAATAGACCTTGGCCTTGTTGGAACCGCACAAGGTACATCGAGTCCGCTCCAGAGAGAAGACACATCAATTGAATCCTGCTTCAAAGGACGTGAGACGAGAATGTCGATGAAGGTGTCGCGTATCCCGTCATGTGAAACCCGGGATGAAACCCGCGCTTCAGCGTCCACCCGCTATTGCCTCGCATTGTATGCTTGGTTGTGCCCGGGTCGGCCGAAAATGAAGCTTGTATTGCTTCCCTTCCGTCGGCCCGCGCCGTGGAAGGAGCCCAACGAATTTGTCTCCATCTCCGGGCCGATGGGACGACATTCCATCCCCACACCCTGTTTAGCAGCGTGGCCGTGCCCCCGCAAGCCCGAATTTTCCGGGAGCTTTTTTCAGCCTAACTCTCATCGTAACGAATCACCACCGTGTCGGCTTACGGTTCGGCAAGGTGGTGACTAGTTACCTCACATCAAACAAAAAAGTCTCCGGACATTCCCAGCTTGACACAACCCCCTGTCTGCCGGAATGTATCTCCGGCGGGGGGTGCATCAAGGCCCTGGCCTTGACCCGTCATGCATGAGGGCCTGGTCATCCTCACGGCCATCGCCGATAGCCCGCTATCCCTTCCCTCTGCCACGGGTTCCCAAACACTCTTGCAAGGATTAGGATAACCCATTATGTCCGATTCGACTCCAAAGAACAGCCCACCCGAGATTCTTGCCCCTGCAGGTGATCGCGACGCCTTCCTGGCCGCTGTCGCCGCGGAGGCGGACAGCATCTACTGCGGACTGCAGCAGTTCTCCGCCCGCATGAAGGCCACCAACTTCGACCTGTCCGAGCTTGCCGGGCTCACGGACCTGGCCCGCGAGCGCGGCGTGCGCACCTACGTGGCCCTGAACACCCTGATCAAGCCGGAAGAGGTCACAAGCGCCGCTCAACGGATCGACCTCCTGAGCCGCCATGTCCGCCCGGACGCGCTCATCCTGCAGGATCTCGCCGCAATCAATCTGGCCCGTCAGACCGGGTTCTCCGGGGAGCTGCACCTCTCCACCCTGGCCCACGCCACCCTGGCCAGCTCCTGGGACACCATCGTCAACCGGCTGGGGGTTTCCCGCGTCGTGCTCCCCAGGGAGCTTACCCTGGACGAAATCAAGGATCTTTCCGCCTCCTGCCCCCCGGGGCTGGATCTGGAAGTCTTTGTGCACGGCGCCCTGTGCTACGCCGTGTCCGGGCGCTGCTACTGGAGCAGTTTTCTGGGGGGAAAGAGCGGATTGCGGGGCTATTGTGTTCAACCCTGTCGCAGGCTTTACACGCACGGTCAAGGCAGCGAGCGCTTTTTCTCCTGCCTGGACCTGCGCCTGGACGTCTTGAGCAAGACCCTGCTCGACGTCCCCGCAATTCGTGGCTGGAAGATCGAGGGCCGCAAGAAGGGGCCTCACTACGTCTTCTATACGGTCCGGGCCTATCAGCTCCTGCGGGAGCAGTACCACGATCCGGAAGCGCGGAAGGAAGCGAGCGCCCTGCTGGACAAGGCCCTGGGCAGGCCTGGTACATCCTATCATTTCCTCTCCCACCGGCCCAAGATTCCCGTGCAGCCGGAGGAGGACACCGGCTCGGGGCTGTTTGCGGGCAAGCTGGCCGGAAAGAAACAGTCCCCCCGGCTCAAGCCCCGCATGGAGCTTTTGCCCGGAGACCTTCTGCGCTTCGGGTATCAGGACCTTCCCGGACACCGCACCTACAAGGTGAGCAAGTACGTCCCGCGCGGAGGCGGGCTCACCCTGCCCGGACACAGCTCCGGGGCCGGTCCCGGCTTGCCGGCTTTCCTCGTGGACAGAAGGGAACAAAGGCTGCGGCAGGAAATCGGCAAACTCGCGGGACAGCTCCCGGACATCGGGCAAACCCCGGAATCTGGCTTCTCCCCCAAGCTGCCGCGCCCCACCAAGAAGCCAGGACGTGCCGGCCGTATGGACGTGGTCTCCGATGCGGCCCGCACTCGGGGCAAGGGGCGAACGGGTCTGTGGCTCACCCTGGAACGCATGCCCCAGATCACCGTGAGCAGGGCCCGCAGCTGCTGGTTCTGGCTGCCTCCCTCCATCTGGCCGGACGAGGAGCCGGAGTGGCTGGAAGGCCTTCGCGAGCTGATCGGAAAGGGCGCTGGGCGCTTCGTCCTGGGAGCCCCCTGGCAGCGCGACCTTTTTCCGGACCTCAAGGATCTGCGGCTCTGGGCGGGCCCCTTCTGCAACACGGCCAACCCCCTGGCCGTGGATGAGCTACGGCGGATGGGGCTGTCCGGTGTTATCGTCAGCCCGGAGCTTTCCCGCGGGGACTATCTGAGGCTGCCCAGGAAGAGCCCTCTGCCGCTGGGAATGGTCACCCGCGGACTGTGGCCCTGCTGTGTCTCCCGTACCGCGCATCAGCAGATCAAGACCGGCCGCAAGCTGCAGAGCCCCAAGGGGGAGATCTTCTGGCTCACCAAGCGGGGTCAGAACCGCTACGTCTATCCCAATGTGGAGCTGGACCTGAGCGACCGGGAGGGCGAGCTGGAAGAGGCGGGATACAGCCTCTTCGTGCACCTGGAGAGCGGACTGCCCCAAAAAGTGCCGCGCGCCGGACGCAGCAGCACCTTCAACTGGGATCTGGAATTGGCGTGAAGGTGAAACAGTGCGAAGGTGCGAAAGTGTGAAGGTGTGAAG
>JAZKRN010000245.1:0-4201 GCA_036628655.1 Desulfohalobiaceae bacterium | reverse complement strand
TGCAATTTTTTCAGTCTCCGAAATCCGCAGCTTATTCAGTGGACTTCGTGCCATATTCCTCGCTGACTCCCATTGCAGGCTACAACAGGTATTAGTCGCCGCAAGGCAAGCTCTCGCACGCCTATCCGTCCCCATTTCCGTAAAGCTGGACATCGACCTCTCGATCATTCCTTTGCACTGTCAGGGTATGGTCATCGGTGACTTCGACAACCTTGCCTTGCCAAACAAAGGTAACAGTGGGGAGCAGGAAAAGGCTGGCGAGCAATAAGAAAGGGAGCGGCTTGTATCGCAAGGCGAGATACCTCCGAGTTAAAGCCGACAATTGTGAGGTAGTATTATGTGCAGGAAAGCACAGATTGAATACGATTTCAAGCCAGTAAGAAGGATTGCAGATCGAACACTAGGTGGATAAGGTCACCACATGCTCACCCGCAAGCCCTTCGACTTCCTCCTGTTCCTGGAGCGTACCTTGGAGCTCAAGGTCTATTACTCCAGGCGCTGAATACACATCGTGCTCGACGGCATTGCCACGCTGTCAGAAGAGCAGTCGTAATGAGCCTAGCACTTTATGTACACTATTCCCAGAAGCTCAGAAGCCGGTTTTCCTCCTGATCGCGAGTGCGGATCCGTTTTCTTCCCTCTCCCGCTTGTCGCCCAGAACCCAGATCTGGCACTTTAAAGAGAGGGCAGAACAACATCTCGAGGACGGGGAAGGCATATGGGAACCTGTCTGGACTGCGGCGCCTCCGGAGGCGCTATTTCCGGACGGATCGGCTTTTGCGCGGACTGCATACGCGGGAATTTCATTGAGAACTGGCCCAGGATCCGGCGGGTCCACGAGGCGAGCAGGCAGCGCTTTGGCCTTCCCCTCTCCCCTCCCCGCACCTCTGACGGAATCCACTGCGGCCTCTGCATGCACGACTGCCGTCTCGACGAAGGAGAGATCGGCTTCTGCGGCCTGAGGCGAGCCGAAGGGGACAGGATCGTTGGGGGCAGGCCCCATGAGGGGAATCTCGCCTCAATGCTCGACCCCCTGCCCACCAACTGCGTGGCGAGCTTCACCTGCCCCGGAGGGACCGGATGCGGATATCCGAACTACGCCCACAGGCGCGGGCCGGAGCGCGGATACAGGAACCTGGCGGTGTTCTACAATTCCTGCGGCTTCAACTGCCTCTTCTGCCAGAACCACCATTTCAAGTCCTTCACTCGCTCCGCTGGCGGCGTGACAGCCAAGGATCTCGCCCGGGCTGCGGACAGCAGCACCAGCTGCATCTGCTATTTCGGTGGCGATCCCACCCCACAGCTATTGCACGCGATCAAGGCTTCGCGTCTGGCCCGCCGAAGGACAGAGGGAGGCATCATGCGGATCTGCTGGGAGAGCAACGGCTCCATGAGCCCAGAGTACCTGGAGCCCATATTCCAGCTGTCCCTGGACTCCGGGGGATGCATCAAGTTCGACCTCAAGGCCTGGAGCGAATCCATCCACTACGCCCTGTGCGGAGTGAGCAACCGGCGAACCCTGGAGAACTTCCGCATCCTGGCGGGCTGGGCGGGGCAAAGGCGCGACCCGCCACTGCTCCTGGCGAGCACCCTCCTGGTGCCGGGGTACGTGGACAGCCGGGAAGTGGGCGCGCTGGCCCGGTTCATCGCCTCCCTGGACCCGGAGATCCCCTATTCCCTGCTCGCCTTCCATCCCGCGTTCGAGCTCACCGATCTGCCCATCAGCTCCAGGGACCAGGCGGAAAGCTGCCGGGACGCCGCCCTAGAGGCGGGCCTTGCCAACGTCCACCTGGGGAACGTGCATCTGTTGCGCTAGCCGGAGTAGAACAAATGATGAGCCTGGCACACTATACACATCCTTGCTTTTCATGAAAAAAGCTGATAAATTCATCCAAACATCTTCTCAGGAGGTAGGCATGTCCAATCTCCAGATCAAGGACATCGACGACCGGCTCTATCAGGAGCTGAAGCAGGCGGCCGCGGACGAAAACCGCTCCGTAAGCCAACAGGTTCTCTTTATCATTCGCAACTACCTGGCCCGACGGAAATCTGTTTTGCAGGAGGAAACCGCCGCCCGGACACTCCTCTCTCTGGCCGGTTCATGGGGCGATTCCAGGTCCGCGGAGGAAATCGTTCAAGAAATCAAGGAAGCCCGCCGCTCCTCGAGCAGACTCTCGGATGGGTTGTAATGTACCTTCTCGACACGGATACTCTGATATACAGCCTCAAAGGGTGGGAACCCGTTCTCGAAAACCTGGCGCGCCACCAGCACGCCCCCCTGCGCATAAGCGCCGTATCCCTTATGGAGCTGTATTACGGGGGATACAAATCGGAAAGGGTCGCAGCCAGCCTAGCCAGCGTGCGCCGTATCGAGTCCGCCTTCAGTATACTGCCCGTGGATGGGACGATTTCGGAAACCTTCGGCATGATAAAAGCGGATCTGGAAAGCAAGGGAACCCCACTCCAGGACGCCGACCTGATGATCGCTGCCACGGCTCTGTCCAACAACCTCGTTCTCGTAACCAACAACGAGAAGCACTTCTCCCGCATCGAGGGGCTCAAGCTCGAAAACTGGGCCCGCTCCTGATCCTGTGAGCCTTTTCCATCCAGAATCTCCCCGCGACGCAACGTATCCATTCTCTTTCTGAGCCGGGCAAGCGATGGGATAAGAAAAACCGCCCCTCGCGCCGGTGGCGACAGTCACTTGAATAATGAGCCTGGAGCTTGGTGTACTTGTCTCCTGTCTCCCGCCCCGGATTCCTGGACTCCCGCTCTGCGACCCCGGACAGGCTGATTTTGTTCTAAGTTCAAAGTTCAAAGTTCAAGAGAAAGAATGTCGACAGGATTTACAGGATGAACATGATCTTTCAGAAAAAAAGAGAAGACGATATCCTCCTCATCCCGTAAATCCTGCCAACTTACTCTTTTCTTCTTTCTTGCGCCGCGCCTCTGCCCTGCACCCACTCAAATCGCAAATTATTGCATTTGCGAGTGGTTGACTAAAAAGATGTCCTCCAATTCAGACGAAAAAACATGCAATAGAGTGGGTGCAGGGCGAGCCATTCTTTTCCGCTGTACCGGCTAAAGTCTTATTTTGGCGAAATTATTGAAGATGTATAGAAGAACAAAAATACCCTGCGACCCCGGAACCAGGGCCTTCCTTGATACTATGTTTTGTGACAGCATATGGTGATGTCAACAACATATCAATGGAGGCTGTCATGAAAGCGATCACCGTGCGCGGCGTTGAGCCCGAGATGGCGGAAAAGCTCAAACAGGCCGCCTCGAGGCGAGGAACGAGCGTCAACAGAATCATCCTGGAGATGATCCGCAAGGAGCTGGGCCATGAGGAGAGGAAGGAATACTCCAGGCGCTACAATGACCTGGACGAGCTGATCGGAAAATGGTCCGAGGAGGAGTATCAGCGGATCAGCAGCGCGGTTGAGAACAACCGGCAGATCGATAGCGAGCTCTGGTGATGCGAAAAGTGATGATCGATACCACTATCTATTCCCTCGCCCTGAGGGGAGATCACACCGTGGCGGATCTTCTGCGGAGGATCGAAAGCATCGGGATCTCCACCATCAGCGTGGGAGAGTTGCTTGCGGGTTTTCAAGCCGGAAACAGGGAAAAAAAGAACAGGGAGGAGCTGGAGCTTTTTCTGGATTCCCCGCGGGTTACCGTTTTCGACACGGATGTGGAGTCAGCGGATTTCTATGCCTCGATCTTCAATCAGCTCAAGCGCGCGGGAACCCCGATCCCCACCAACGATATCTGGATCGCGGCCACCGCGTTTCAGCACGGGTACAAGCTGCTCTCAAGCGACAGGCACTTCGACTCCGTCCAGGGACTGTTCCTGATCAAGCCGGAATAGAACGAAGAGTACCTTTTAAATAATGAGCCCGGCACTTTGTGCATTCAAACGAATGAAGTGAGCTGGAGGTTAACAGGGCGTCTTCCCTCAATCATCATGCACAAGAAAATGATACCTCTCCCGTTGGGCTCCCTGAATAAAGCCCCATCCCCAACTTGACCTTGAAACGGGCAAGGTTTTTAGTTTTGAGTGTAAACTTGATATGGGAGGTATGATGCAAACCACAGCCAAGGATCTGAGATTCTTCTCCAAGGAAATCCTGGACACAGTCACCAGAGGGGAAGAAGTGATTATCACCTACCGCGGCAAACCCTGCGCCAAGCTTGT
>JAZKRN010000244.1:0-4223 GCA_036628655.1 Desulfohalobiaceae bacterium | reverse complement strand
GAGTCGGGGATTGCGCTGATGCCGGTGTTTCATCCCGGCGTCCAATGCAGGGAAGGGCTCACGCTGAGCGACTCATGCCCGCGAGACACCGCTTGTTTTCTCTGACCCCTTGACATCGCGAACCATACGGTCGCTATCGGCAAGATCGCCATATCGCGGACAACAAGGGCCCGCACGCTTATGAAACACGGCTTCAGCGCACATCCCCGTCTCCCCGCGCCCGACGATTTCACAAAACAATTCAATAGCTTGGCCACTTTTTCATACAAAAAAAGTCCTCGGCAAATCGGCCATTCGTCACGCCTACCCGGCTGACCGACCACCCACATCTCAAGCCAACCGGAGGATCGAACATGAAGATCGGTTGCCCGGCAGAAATCAAGAACAGCGAGTTCCGTGTCGGACTCACCCCTGCTGCGGCCAGGGCCTATGTCGAGGCCGGGCACAGGGTGTTTGTCCAGGAAGGGGCCGGCCTTGGCTCCGGAATCGGGGACAAGGAATACTCCGATGCCGGAGCTGAGCTCATTCAGGGGGCGGAAGCCATCTGGAAAGACGCGGAGATGATCGTCAAGGTCAAGGAGCCGCTGCCGGAGGAATATCCTCTCATGCAGCCGGGACAGATCGTGTACACCTATTTCCACCTTGCTGCGGACGAGGAACTGACCCGAGCCTGCCTGGATCGGGAGATCATCGCCATCGCCTACGAAACGGTTCAGGACAGACACGGCGCCCTCCCCCTCCTCAAGCCCATGAGCGAGGTCGCAGGCAGAATGGCGCCCCTTATGGGCGCCTATTTTCTGGGCAGACCCTTTGGCGGCCGCGGCCTGCTTCCCACAGGGGTTCCCGGAGTGCTCCCGTCGAATGTGCTTATCATCGGCGGTGGCGTTGTGGGCAGCAATGCGGCGAAAACCGCCTCCGGCTTCGGATCCAGGGTCACCGTTCTGGACATCAATGTGAACACTTTGGAACATCTGGGCGACATCATGCCGGCCAACGTCTTCACCCAGTTCAGCAACAGCCAGAACCTGGAAGATTCCCTGAAGCACGCGGACATCGTCATCGGTGCCGTGCTGGTGCCCGGCGCAAAGGCCCCCAAGCTCATCAACAGGGAACACCTGGGGACCATGAAGCAGGGGGCAGTGCTCGTGGACGTGGCCATCGACCAGGGAGGATTCGCGGAAACATCCACGGCCACAACACACAGCGAGCCCGTCTATATCCAGGACGGGATAGTGCACTACTGCGTGGCCAACATGCCCGGTGCCTACGCCCGCACCTCCACCTATGCCCTGAACAACGCCACTATCGCCTACGGCCTGGAAATCGCGTCCAAGGGCGTCGAAGTGGCCTGCAGGGAAGATCCCATGCTGCTGCATGGATTGAACACATACCGGGGCACCCTGACCTGTCCCCCGGTGGGAGAAGCCTTTGGGCTCCAGGATGTGTGCAAGCTGCCCGAAAATGTCCTCTAGCTTGACGCCTGAACAGGATACGCACAGCGAAATGTCTCTGGAAACCCGGTCCCGGAAAGCCCCCATTTCGGTATGGGCAGAGGTGGCCCCCGAAGCGATCAGGGAAAACTGCCGACTGGTCCGGCGCACGGTCCCGAAAAGCACCCGGGTCATGGCTGTGGTCAAGGCGGACGGATACGGGCACGGGGCTGTGCCGACAGCCCGAGCCGCCCTGGAAAACGGTGCGGACTGCCTGGCCGTGGCCCGGCTGGAAGAGGCGGTTGCGCTGCGACGGGCCGGCATCGACGCCGACATACTCATTTTCGGCGGCACTCCTGTGGACCGGATGGATGAGATCCTGGAACAGGACCTGATCCAGACCGTGTTCGACGTGGACACCGCAAAAGCCTTCTCCCGCAGAGCCGAAGCTCTGGGACGGTGCATCCGGGTTCATCTCAAGGTGGACACCGGAATGGGGCGTCTGGGGGTGGTGTCCGCGCGGAGAGGAGGCGACAATGACGAGCCCCACGGAGAGGCCCTGGAGGAGGCGGAAACCATAGCCCGTCTGCCCGGGCTGAGCATGGAGGGCATCTACACCCATTTCGCGCGCGCGGACGAGCCGGACAGGGAGTTTACGCGTCTCCAGCTGAGCCGGTTCCACAACCTGGTGCGCGGCTTGCGGGAATGCGGGATCGAGATTCCGCTGCGACACGCCGCGAACAGCGCAGCCCTGCTGGCCATGCCCGAGACCCATCTGGACCTGGTGCGGCCCGGGCTCATGCTCTACGGCCTCACCCCCCTGGTCTTGCAGAGTCCGGATCAGCTCGGGCTCACACCGGCCCTTGCCCTCAAGACCCGTATCGTGCAGGTTAAGCGCGTGGGACCCGATTTTCCCATAAGCTACGGATCTGTCTACGCCACGGACAGGGAGACCTGGATCGCCACCCTGCCCGTCGGCTATGCGGATGGATACAGACGATGCCTCTCCCCGGCTGCGAAGGTGCTCTTCCGCGGCCGCAGGGCTTGCGTGGCGGGCCAGGTCTGCATGGATCAGACCGTGGTCGACCTGGGAGAGGTCGAGGCCCCCCAAGCTGGAGAGGAAGTCGTCCTTTTGGGAGCCCAGGGGGAAGAAGCGGTGAACGCTGAGGAGCTTGCCGGGATCTGCCGCACCATCTCCTACGAGATCGTCACCGCAATCACTTCCCGGGTCCCGAGGGTCTATCGCGCTGAACACCAGAGGCACAACGCGCATTGGTCCAACCGTTCACTCTCGCAATCCTAAACGAAGGAGGCGGCCATGGAAGCTTTGCTCTCACTATTCGAGTCGATCAGCGGATTTGTCTGGGGCCCGTACATGCTCATGCTCCTCGTGGGCACCGGAATCTACCTCACTATTGGCATGCGCTGGCAAACTGTCCGCAAGATCGGGTACGCCTTCAAGCTGCTCATGCAGGGCCGCAAAAAGAGCGAGCAGAAGGGCGAAGGCGAGATCACCCCCTTCCAGGCCCTGATGACCGCTCTCTCCGCCACCATCGGCACGGGGAACATCGCGGGCGTTGCCACAGCCATCTACCTCGGCGGCCCCGGGGCCGTCTTCTGGATGTGGGTCACTGCCATCTTTGGGATGGCCACGAAATACGGCGAGGCCGTTCTCGCGGTCCGCTACAGGGAAACCATGCCCGACGGCTCCTATGTGGGCGGGCCCATGTACTACATCAAGAACGGCTTGGGCCAGAACTGGAAGTGGCTCGGCTTCTGCTTCGCCCTTTTCGCAGCGGTAGCCGCCCTTGGCATCGGGAACATGGTGCAGTCCAACTCAGTGGCCCGGGCTGCTGAACGCGCCTTCAGCATCCCCTACTGGACAACCGGGCTGGTCCTGGCCGGCCTAACCTTTGCCGTGGTTATCGGGGGCATCCGCCGCATCGCCGAAGTCACGGAAAAGCTCGTTCCCTTCATGGCCATTGTCTATGTTGTCGGCGCCTTAATCATTATTCTCATGAATGTTGAGCAGGTCGCCTCCGCCTTTGGCATGATCTTCACGGACGCCTTCACCGGAACAGCGGCAACCGGGGGATTCACCGGAGCGGCTGTGGCCCAGGTCCTACGCTTCGGCGTGGCCCGGGGCGTGTTCTCCAACGAGGCCGGCCTCGGCAGCGCGCCAATTGCCCACGCAGCGGCCCGGACCCAGGATCCGGTTCGTCAGGGCATCGTGGGCATGCTGGGCACCTTTATCGACACCATCTGCGTCTGCACCCTGACCGCCCTGCTGATCATCATGACCGGGGCCTGGACCAGCGGGGAGACCGGAGCCGAGCTGTCCCAGATGGCCTTCAACATCGGCGTGCCCGGGCTGGGCGACTTCGTTGTCGGCTTCGGCCTGGTCATCTTCGCCTTCTCCACCATGCTGGCCTGGTGCTATTACGGCCAGGTCTGCTTCGAGTATATCTTCGGTCTGAAAGGGGTCACTCCCTATCGCCTGCTCTACGTCGCGATCATCTTTATCGGCTCCATCGTCAAGCTGGACTTTGTCTGGACCTTCGCGGACATGATGAACGGTTTGATGATCGTACCCAACCTGATCGCCCTCCTGGCCTTGAGCCCGGTTATCTTCCGGACCACCAAGACCTACTTCGCAAACTTGAACAAACAGGGATAACAGCCTGCTGAATCCCCCGCGGCGGGGCCGAAGGCCCCCCCCCACACCCAAAATATTTCCGCACCTCCCCCGAACAGAGACGATTTTCCCTTACCACGCTTTCTACATACAATTTA
>JAZKRN010000243.1:0-4234 GCA_036628655.1 Desulfohalobiaceae bacterium | reverse complement strand
CGTACGCCCGCCTTCGCGCCGCAGCGTGATCCAGGAAATTACCCCTATCTTTTCTCCTTGGCCTTTGCCGGGGACTTTGCTAGCCTGAATCGTTTCGAGGCGGCCTTATTGGTCTTTTGATCACTTATCAAGCACAGATTGGAAATTTCATCCCTACTGGAGCCGTATATGCCGCAGCGCATTCATGTAGGCCTTCGGCCACACGTCCGGGACGTCCAGGGCGAAGGGACGTCCCGGCGCATTCGGCGGGAGCTGCATCTGCCCGTGGACGCGGTGCAGCTGATCAAGGTCTATACCGTGGAAGGGCTCGGGGACGGCGATCTGCAACGGGTGCTCGAGCGGAGGCTCCTGCACGACCCGGTGCTGCACGAGGCCTCCTTTGAGCCGCTTGCCAAAAACCTGGACTGGATCGTCGAGGTCGCCTACCGGCCCGGGGTAACGGACAACGAGGGCCGCGTGGCAGGTCAGACCCTGCGCGACGGGCTGGCTCCGGAGGCCGAGGTCCAGGTCTACACCGCGACGGAGTATCTGCTGAGCGGCGATCTCACCCGCGAGGACGCGGAGCGCGTGGCTCGGGAGCTCCTGTGCAACGAGCTCATCGAGCAGTTCCGCATCAAGGCCCGCTCGGAATGGGAGGCCGAGCCCGGATTCTCCGCTTTTGCCCCCAGAGTGACCGGCCAATCCCTGGATCGGGTGGAGATCGTTCCCATCAGTGAGCTGGACGAGGAGGGCCTGATCCGGCTGAGCGAGGAGGGAACCCTGGCACTGAGCCCACTGGAGCTGCAGACAATCCGAGGCTATTACGCCCGCGAGGACATTCGCCAGAGCCGCAGAGCCGAGTGTCTGGACCCCGAGCCCACGGACGCGGAGCTGGAGGTCCTGGCCCAGACCTGGTCCGAGCACTGCAAGCACAAGATCTTCAACGCGAGCGTCCGCTACACGGATCGGACCAAGGGCCGGATCCGTGAGATCGACAGCCTGTTCAAGACCTACATCGTCAAGAGCACGGAGATCCTGCGCCGGGAGATGGGCGAGGAGGACTACTGCCTCTCCGTGTTCGGAGATAACGCCGGGGTGATCCGCTTCGACGAGACGCACAACGTCTGCGTCAAGGTGGAGACCCACAACAGCCCCTCCGCCCTGGACCCCTACGGCGGGGCCCTGACCGGCATCGTCGGGGTCAACCGCGACCCCATGGGAACGGGCCTGGGGGCGAATCTGGTCTGCAACACGGACGTGTTCTGCTTTGCCTCCCCCTTCCATGACGAGCCCCTTCCCCCGCGTTTGCTCCATCCGCAGCGGGTCTTCGAGGGCGTGCGCAAGGGCGTCGAGGACGGGGGCAACCAGTCCGGCATCCCCACGGTGAATGGCGGCCTGGTCTTTGACGAGCGCTATCTGGGCAAGCCCCTGGTCTTCTGCGGCACCGTCGGGCTCATGCCGGCCACGATCCAGGGCCGGCCCAGCTATGAGAAGCGGGCCGAGTCCGGGGACCGCATCGTCATGGTCGGCGGCCGCGTGGGCAAGGACGGCATTCACGGGGCCACATTCTCCTCCGAGGCCCTGCATTCCGGATCCCCGGCCACGGCGGTGCAGATCGGGGACCCCATCACCCAGCGCAAGATGTACGACTTTCTCATGCGGGCCCGAGACCGGGGCCTGTACAACTCCATCACGGACAACGGGGCCGGGGGCCTGTCCTCCTCAGTAGGGGAAATGGCCGAGGAAAGCGGCGGCTGCGACATGGACCTGGCCCGGGTGCCCCTGAAGTACGACGGCCTGCTGCCCTGGGAGATCCTGCTCTCCGAGGCCCAGGAGCGCATGACCGTGGCCGTTCCCCCGGACAAGCTGGAGACCTTTCTGGAGCTGGCCCGGGAGATGGACGTGGAGGCCACGGACCTGGGGCGCTTCACCGAAAGCGGCCTCTTTCGGATCGCCTACGGGGACAAGCCTGTGGCGCGTCTGGACATGGAGTTCATGCATAACGGTTTGCCGGACATGGAGCTCGAAGCGGACTGGGACCCCCCGAAGGAGCAAGAGCTGGAGATCCCCCGCGATCAGGACCCGGGACAGAGGCTGCGCGACATGCTCGGGGGCCTGAACATCTGCAGCCGGGAGTACGTGATCCGGCAGTACGACCACGAGGTCCAGGGCGGCAGCGCGATCAAGCCCCTGATGGGAGAAAGCGGCAACGCGCCCTCGGACGCGGCGGTCCTGCGCCCGGTGCTCGACTCCGAGCGCGGGCTGGTCGTCGCAGGCGGGATCTGCCCCCGCTACAGCGATCTGGATACCTACTGGATGATGGCCTGGGCCGTGGACGAGGCCATCCGCAACGCGGTGGCGGTGGGCGCGGATCCGGACTACATGGCAGGGGTGGACAACTTCTGCTGGTGCGATCCGGTACGTTCCGAGCGCACCCCGGACGGGGAATACAAGCTGGCCCAACTGGTCCGGGCCAACCAGGCCCTGTCCCACTTTTGCCTGGGCTTCCGCGTGCCCTGCATCTCGGGCAAGGACTCCATGAAGAACGACTACTACATGGAGGGGTACAAGATCTCCATCCCGCCCACGGTGCTCTTTTCCCTGGTCAGCGTGGTCCCGGACGTCTCCGCCTGCATCAGCTCCGACTTCAAGCGGCCCGGAGACGCGGTCTATCTCCTGGGCCTGACCCGGGACGAGCTCGGGGGCAGCGAATATGCCGCGCAGCTGGGCCAGAGCACAGCCGGCAGGGTGCCCCAGGTGGATCTCTTGAGCGCCCGGGAGCGCTACCGCACCCTGTACCGGGCCGTGCGCCAGGGGCTGGTCAGCGCCTGCCACGACCTCTCCGACGGGGGCCTGGGACCGGCGCTCGCGGAGATGGCCATCGGAGGCGAGCTCGGCGCGGAGATCAATCTGGATTTGGTCCCCGCCAGGCCCAGGGGTCTGTCCCCGGAAGAGAAGCTCTACAGCGAGAGCGCCAGCCGGCTCCTGGTCTGCGTGCCGCGGGACCGGAGACAGGCCTTCGAGGAACTCTTCAGCGGCCAGACCCTGGCCTGCCTGGGCAGCGTGGCCGAGGATCAGGTGCTTTCCATGACCAGCGGCGGGTCGTCCTTCATCCGCGAGACCGTCGGCGATCTGACGAGCGCCTGGAAGGCAACCATGGACTGGTAGGGCGGAGGCGTTCCGCGTTCCCCGTTCCCCGTTCAGCGTTCCCCGTTCAGCGTTCCCCGTTCCGCGATCCCCGGTAGGTTCAGCGTTGAGGGGTATGGGCTTGGCAAAGATGAATGCAGCAGGGACAAAGGTTCAATTTTAGCCTGGAAGAGGCCAGAGCATGATTTTTTCCTCCACATTGGCCACCGCGGCCTTCGTCTTCGTCCTGGGCCTGGTCCTGGGGAGCTTTTACAATGTCTGCATCCACCGCTACCTGAGCGGGGAGTCCATTGTGTCCCCCGGGTCGCACTGTCCCAATTGCCAGAAACGGCTCAGGTGGTGGGAGAACCTGCCCCTGCTGAGCTATATTGTCCTCAGGGGCAGATGCTCGAGCTGCGGGGAGGGCATCAGCGCGCGCTATCCCGCCGTGGAGCTCATCTCCGGGATCTGGCTCCTGGCCCTGTATCTGGAATTCGGGCTGGGAGGCGCCTGGGCGGTCCATCTCGTTTTCGGCGGCCTGCTCATCGTGCTCAGCTTCGTGGATCTGGAAAGCTTTGTGTTGCCGGACATCATGGTTCTGCCCGGGGCCGCGGCCGCCTTTGTCTGCGCCGGCCTGGTCCTGCATCTGGGATGGCTGGAATCGTTTCTCGGGGCCGTGATCGGGGCCGGGGCCTTTCTGCTGCTGCAGAAGGGATACAAGCTCCTCAAGGGCGTGGAGGGCCTGGGAAGCGGGGATATCAAGCTCATGCTCCTGCTGGGCGCCCTGGTGGGGTGGCGCCTTTTGCCCCTGATGGTCTTTCTGTCCGCGATATGCGGCCTCGCGGTGAGCCTGATCTACATCTACAGCCCCAAGGGCAGGGGCATGCAGACGGCCATCCCCTTCGGCCCCTTCCTCAGCCTGGGTGCGATGCTCACCATCCTCTGGGGCCCGGAGATCTGGCAGTGGTACCTCTATTGAGTCAAAATAGTGATTGGACGAAAACTCACCCATCTCCTTCGTCGCTGCAAAATTTTGAAATCCTCATGTATTACTATGCACTGCGGTTTCAAAATTTTGTCTCCTTGTATCTGGGCAAGTTTCCATCCAATCAGGGTTTTCGGTCAGGCA
>JAZKRN010000242.1:0-4243 GCA_036628655.1 Desulfohalobiaceae bacterium | reverse complement strand
TTCATGCTTGGTTGTGCCCGGGTCGGCCCGGGAATGAGGGGTGTAGGTCAATATGTTCAACTTGCTCAATTACTGGAAGAAAAAGCATGGCGTTGCTCGACGGGGCATTGTATGCTTCGTTGTGCCGGGAGTGACGGATATGTGCATATATGGCAGACTGTCCCGGAAAGGGTTTCTGGCAAGTATGCCCAGGTCGGCCCGGAAGTGTAGGGTGAATAAAAAAAAGAGGTCTCAGCCTTCCTCCATGGGAGGTCGGGCTGGCTGTCAGCTGGAGCCGAGATGGCGTGGCAGGGACGAGAGAGAGACGCGAGCGGGGATGGAGCCCGATCAGAGGGCGAATACACCCGATCCGAGGCCCTGGAGGGACTTTCCGGGGAGGAGATTCGGTTTCTGACGCAGAAGGCGGTCCAGCGGGAATTCCAGTCTGGCGAGGCCGTTTTCCTGCAGGGCGACGAGGCGAGCTCCCTGTTTCTCATCCTGGCCGGAAGGATCAAGCTGAACAAGGTCCTGGAGGACGGCAGCGAGATCCTGCTCGATATCCGGGGGGAAGGGGATTTCGTCGGGGAATACGTGTTTAGCGGGGACTGGTCCGATTCCCCGGCCTCAGCCTGGTGTATGGAAGAGACGCGTTTGTGCGAATTCACCCGGGCGCTTTTCGAGGAGATCGCCGCAGAGCGGCCCAATATCGCAATCCAGGTGGTCAGGCGCCTGGGGCGGCAGATTGCCTCCCTGACCAGCCGCGTGGGCTCCATGTCCATCCCCCGCCTGGAGGCCCGGCTTTACAGGGTCCTCGCGGATCTGGCCCGCGAGCACGGCACAAGGGAGGACAGGGGGTATGTCATCGCCTTTCCCGTCACCCATGAGGAGTTGAGCTTTCTGGTGGGGGCGCACAGGGTGAGCATCACCAAGGCCTTGAAGTCCCTCAAGGATGCCGGGTACATCGTCCAGGAGGGCCGGACCATGCTTTTCCCCCACTTTCCCGAATAGTCTGCGGACCGTATTCCGACGCGTCCCGGGCTTGCGGAATCCCGCTCTTTCGGCGGCTACTCGGTGGATGCGTCCTCGAAAGGCATGTGGATCTCCACGTCCCCTCCGCCGCTCATCTTGACCTTGGCGCCGTGATAGCGCTTCTTAAAGACGTGGATCATCTTGGTGTTCTCGCTGAGCACGGTTGCGATGAATCCCTTGAAGCCGTTCTCCCGCGCGATGGACTCCAGGATGGAGAGGAGATAGCTGCCGATGCCCTGATCCTGAATATCCTCCCGCACCACGAAGGCGACCTCGGCGTATCCCTCGATTTCGTGGGAGTCGGCGTAGGAGCCGATGGCCACGATCTCCTTGCGCTGGCCCTTCTGGATCTGGCCGATGATGGTCATGTTCTTCTTGTAATCCACCTCGGCCCAGTGCTTTTGCAGCATGTCCCGGGAAAAGACCTTCCGCCTCTGGAAGAAGCGGTAGTAGATCGTGGTTTCCTGCAGGGAGTAGAAGAAGTTGCGGGAGGCGAATTCGTCCGAGGGCAGCAGGGGACGGAACTCGATGGTCTTCTCGTCGGGCAGGCGCAGGTAATACTTGTAGTTCTCCAGAAAGATGAGATCCTGCTTGGTGGGAGGCAGTTGATCGGAAAAGATGTAGTGCCGCTTCTTGGCCTCGTTGATCAGCTCCTCGCGGAACTTGGGATGGGCGATCTGGGCGAGCTCCATGACCCGCTGATAGATCCCCTTGCCGTGGAGCTCGGCGATCCCGTACTCCGTGACCACGATGTCCACGTCGCCCCTGGTGGTGGCCACGCCGGCTCCCTCGCTCAAGTGGGGAACAATGCGGGAGAACTCCCCGTTCTGGGCGGTGGAGGGCAGGGCGATAATGGAGAACCCACCCTTGGAGAGCTTGCTGCCCCGCAGAAAGTCCACCTGGTCCCCGATCCCGCTGTAGAAGAGGTACCCCTTGGAGTCGGTGCTGATCTGGCCCGTGAGATCCACTTCCAGGGCGGAGCTTATGGAGATGAGGTTGTCGTTGCGGGCGATGACGTTGGGGTCGTTCACGAACTCCGAGGAACGGAAGTAGAAGAGCGGATTGTTGTCCAGATAGTCGTAGAGCTCCGCTGAGCCCATGCACAGGGAGCAGACGACTCTGCCCTGCAGGAGGGACTTCTTTTTGTTGGTGATCACTCCCTTCCGGAGGAGGGGGAGAAAGCCGTTGGTGATGACCTGGGTGTGCAGACCCAGATGCTTCTTGTTTTCCAGATAGGGGAGGATGGAGTCTGGCAGATGCCCGAATCCCACCTGCAGGGTGTCCCCGTCGTGGACGAGCTGATTCACGAATCCCGCGATGCGTTCCACGGTGTCCACGTTCTTGGATGTGGGCAGGGCCTCGCAGAGCGGCTCCTCGTACTCCACGAGATAGTCGATCTCGTTGACGTGGATGAAGCTGTCACCCCAGGTCCTGGGCATGCGGGGATTGATCTGGGCGATGATCATGCCGGCGTTCATCATGCCCGACAGGGTGATGTCCACGGAAATCCCCAGGCTGCAGTATCCGAAACGGTCCGGGGGGCTGATCTGGACCAGGGCCACGTCGAGGCCGATTCGCTGCGAATTGAAGAGCTCGGGGATCTGGGAGAGATAGGCGGGAATGTAGTCGATCTTTCCCTCAAAGGCGGCCTGCCGCATTCGCTGGCTGATAAAGAAGAGCTTCAGGGAGAAGCGGTTGAGGAAGAAATCGTCGTCCACGTAGTCGGCGAAAGTGGAGGAGAGCATCTGATAGACGACGATATCCTGGATGCTTCGGTCCTGGACCATGGCGTGGATGAGCTTTTGGGGCTCTCCGCACCCCGTTCCCACGAAGATCCGGCTGCCGTTCCTGATCTTTGTCACCGCTTTTTCCGGCTCGAGAACTTTCTCCGGACAGTGGGAGTGGAGGTCCATACGATTCTCCTGGATCGGGGTGTGGGCTGTGCTCGCCTGATTTCAAGCTGCTGAGGCGCGGTCAAGGGGCCCGCAGCTCATGCTCCTCTTGCCGCTGTCGCCGCAAAGGGGGAGGAGGCGCTTGGTGATTCCTCTGCGCAGAGCGTCAAGCTGTTTCAACGATGGCATATTGACAAGTCTTACCAGAATGCGTCAATTGGACGGAATAATTGTCCGGAGCCAAGGCCGCTATCGTCTTTGAGGCAAAACAGCGGGACACCACAAAACCGTGAGCCGTTCCTGCCTTGCTCTTTATAGCATGCCGCCGGAAAAGCGCAATCCAATAAACCGAAGGGCAGAAATGAGTCAATACCTCTGAAGGGAGTTTCAATCATGGAGGGTATGCACTACGAGGGCCACTGTATTCGTCCACCGAGTGAAGCCCGGAGCATTCTGCTCCAGGTCACCGTGGGGTGTTCCCACAACAAGTGTACCTTCTGCGGATCGTACAAGGACAAGAAATTCCGGATCAAGGATGAGGAAACGATTTTTGGGGATATACGTTGGGCGGCGCGCAACTTGCGCTCCAGTCGCAGACTTTTTCTGATGGACGGGGACGCCCTGATCATACCCCAAAATCGGCTCGTGAGCATCCTGGATGAAATCAATACGCAAATGCCCTGGCTGGAGCGTATCGGGACCTACGCCAACGCCAAGAGCATCACCAAGAAGACCCCAGAGCAGCTCACGGAATTGGCGGACAAAAAGCTGGGCATTGTCTATCTGGGCATGGAGAGCGGGGATGACCATGTTCTGCGTGCCGTGAACAAGGGAGTCACTGCCCATGAGATGATCGAGCGCGGACGCAAGGTCAGGGAAGCGGGAATCGAGCTCTCCGTGACCGTGCTGCTGGGGATAGCCGGAAAAGAGGGGTCCTTGCGCCACGCAAGGGCCACCGGCGAGGCGCTGACCGCAATGGATCCCGATTATGTCGGGGCGCTGACAGTGATGCTTATCCCGGGAACGGACCTGGAGAAGGAGGCCGAGCAGGGGGCTTTTCAACTTCCGGACCAGGAAGGGATCCTGCAGGAGCTGGAAGAGATGCTCAGGCACACCGAATTGAGCAACGGCATGTTCATTTCCAATCACGCTTCCAACTATCTGCCCATCAAGGTGCCCTTTCCGGGGGGCAAGGATGAGGCCCTGGCGCAAATCGAGAAGGCGCGAAAAGGCGAGCTGGGGCTCAAGCCGGAGTGGCTCAGGGCTCTGTAGACCTGTTTGTTGGAAGTTTTTTATATGAAAATGTGTACAACCTGTTGAATTGTTACGTTCAATTGTCGGGC
>JAZKRN010000241.1:0-4258 GCA_036628655.1 Desulfohalobiaceae bacterium | reverse complement strand
TCTACGATTTTTCCTTGAATCGAGCAAGTCCGGGGTGTATTCTCCCTGCCTGCGCAGTGTAAGCCATGGGAGGAGATATGCGCCGCACCCACTGCATCCCCTTTCGCTTTCCCGGTCTGGACGGTGTGCAATGCCTTTTCAGCACCCGCATCGCCCACAACGAATCCAGAGAGCCCGTATCGGGGAATCTGGCCCGCACGGTTCCCGGCTGGGAGCGCGAGGCCGAGGAAACCATCGCCGGCCTGCAAGAGGAATACGGCATTGGCGCGTGGCGCGAGACGCGCCAGGTCCACGGCACGGGCATCAGCTTCCTGGAGGACCTCACCGAGGCGGACATACCCCCCGCAGGCGACGCCCTGGCGACGAACCTGACGGAGCGGGCCCTGGTGATCAAGGTTGCGGACTGCCAGCCGGTATTGCTCACCCACGCCTCCGGCGGCTCGGTCGCTGCTCTCCACGTGGGGTGGCGGGCCAACCGGGAGAACGCCCCAGGTATGTGGACGCGGGCCTTCTGCGAGCGCTACGGCCTGAACCCGCGAGACGTGTACGCCGTCCGGGGGCCGAGCCTGAGCCCGCAAAAGAGCGAATTCATCCATTTCGAGCGGGAATGGGGCGAGGCCTTTCGGGACTACTTCCATCCTGACAGACGCACGATGGATCTGTGGCGTCTGACCCGGGACCAGCTTATGGAGGCGGGGATCCCCGAGGAGAATGTCTTCGGGCTGGATCTGTGCACCTATAGCATGCCGGAGCTCTTCTTTTCCCACCGCAGGAGCGGGAACATTGAGCGCCAGGCGGGCCTCATCTGGATCCGGAACGAGTAGCGTTCCCGGTCCCCCGTTCACCGTTCAAGGTTCGGAAACAGATCACCTCCCGAGGCTGAACACCTTTGCCGACAGATCAAGCGGGAATTCCGTTGTTCCTTTTGTTCTCTTTAGGGCTCGCGAGGCGGATCCTCATCTCTTGCTCCCCGGTATCCGGAAGAACAGGGAATAGAGCACCGGGCACCAGATCAGGGTCAGCAGGGTGGAAAAGCCCAGACCGAACATGAGGGCGTTGGCCATGGGCCGCCACAGCTCCCCGCCCTGAAGGGACAGGGGCAGAAGGCCCAAAATGGTGGTCGCAGCGGTCATCAGGATGGGCCGCAGTCTGCGCTGCGCAGCACGGACCAGGGCCTCGGTTCCGTCCCCTCTGCTCCGCTCCAGATCCATCTGATCCAGCAGGATGATCCCGTTGTTGACCACGATCCCCAGCAGGGAGATTACCCCCAACAGGGCCATGAACCCGAAGGGGGACTGCGTGGCCAGGAGGCCGCAAGTCACGCCCACGGCCATGGGCGGCACGGTCAGCCCGATGACCAGCAGCCGCCGCACTGAGTTGAACTGCAGCATGAGCACGAGCAGCATAAGCCCCACTGCCACCGGCACGTTCCACAGGATGGCCTGATTGGCCTCGCGGCTCTCCTCGAATTCCCCCCCGTACTCCAGCCGATACCCTTCGGGCCAACTCTCCGATTGGCGCAGGGATTCCAGCCCGGGACGAATGCGGTTCTGCAGGAGCTCGATCCCGTAAAGGCCCGGGGCGATGTCCGCCTTGACCGTCAGGGTGCGCACGCTGTTGCGGCGCCGGATGTTGCCCGGCTGCCACTTTATGCGCGCATCCGCCACCTGGGAAAGCGGCACCCGCTGCTCTGTTTCCGGGGAATAGACGTACACGTCCTCGATGCGGCTCAGGTGCCTGCGGGTTTCCTCCTTGGCCCGGACCACCAGGGGGATGATGTCCTCGCCCGCCCTGTATTCGCTCACCTGCAGCCCGGAGTACTGGCTCTGCAGGGACCGCGCGATGTCCTCGCTGGACAGGCCCGCCTTCTTGGCCCTGGCCTGATCCACCTCGAGCACCATCTTCTTGCTCCACTCCCCCCAGTCGTCCCAGACCGTGGTCACCCCTTCGGTGGCGGAAACGCGGCTCACCACCTCGTCGCGCAGGCTGTAGAGAGTGGGGATCTCGCGCCCCCTGATACGGATCTGGATGGGCGCTCCCACCGGAGGGCCCCGCTCCAGACGCCGTACCGAGGCCCGCGCGTCCGGGAAATTGGCGGCAATCTCCTCCTCGATGCGCTCCTTCAGGGGCAAAAGATCCTCCACCTCTTTGCACCTGACCACCAGCATGGCGTAGTTGGGGCTGTCCTGCTTGATCTTCAGGGGCAGGTACCATCTGAACCCGCCGTATCCGACAAAGGACACCGTGGACTCCGCCCGCGGGGACTGCCGTATGAGCCGGGTGAGCTCCTTCGTCCGCTTCTCGGTAACCTCGATATCCGTGCCATAGGGCTGCCAAAACTCCACGGTCAGGACCGCCCGCTCATTCGGGGGAAAGAACACTTGGGGCACGTATTGAAATCCCCACACTGCCGCGGCAACTAGAGCCAAGGCGGCAAGGCAGACCGACAGGCGGTGCCTCAGGCAGAATCGCAGCACCCGGCGATAGCCGCGATAGAAGAAGTTGTCCCCGCCCTGGCTCGAGCGGCGATGCGGGGGATGCTGCCAGACAGCGCTGAGCAGGGGAACGAAGGTCAGGGACAGGACCCAGGACCAGAGCAGGGTCAGGGTCACCACGAGGAACAGAGAGCTGGTGTATTCCCCGGTCTGGGTCTGGGCCAGGGGGATGGGGAGAAAGACGAATATGGTGGTCAAAGAGGCGGTGAGAAGGGGCAGCCAGAGGCGGCTGGCGGAGGCGGCCGCAGCATCGGCCCGATTCTCGCCCCGGGAGATGCGGACCTGGATGTCCTCGCTGACCACGACCCCGTTGTCCACGAGGATGCCCAGGGAGATGATCAGGGCGGCGATGGAGACGATCTGCAGCTTGATCCCGAAGAGGGGCATGAGGGAGAAGCAGCCCAGCATGGCCATGGGCACCAGAAGACCGGCGATCAGGCCGGTCCGCAACCCGGTGAAAAGAAGCATCACCACGACCACGAAGGCGAAGGCCTCCAGGAGGTTCAGGCTGAAGTCCCGGATGGAGCTCTTGACGTACTCCGGCTGGTCCAGGAGCTTGTGCAGGGCCATGCCCGCCGGGAGGTCGTCCCGGACGGACTGCAGCCAGCTGTCCACCCTGGCGCCCACATCCACGATGTTCTCCTCCCGGCTCAGGCTCACCGCCAGGGCGATGCCGCTTCGGCCGTTCTCGGAAAAGAGCCTGGACGGCGGATCCCGGTATCCCCGCCGCACGTCGGCGATGTCTTCCACCTCGATCACGCCCTCGTCCCCGGGAAGACGAATGCTTGTGTCGCGGATATCCTCCAGGCTGGCGAACTCGCCGCTGGTGTCCAGGGTGACCCGCTCCGGGCCGTGGCGGACTGTGCCGCTGGGCTGGACCGCGTTCTGCGCGCGAATGACCTCCAGCAGGCGCTGCGGGCTGATCCGCAGCTCCGCCAGGCGCTGCCTGGAAAACTCCACGAAGATCCGCTCCTCGCGGTCCCCGTGCAGCTCCACTTGAGCCACTCCGGGAATCTCCAGCAGCCTGTCCTTGAGGTCTTCGGCCCTGTCCTTCAAAACGGCGTGGCTGTATCGCTCCCCGGTCAGCCCCAGAACGATGCCGTAGACCCGGCCAAACTCGTCGTCCACTCTGGGACGAGCTGCGGCATCCGGCAGCTCGGGGCGGACATCGTCCACCTTGTCCCTAAGATCCTGCCAGATGGGCTGCATGTTCCTGTACTTGTCCTGGATCTGCACGTGGATGACGGACACTCCCGCCCTGGACTGGGACTCGAGGACCTCGATCTCGGGCATTTCCCGGATATTGTCCTCAAGCTCGTCCGTGACCAGTTTCTCCACATCCTGCGGCGAGGCGCCGGGAAAACGGGTGACCACAACGGCGTTGCGGAAGGTGAAGTTGGGGTCCTCCAGGCGGGGAAGGGTGAAATAGTTCCAGATCCCGAACCCGATGATCAGCAGAATCAGGAACCAGGTCACCCTACTGTAGCGAATGCTGGCTGTGGCGGGATTCATGGGGCAAGATCCGGTGCTGCTTGGAGATTCACGATGGGGTTTCGGAACCCCTTACAGGGCCCATGTCCGGTGTCCGACATCTGGTATCCGGCCTCTGATGTCCGGAGTCTGACGTCTGATATCAGGTGTCTGGCATCTGGCGTCTGGCATCTGATGGCTGACCTCTTTCCTCCGACTTCCGCCCAGAGCCATTCTTTTCCACATACCGCATGCAGCATACAGCATTCTCCATCCGATATCCGACGTCCGAC
>JAZKRN010000240.1:0-4267 GCA_036628655.1 Desulfohalobiaceae bacterium | reverse complement strand
TTCACCGTTCACCGTTCACCGTTCACCGTTCACCGTTCACCGTTCACCGTAAAGACTCAAAACCTGATATGCTGAGCCCTGTCAACAGCAACAAGCTGTCCATCCCATCGAAAAAAAGGAGCCACAACTGTCTGGGCACGAGGAACTCCGAACACGGCCCCCAAACGGAGAACTTGGAACGCGGAACCCAGAACAGGCAACAGGGAACCCTGAACGGGGAACGAGGAACGCCGCCCCTACAACACCTTGCCTAACCGCTCCATGGCGGCCTCCATGTTGCGCCTGCTGTTGAAGGCGCTGATGCGGATGTACTCCCGTCCGCAGGAGCCGAAGCCGATGCCGGGGGTGCAGACCACGCCCGCCTTGTTGAGCAGGAAGTCGAACATCTCCTTGGAGTCCATGCCGGCATGGATCCAGATATAGGGGGAGTTCTGCCCTCCGGAGCAGGCGTAGCCCAGGGACTGCATCTGGTCCAGAACGATCTGGGCGTTCTCCATGTAGAAGTCCAGGAGCTCGCGGACCTGCTCCGCGCCCTCCAGGGAATAGACCGCCTCGGCGGCGCGCTGCATGGGATAGGACGCGCCGTTGAACTTGGTGCTCTGCCTGCGGAGCCAGAGCCCGTGCAGGGAAACCGCTTCGCCGTCGGAGGTGTATCCCGTGCAGTCCTTGGGCACCACGGTGTAGGCGCAGCGCGCACCGGTGAACCCGGCTGTCTTGGAGAAACTGCGGAACTCGACAGCCACTTCCCTGGCCCCGGGGACCTCGAAGATGCTGCGGGGAAGGCTGGCGTCCCGGATAAAGGCCTCGTACGCGGCGTCGTACAGGATGAGGGCCTTGTTCTCGCGGGCGTAGTCCACCCACTTCTTCAGGTCCTCGTGACTGATGGCCGCGCCGGTGGGATTGTTGGGGAAGCAGAGATAGATCACGTCCACCTGATCGCTCGGCGGATCGGGAATGAATCCGTTGTCCCGGGTGCTCTCCAGATAGCGCACCCCCTGGAAGCGGTCTCCCTCAAGAGGTCCGGTCCGGCCGGCCATGACGTTGCTGTCCAGGTAGACCGGATAGACCGGGTCCGGGAGGGCAATCCGCGCGTCCGGGGCCAGCAGCTCCTGGAAATTGGCGGTATCGCACTTGGCCCCGTCGCTGACGAAGACCTCCTCGGCGGAGATGTCCGCGCCGCGCTTCTGGAAGTCCTCCCGGGCGATGGTCTCGCGCAGGAAGGCGTACCCCTGCTCCGGGCCGTATCCGCGAAAGGTCTCGTCCTGGCCCAGCTCGTCCACTGCGTCGTGCATGGCTTTGACGCAGGCACTGGGCAGCCCCCGGGTCACGTCGCCGATGCCCAGCTTGATCACCTCCGTATCCGGGTTCTGCTCCTGGAAGCTGCGGACGCGCTGGGCGATGTCCGCAAAAAGATAGGATGACTGCAGCTTGAGGTAGTGTTCGTTGATGCGGATCATAATCTCTCCGTTCTGCGTTCCGCGTTCCCCGTTCCCCGTTCCCCGTTCAAGGTTCAGGGTTCCGGCTCTGGGTTGTAGGTTTGTAACTATTCACCATCTTCCGAAACCGACATGTTCGCGGGGCCTTTTTGAATCTTGAACCTCCGACTCTGGATTTTCTAACGTCCGGCACTCACTTTCCCAGAGGCATAGAGTATTTGGGCAAGCATCCAGAAAAGTGAGTGCCGGACGAAGAAAATCTGGCATCGTCTGAAATGATTCAAAAAACCCCGCGAACATTTACGCTGAATCCAGGGAGGTGCTGAATAGTTACGTAGGTTTTTCCATTTCTCGCTTTGAGGTCTCTTCGGCGGCTCCATTTAAGCCGCAATACCTTCCACTGTCACCCGGCTCACATCCGTGCGCTGACTTGCATGCTCAAAAGGAATTGCGCAGACATTTTCTTGCTCATCCACATCGAGAACCGTATTCTCGTCGAGATCTCTGGATTCGGCGATCCCGTTGTCACGGAACTCAATGTACAATGTGTCTGTGTCTTCAAAATATTTGACTTTCATGGAGTACACTTTTCATTTCGAAATTGCCTCAGGGCCTTATGTGCCTGCCTTGGAAAGTCCAAGCGCTCTGCGATGAGCAGAGCGCTTGATTTTCTTCATTCGCGAAGATTCGCGTTATTCGCGGGTAGAATCTTCTCTTCCTTCTGTGGTATTCCGTATCATTTCGTGGGCTGAAGGCTGTCAAGCGATCTTCTTCCAGTCCTGCAGGAACTTTTCCAGCCCGGTATCCGTCACCGGATGCCGGATGCTGGCGATCAGGCCCTCAGCTCTCCCTGCCGGTATCGTCCTTCTGCTTGAGGTAGGCGTCCCGGCACTCAAAGCTGCAGAACCGATGGACCTGCTTCCCGTCCTTGACCCGGATGCGGCTGTCCTCGGGAACATAGGTGCCGCAGATGGGATCCTGGACCATGTCCCCCGCTTTGATCTGTTCCTCATTCTCCTTGCGAGACTTCTCCATCTTCTTTTTCTTGTCCCCAATGAGCATCTTGTAGAGCAGGAACGCTGCGGCCACAAAGACGATGATCTTGAGCATAATTCCCCCGATTCAGCGCGATGGCGCGGAGCTATATGGGTCGTCCTGCCGGATGATGCGGCCGGTGAGGCTGTAGCTCAGGCCCGCCAGACAATCCGCGAGCCGTTCGCCATCCGGCAGATGCAGTTCAGGCTCGATCTCCAGCAGGGGAACCAGCACGAAGGCCCGTTCCCGCATCCTGGGGTGCGGCAGGATCAGCCGAGAATCCGTATGTACCAGCTCCCCGAAGAGCAAAAGATCCAGGTCGATGATCCGCTGGCCCCAGCGCTGCTGCCGCACCCGGCCCATCTCGTCCTCGATTCGGAGCATGCTGCGCAACAGGGTCCCGGCTTCCCAGAACGCGGGGTCGCAGCGTGCGCGCACCACCTGGTTCCCGAACCAGGGCTGATCCGTAACCCCTTGCGGCTCGGTGGAATAGATCGCGGAGCACTGCCGCACCTCAAGCCCCTCCAGGTCGGAGAGGGCCCCGACGGCCTCGGCCAGGTTGGCCTCCACCGCCCCGCTGTTGGAGCCCAGACCGATGAAGGCGTCGATTTGTCCTTGCTTAACCCGCGGATCTTTCATTATTCTTTATTCTTGGCTCCTGCCCTCGCTTGGCAATGAAACACTCAGGGCGCACCAAGGAGCTCTCGACTCCTCCGCCCTTTCCGGCATCCTCGGAAAGGCCCAAAAACGGGCGGTGCGCGAGCCGCGGGCATAATGTAGCTATAGAAAATGGAAAACGCAACAAGCGACTACGTGGACATGGACAGCACCAGCGAGCAGCAGACACATCCCTGGGTGGAGGAATACCTGGAGTACCTGGTCAGCGTAAGGGGCCTGGCGGAAAACAGCCTTGCCTCCTACGCCGCGGACATCTACGGCTTCGTCGACTACGTGCGGGACAAGGCTGGCGCCCTGCACCAGGTGGACGAGAACACGGTACTCTACTACCTGGTCTTTCTGCAGCAGAGGGGCATGGCCTCGCGCTCCGTGGCCAGACAATTGAGCAGCCTGCGCTCCTTTTTCGACTATCTGACTAGGGAAAACCGCATCCAGGCCAATCCGGGCCGCCTCCTGGAGGGGCCCAAGGTCAGCCGCATCCTTCCCGAGGTCCTGAGCACTGAGGAAATGGAGCGGCTCCTGGAACAGCCCGACCCCAAGACCCGTCTCGGCATGCGGGATCGCACAATTCTGGAGCTCATGTACGCCACCGGATTGCGCGTCTCCGAGACCCGCACCCTCAAGCCCCTGGACTTCGACGACCAGACCGGCATCCTCAAGATCCGCGGCAAAGGGAGCAAGGAGCGCCTCGTTCCCGTTCACCGCACGGCCCAGGACTGGATCGAGACCTATATGGAGCAGACCAGGCCCGCCCTGAATCCGGTGGAGGACTCCGTCTTCCTCAACCGCTCCGGAACCGCCCTTTCCAGGCAGGGCCTGTGGAAAATGGTCAAGCGCTACGCCCAGAAGGCCTGCATTCGCCGCACCATTTCACCGCACGCCATCCGGCACTCCTTCGCCACCCACCTCCTCGAGGGCGGGGCAGACCTGCGCTCGGTGCAGCTCTTGCTGGGCCACGCGGATATCAGCGCCACGGAGATCTACACCCACGTCCAGGAGAGCCGGCTCAAGGAAATCCACAGCAAGTGTCATCCGCGCTCTTGATCGGCGTTCCCCGTGCATGGTTCCCCGTTCAAGGTTCCGAGTTCAGGGTTTAGGGCTTGAGATTCCGGATTCCT
>JAZKRN010000239.1:0-4287 GCA_036628655.1 Desulfohalobiaceae bacterium | reverse complement strand
CCTCAAATAGGTGCCGGACAACGCAGCAATTGGAAGATTGGGGGCGCCCTGCTAGTCCTTTTTCCACAACAAAACAGGATCCACGCCTATGTCCAGGCAAGTAAGCCAAGCTATCGCCGAATATCTCGCTTCACGCGGGGTCGACCGGGTCTACGGTCTCTGCGGGGGCCACATCCAGCCCATCTGGGACGAACTGCCGGGTCAGGGAATTCGTGTCATCGACGTCCGGGACGAGCGGGCCGCGGTCCACATGGCCCAGGCCGAAGCCGAACTCACCGGACGCCCGGGTGTGGCCCTGGTCACTGCGGGCCCAGGTTTCACCAACGCGCTCACCGGGATCGCCAACGCCCACACCTCCAGGGCGCCGGTGCTCATCCTCTCCGGCATCCCTCCCCGGCCCCAAATGGGAATGGGAGCCCTGCAGGAACTCCCGCAGGCCGAAATGGCCGGGTCCGTAACCAGGTTCGCCCGGACAGTTATGCACAGCCGCCTCCTGGCGGTCGAGCTGGAGAAGGCCATGAGCTCCTGCCTGGGGAATTTCGGAGATCCCGGGCCAGCCTATCTGGATTTCCCCACTGATCTTCTCCGGGAATCCCTGTCGGGCCAGCTGCCCTCGGCGATACCCTCTCTGGGAGCCGCCTGTTCTCATCCGGCAGACCACGAGATGGACAGGGCGCTGGATATGTTCGCGGCAGCCAGCCGCCCCCTGATCATCTCCGGAGGAGGGGCCCGGGGCTCGGCGGAAGCCTTGAACGAGCTCCTGGAGGCCTGGGATTGCCTTTACCTGGACACCCCGGAAAGCCGGGGACTGGTAGTGGACTCCCACCCTTGCTTCGTTCCGGCTGTTCGCGGCAGGGCAATGCGCGAGGCGGACCTGGTCCTCACCGTGGGCAGGAGCCTGGACTACCAGCTGGGCTACGGATCGAGCGCGGTCTTCCCCAAGGCTCGATTCATCCGCCTCGGCTCCGCCCCAGCTGAAGTCGGGGGCAACAGACCAGGAGACCTGGAGCTCACCGGCTCTCCGCCTGCCATCCTGCAAACCCTGGCTAAGGGGCTCCGGGAAAGACAATCCTTGCAGGACCGCGACTGGCTGGAGGAACTGCGGCTCAAAAGCCGGCAAAAACTCGAGGAGATGCATCAGAGCCTTCTGGAGCAGCCTACAGGCTCCGACGGAGGGATCGACCCGCGCTTCATGCTGGGCTGGCTGAGGCGGATCATCGATCCCGGAGCCATCGTGGTTTCCGACGGCGGAGACATCCTCTCCTTCAGCCGGATGATCATGACCGGATACCGCTCCCTGGACTGCGGCAGCTTCGGCTGCCTGGGAGTCGGGGTGCCCTACGGCGTGGCAGCGGCGCTGCTTCATCCGGACAGCCAGACCGTGGTCATAAGCGGAGACGGCTCCTTCGGATTCGGCGCCATGGAGCTGGAAACCTGTGTGCGCCACGGAGCCGAGACCCTCTTCGTGATCGCCAACAACAAGGCCTGGAACATCGAGCGCAACGACCAGCTCCAAAATTTCGGGGGCAGGATCCTGGGCTCCGAGCTGGCGGACAGCGACTACGCCGGATTCGCCGGCTCGCTTGGCTTGTATGCGGAAACAGTCACAGATCCCAACGCTTTGGCGGGGGCGCTGGGAAGAGCCCTGGAGCACCTCCCGGCCCTTCTGGACATCCGGACTACCCGGGAGGTCTTCTCCCCGGACGGCCTGTCCGGGCTGGCCCAGGTCCCTTCCTATCAGGCCCTGAACAAATGGGACGAGCTGGAGCGAAGCAATCTTTCCTGAGCCGCGCGGCTCCAAGAGAATGTCTATGACTCGGCTGACAGAGAACGGTCCTTGGGACTCGGCCTCCATATTGAAAGAGGTTTGGGAGCACAGCTTCGACCCATTTCTGCTCCTGGATCGCGCCTACCGGCCCGTTTCCGTCAACCCCGCCATGGAAAGGTTTCTGGGTTCCCTGCGGGACAGGGGGCTTGCTGATCCGGAAACCGAGCTGATCGGCGCATTGCGGCAGCTACGGGTTCTGGAGAGCGGAAAGTCCCAATACAACGCCCTGGTGGAAGTCGGCGGAAAATCCTGCCTCGCCATTCTAGTGGTCCAGGAAGAGGGCTTGCTCGTCCTCTTGCGGGAACAAAGCGAGACCGAGCGGAGCCGCGAGGAGATCACGCACCTGGAGGAAACGGTCCGGGAGCTCAACGAGATCATTGACCTGAGCGCCGACGGACTGGTCAGCGTGGACAGCCAGGGCACTTTGCTCCGCATGAACCGGGCCTATGAGAACATCGTCGGCGTGCGGGCCAGCGATTTCGTGGGCAAGCCCGCAATTGAACTCAAAAAGCAGGGATACCTGCCGGATCTCGTCTCCCTGCACGTGCTCAAAGACATGCAGCCCAAGAACCTCTTCGTCCAGCTTCGGGAACGGGATGTGTTGATCACCGGCAGGCCCGTCTTCAATTCAGAGGGGGAATTCATCAGAATCGTGGCCAACATCAGGGACCTGACCGAGCTGAACGCTCTCAAGGAGGAGCTCAAGAAGTACTACGAGCTCACGGACCGTTACGAAACAGAGCTCAAGCAATTGCGGGCCCGGGAGCTCGCAACCGACCTGGTAAGCTGCAGCCCCAGCATGAAAAAAGTCGTGGACATGGCTGTCCAGGCCTCCCAGGCGGACGCCACTGTGCTCATCAGCGGCGAGACCGGTACCGGGAAGGAAATAGTAGCCCGTATCATCCATCGTTCCGGTCAGCGTAAGGACTATCCCTTTATCTCGGTCAACTGCGCCGCCTTGCCGGAAACGCTCTCGGAGGCGGAGCTCTTCGGATACGAAAGCGGGGCGTTCACCGGTGCCCACAGCCGCGGCAAAATGGGCCTTTTCGAAGCCGCTCAGGGCGGAATCCTCTTTCTTGACGAGGTCGCGGAGCTGTCCGAATCCATGCAGGCCAAGCTCCTACGGGCAATACAGGAAAAAAGGGTCCGCCGCATAGGCGGAACACAGGAGATCGATCTCGACGTGCGCCTTGTCGCCGCTACGAACAAGGATCTCAAACAACGGATGGAACAAGGGGGATTCCGGGAGGATCTCTTCTACCGCCTCAATGTGATCCACATCAGCATCCTTCCCTTGCGCCGGAGAAGGGAGGACATCCCGCTCCTGGCCGAACATTTCCTGAATCACTTCAACAGAAAATACGGCACACACAAAGAGCTCTCCAGAAACACCACCGAAGGCCTCATTTATTACCAGTGGCCTGGCAATGTCCGGGAACTGGAGAACATCGTGGAGCGTCTCGTCGTCTTCGACCGCAGCTCCAGCCCGGACACGGAGCTGCTCCCGGAGAGGATCGCCGCCGGCTCCACCCTCTCAGCCCACTCCTCCCTGCGTGAAATCGTGGAAAAGGCGGAAAGAGATGCGGTCCTGCAAGCATACGAAGAATGCCGTAGCACGCGCAAGGCTGCGGAAAGGCTCCAAATCAGCCAAGCCACCCTCTCCCGGAAGCTCCGGAAATACAGCCCTTATTGATTCATAATTGTTTCAGCTTTGATTCACTTATGAATCAATATATACACTGTTTTGCGCCCTCTAATCCACTAATTTTTTGATGCATTTTTGCATCAAAAACGACTGCGAGGCAAAGACACTACCGCAAAAAGAGTCCCTGTACGGACGTTGTCTTGTCCGAAGCACTTGGCACGCTCCTTGCAAAAATTTTTCAAAACCATTTCTCGGCAATCAGCCTGACAAGCGAGGAAGCCCGGATGACAAACAAAGCGAGAACGACCAAGGAAATCCTGCAACAGAGCCAGCAGGATAGCGAACGGATCCCGCTGTACAACCCCGAGGCCCTGGAGCAGATCCGCAGCCACTTCAAGCGATGGTCCCGGGAGATCCTCGGCGACCAGGATCACGAAAACTGGTGGAAGGCCCCCAAGACGGTCCTGGGATCGGACATCCCCAGGGAGCTGGTTTCCACCCCCCTTTCCTGCCCCGACCTGGACTACCAGGCGGACCTGAACAATCCTGGGGAGGAGCCCTTCACTCGGGGCATCCATCCCAACATGTACCGGGGGCGCTCCTTCACCATGCGCCAGCTGACCGGATTCGGATCCCCGGACCACACCAACGAGCGGATGAAGTTCATGCTCGATCACGGTGCCACCGGTCTCAATGTCCTCTTCGATCTGCCCACCATCCAGATGTACGATTCCGACGATCCCATGTCCGCCGGCCAGGTCGGCATGTCCGGAGTCTGCATCGACTCCATCGAGGACATGGACGAGCTGTTCCG
>JAZKRN010000238.1:0-4290 GCA_036628655.1 Desulfohalobiaceae bacterium | reverse complement strand
CGCCTCCGCGCGAGCAATTCTTCTCTTCACCGCGCCTCCGCGCCTCTGCGCGAAAACTTCTTTTCTTTTTTTACCAAAAAAAAGCCGGGCCCCGAAGAGGGGACCCGGCTTTGTATCCGCGGTGCGGGGATGGCGCGGGGAATTAATACATTCCCATGCCGCCCATTCCGGGGGCGCCGCCGCCACCGCCGCCGCCTTCCTTGTCCTCGGGCTTCTCAGTGATGGTCGCTTCCGTGGTCAGCAGCAGGGAAGCGATGGAAGCCGCGTTCTGCAGGGCGGTGCGAGTGACCTTCTTGGGATCGATCACGCCCGCCTGGATCAGGTCTTCGTATTCGCCGGTCGCGGCGTTGAAGCCGGAGCCTTCCTTCTCGTTCTTAACCCGCTCCACGATGATGGAACCCTCGAAGCCGGCGTTATCGCAGATCTGGCGCAGCGGCTCGTCCATGGCCTTGCGCACGGTTTCCACACCGGCGCGCTCGTCGTCGTCAGCGGGCTTGACGTTGTCCAGGGCGCCCACGCAACGGACCAGGGAGACTCCGCCGCCGGCAACGATGCCCTCTTCCACCGCGGCGCGGGTGGCGTTCAGGGCGTCCTCGACGCGGGCCTTCTTTTCCTTCATCTCGCTCTCAGTGGAGGCGCCCACGTTGATCACGGCAACGCCGCCCACGATCTTGGCCAGGCGCTCCTGCAGCTTCTCACGGTCGTAATCGGAGGTGGTATCATCGATCTCGGTGCGGAGCTGCTTGACGCGGGCCTTGATGTCCTCGGTATTGCCCTGGCCGTCCACGATGGTGGTATTTTCCTTGTCCACAACCACGCGCTTGGCGAAGCCGAGCTGATCGATGGTGGCGTTCTCCAGCTTGACACCCACGTCCTCGGAGATCATCTCGCCGCCGGTCAGGACGCCGATGTCCTGCAGCATGGCCTTGCGGCGCTCGCCGAAGCCGGGAGCCTTGACCGCGCAGATGTTCAGGGTGCCGCGCAGCTTGTTCACCACAAGCGTGGCCAGGGCCTCGCCCTCGATGTCCTCGGCGATGATCAGCAGCGGCTTGCTCTGCTTGGCCACCTGCTCCAGCACGGGGAGCAGCTCTTTCATGTTGGAGATCTTCTTCTCGTTGATCAGGATGTAGCAGTCATCCAGCTCGACGGTCATGTTGTCCTGGTTGGTGACCATGTAAGGGGAGAGATAGCCGCGGTCGAACTGCATGCCTTCGACCACGTCCAGGGTGTTCTCCAGGCCCTTGGCCTCTTCCACGGTGATGACGCCCTCTTTGCCGACCTTGTTCATGGCGTCGGCGATGAGGTTGCCGATGGCCGGGTCGCTGTTCGCGGAGATGGTCCCGATCTGGGCGATTTCCTTCTCCTCGCGGGTGGAATGGGCCAGCTTGTCCAGCTCGCCGACCACCGCGTCAACGGCCTTTTCGATGCCGCGCTTGACGGACATGGGGTTGCGCTCGGCCGCGACCAGCTTCAGGCCGTCGGCAAAAATCTTCTGGGCCAGGATGGTGGCCGTGGTTGTGCCGTCACCGGCAACGTCGCTCGTCTTGCTGGCGACTTCCTTGACCATCTGGGCGCCCATGTTGTCCACCTTGTCCTCGAGCTCGATCTCCTTGGCCACGGTCACGCCGTCCTTGGTGACAGTGGGGGAGCCGAAGGACTTCTCGATGATCACGTTCCGGCCACGGGGGCCCAAGGTCACCTTGACCGCTTCGGCCAGCTTGTCCAATCCGGCCTTAAGGGATTTGCGCGCTTCCTCTCGGTACACAATATCTTTAGCAGGCATAATCAACCCTCCTTTTCGCGTTTGAAATTAGTCCTCGATAACGGCCAGGATGTCGTCCTCGCGCATTACCAGATGCTCTTCGTCCTCGATCTTGACCTCGGTCCCGGCGTACTTGTTGAACATGATCAAATTGCCGGCCTGCACGGACATCTCGATGCGCTTGCCCTCGTCAGTCATCTTGCCCGGGCCAACAGCCTTGACCTTGCCGCGGATGGGCTTTTCCTTGGCGGTTTCGGGGATGATGATGCCGCCCTTGGTCTTTTCTTCCTCTTCCACACGTTGAACCAAAACCCTATCGTGCAAAGGCTTCAGATTCATAAGTACCTCCATTTTTCTTGTTGAAATTTCCGAAGATTGGCGACCTCGGCGGTGCTGTTAGCACTCACTCAAATCGAGTGCTAACACAAAACCAATCCTATACAACACACGCGCAAACGCAATAGCAAATAGGTATTTTGAACAACGAAAAAATTTATTGAGAGCTTTTTAAAAGCAAATATTTTGTTTTTTCGAATCAAATCTTTAAATTGCTCTCTTATACTTTGTTTTACCGTATATAACGATCTGCGCCCGACTCTGGCAGATAGGTACGGGATGGCGTCCTTGGGTGTTAAGACTCGGAAAAGGAGCATTCTTGGAGACAAAAGATCGTGCTGATCCCTGATGGGGCCCGCGCTGACCCGTAAAGGCAGGGGGCGTGATCCTCGCTTGACACCCGGCTTTCGCGGGGATTAATCTCTGTTCAGAATCGTTGGTGTCCGCGCAATAGGCGTACAGGTGCTCCGTGCATGGTATGGGGAACTTTCCCTTACCGGACGGACGGAAGGAGCGCATCTGCGGCAAACGGGCAAGGAGGCATCTATGATCCGACATTTGAGTGGAGTTCTGGTGGTGTTCCTAGCGCTGTTCATGTGTGTCTCCCAGATCGGGGCCGAGGACCCGCTGTCCCGGGCTGAGGGGCTCGAGGCGACGGGTGGCATGGCCAAGCTCAAGGAGGCGGTGCGGTTCTACAAGCAGGCAGCGGAAGAAAACCCAGGGAGCTATGAGGCGCGCTGGAAGGGCGCCCGGGCCTGCCGCAAGTTCGCCAAAAAGGCTAAGCTGGAAGAGCTGGAGAGCTGGAAGGACATCTGCGCCGAATACGGCAAACAGGGCATGGAACTGGCGGCAGAGGCAGTTGAGTTGCGTCCGGAAGGCGTGGAGGGCAACTTCTATTACGGAATCTGCGTGGGCAGCTACTCCGACGGGGTGAGCATATTCACCGCGCTGAGCGAGGGGCTTAAGGACAAGACGCGGAATCATCTCCAGAAGGCGTACGAGTTGGACAAGCGCTACAACGACGCCACACCGGTCATGGCCCTGGGCCGTTTCTACGAGGTGCTGCCCTGGCTCGCCGGCCAGGACAAGGCCAAGGCCCTGGAGTACTACCGCGAGGCCCTGGAGCTCATGCCTGAGGACAGCCCCTACAGGCCGGAGCTTCAGGTCTTCGCCGGCAGGCTCATGCTGGACCAGGGGAAAGACCGGGACAGGGCCAAACGCCTTTTACGCGGGGCCGCTAAAGCCGGGCATCCCCATTACAGCGAAAAAGCCCGGAAGGTGCTGGAGGATTACAGCTAGCTTTCATACAACCCTCATTCCAGGGCCGACCCGGGCACAACTAGGCATGAAAATGCGAGCCTCGTTCCTGTTTTCTTTGGCTCCTTCAGTGAGTTATTCGCATTTACCTGCAAAAAGCAAGTTGGACCTGTACGGAAAAATTTTTTCCGTACGGGACCGGCCTTGTCACGGGAATGGGACACCCTACGTATACAGGGGGGAATGGCGCTCGCCGGCCTGATTCGTGACTGCTCGCGCCAGATTGCTGCGTAACCGGAAGACTTCGGCGGCGCGCGGTTCGCCGCTCACCCGCTCCTGCTTCCATCCTTTGTTCGTTTCCCTAAACCCGTGACCCTCGGCTCGCTCAGTTTTTGCTTCAGGGCTGAGTAACCTCCGACCGATCTCTCCAGGGGGCTTTGTCCCCATCGATAATCAGGAGTATGATTGGAGGTGAAGCATTGCGTGGTCCTTTTGCAAGGTGCCTTTGCGTACTTCCGTGGCATCGGGCGGCGCGCGGAGCAGGGGATTCTATGGGCTCATGAAGCGGGATGATCCGGCTTCTCGGCGGAGTTACATTCAGCCCGGAGCCCCGGATATGCGAGGTTGTTGCGTGAGGAGTTCTCTGCTAGAAATCATTCGTCTATCCGGCCCGTGACCGGCATTGGCGCGAAAGGGCCATAATAGGGCGCCCCAAATCTTCCAATTGCTGCTTTGTCCGGCACCTATTTGAGGTGACAAAAGGGCGTCTGATTGACTTGGCTTCACAAATAGGTGCCGGATTCAAACTCTCACGGAGGCTCACTACGCCCCAGTGAAACACAAGAAGGTTTCACCCCGGTAGCATCACAAGGCTGAGCTACGGGGCAGGCGGGGGAAACGACGACCTTGCCCGGCACTCACTTTTTTTATGTTTG
>JAZKRN010000237.1:0-4301 GCA_036628655.1 Desulfohalobiaceae bacterium | reverse complement strand
GAACGGGGAACGCAGAACGGGGAACACCAAAGAACCACGCCCCACTGTGCTAGCGCAAAATAAATCTGCTGGCAAGCGCGAGAGAGTCGATTCCGGAGGGGAGTGCGGGCTTGACAGAAAGGGCCTTACCGCCTATAAGAGTTTGTGCGAAGCAAGGGCCGACAGTCGCAGACGGGTCTTGTCAAAGCCTTCTTTCTGCTTTATACAGAATTTTGCCTCGCCGAAGTGGCGGAACTGGTAGACGCGCTAGGTTCAGGACCTAGTGGGGGTTACCCCGTGGGAGTTCGAATCTCCCCTTCGGCACTTGTGGCTTGCCGAGGTAGCTCAGTCGGTAGAGCAGGGGACTGAAAATTCCCGTGTCGGAGGTTCGATTCCTTCCCTCGGCACCACTTTCTCTTCTGACCCCGCGGTTTCTCCGGAAACCGCGGGGCTTTTTTTGTGTTCGGAGAGGGTGCGTCAATTACGGGGCCATCCCCCTGTGGGCCGAGGAAGTGCGGCTCCCAGACTCGGAAGCGTGGCTTATCATTTCGGGCAGATTCGGGCCTTCCTCTCGCAAAAGGACAGCCCATAGGGGCCTGCGACATGATGCTGGCGGGTCAGGCCAGGGCTTTGGGCTTGATCCTGGTCACAAACAAGGTTAGGGAGCTCGAGCGCGTCCCCGGGCTTATGCTCGAGGACTGGAGCGTTCCCGAGTGAGGACGGGTAGGCCTGTTCAACCCTGAGTCCATGGAGCCGGCTATGAGCCAAGAGATGAACACCCAGGGGTCATATGGTGCCGCCGTGTTCCTGGATCGCGACGGCACCATTATCGAGGATCGGGGTGACCTGTCCGACCCGGGGGAAGTCGTCTGGTACGAGGACACGATCCCCTCACTGCTCCGTCTGTCCGAACGTTTTGCCCTCTTCATGGTCACCAACCAGTCCGGCGTGGCCAAGGGGACGATCTCCATGGACGACGCGGACCGCGTGAACGTGTACGTTGCTTCCGTCCTGGAAGAGCACGGTGTCTCCCTCGCCGCCATCTCCATCTGCCCTCACGAACGGGGATCCGGATGCCGCTGCAGGAAGCCGAGCCCCTACTTCCTCAAGAAAGCCGAACAGGACTTCCGGATTGATCTGGGGCGTTCCTTCGTGGTCGGGGACCATCCGCACGACGTGGAGCTCGCGGACAATGCCGGCGCGACAGGCATCTACGTGCTCTCCGGCCACGGGAGGAAGCACCGGGACGGGATCCCGGAAGATGCCGTCGTCGCGGAGGGAATCGGCGAGGCTGCGGAGGAGATCCTGGCGCGGGGTCGCCGCGCCGGAGACGGAGCAGATCAAGGGCGTGGCGGCCAGGTGTACTGACAGTGCCGTCCGCAAAGGGATCCGGCTACCGGCCTTTCCATCCATGGTTGCCGCAGGAGGCTCAGTCGGGCGAGCCTCCTGGCTCCAGCGGCCTCAGTAGTCGCGGCGGGACCTCTTCCGTCAGCCACACGTCGTTGTCCGAAACGAAAAAGCGATAGCCCTTCCTCTCCATCCCAGCGGCGTCGATCTCCAGCACAACAGGCCGTCCCCTTCGGGCGCCGATTTTTCGGGCCTCCTCCGGGGTGCGGCAGAGATGCACGTGGTGCCGGCCCATTCTCGCGAGGCCCGCTTGCAGGATGGGTGCGAGGTTCTGCCGCGCGGTGCCGTGATACAGGCGTTCAGGCGGCGGCACCGGCTCCAGGCCCAGGTCCACCTCGACGCTGTGGCCCTGGTTGGCCCGGATCATCTCCCCGCTTTGGTCCAAGGAGAAGCGCTGCTTGTCGTTCTCCGCAACCACCTGTTCCAGCTCACGCCGGGTGACAGGGAAGTTGTTTTTGCCAAGCGCCGCGAGGAGCTCGTCCACTGGCACCCAGCCCCCGGGAAAGAGCTCCAGTGCCAGGCGATCGGGCCGGTGGCGCAGGTGCTTGCTCAGATACTTGCTGATGTGGATCAGGCGCTTGCTGTCCATGCGCACGTAGAAAAAGAAGGCAGGTTTGGCCTGTCTGCCAGTGGCTTTCCAGTTCAGACCACAGGGATCAGCTTTCCCTCCCCGGGCTGTGCAGTAGCCTGCCCTCGCCGTACACGGCCACGGGATAGCTGGCCAGATGGAAGGGGTCCCCGTTCCAGCAGATGAAGGAGGCCCACTTGCCCTGCTCCAGGGTGCCCAGCACGTCCTGCAGGCCCACGAGTCAAGCATTCTGCCGCGTAAGGATCTCCAGGGCCCGCTGCTTGGTCAGGCCCAGGCGCAGGAACCATCGGGTCTACAGCAGGCGCTGTCCAGCCAGGGTCACAGGGTGATCGGACATGAGACCGAATTCCGCTCCGGAGTCCAGCAGGTGGCGGGCGTTGTGCCAGCTCTCGCGCCTCAGCTCCGTCTTGTAGGCGAAGGCGTCCAGGGGCCCGTAGCAGACCGGGATGCCCAGCTCCCGCAGCTCGCGGAAGATGTGGGGACGGTCCACTGCCATGCCGTGCTCCACGCTCACCCGGAGCCCGAGCTCGCGCACCAGGCGGAGCAGGGCGGAGACGTCGTCCGCCTTGTGCACGTGCACCCGGAGTCTTGGCTCGCCCTCCAGCACCCGCAGCAGGGTCTCCTCCTCCGCTGTGAAAGTGATCTCGCCCTTCTTGTCCTCGTCCGCCTCGGTGGAGCGCTTCTGCTTCCTGGCCGCGTCGTCCAGTCGGCTCCGCAGCCGGTCCAGGGCGCCCATCCTGGTTGTGGGCCGGGTGCCGGACCAGGAGGTGGTGGACATGGGGTTGTATCCAAACGCCGCCTTGAGCCCGGCGCGGGCCACCAGGGCCTGGCTGCTGTCCGGGGCGTGGTTGCGGATCACAGCGGAGCTGCCTCCGATGATGTTCCCGCTTCCCGGCAGCAGGCAGGAATAGAGCACCCCGGAGCGCACCGCGTCCATAAGGGCGGGATCGTCCATTTGCAGGGAATCCAGGGGGTCGGCCAGGACCAGGAAGGGATCCTGCCTGTCGTTGGTCTCCGCCTCGTCCATGGGCTCTCCGGAGGGGCCAGGCCGATGTGGCTGTGCGGATCGATGAACGCCGGGGTGAGCACAGGGCACTCCTGCAGGACCTCTCCCTGCGCCCCCTGGGAGATGCCGGTGATGCGCTCCCCGTCCAGGTGCAGGGAGGCGTCCCGGATGACCTCGTTTCCGGTGTAGATGCTCTCCGCCTTGATGCTGGGCATGGCGTTTTCCTTTGGGCTTGGATGTGGTTTTCGGGCAGAGCCTGCGGGGCTTGAAAATGCCGCGTGTTTTCTGCTCGGAATCAGGGCAGGATCGCTTAACCAACAGAGGAGCGCCTTCGGCTCGGATTAGGACGAGCCGTCAATTAGCTCGGCTCAACCTGCTGGATGGGTCGTGATCCATTCTTTGCCTGTTCCCTGGCGCTCCCTCTCACCCCTGCGAATCCGGAAATTCCCCCAGTCCCCCCTGAGAGTGGACGTACACGGTCTGCACTGCGAGAAGCACGATCGGAGCCGCGAACAGGACGAAATGGGCCGGGTCCGTGAGCCCTCGGTCCACGGTGAGCTTGAAAAGCGGGAAGAACAGGGCCAATGCGATCGCGTTCAAAAGGATCAAGAGATAATTTATCCGAATCCGCTTCCATGTCTTCGGGATCCAGGGCCAGGGAATCCAAATCATCGGAAGCAGCAAGGGGGCTCGGAGGGAAGCCCAGGCGCTCACGATCAGCCCGGCGATTCCCGCCAGGGCGAACCCGAGAACGGCTTGCGGGGAGTAGGCGCCGGAGAGGAGGAAAAACGGCTCTTCCGGGGATCGATAGGGATGCTCAGGTTCGATCAGTTTATCGTTGACCGCGATCACCACGCACTCCTTTGCGTGTTCCCGGCAGTAGTCAAGCGCTGCGTTTCGGGCTTTTCGTGTGGCGGAGTGGCCGTAGGCATACCCCCAGGCCCCGTTCCTGCCGAAGGCGTAGGCTCGCTGCTGTGGATTCCGGATATATTCCCGGAACTCTTTCCGGGCATCCGCGTTGAGGTAGTCGGGGACCTCCACGGATGCGGCCGAAACCCCTCCGGCCCCCGGGAAAAGGGCGAAGCTGAGTGCCAGAACCAGCAGGGAAGCTACCGAGCGCCATGCCATAGCAAGGTTCCATTCATCTGCGCGGATGGCAAGGGATTGAGTTGTCACCCAGGACAGGATATGACTCTTTCTGGACACTAATGCTCAGAACCAGTCCACGACCCGCAGGTTCTGGATCCTGTCGAATTCCCGCAGGTTGCGGCTTACCAGGGTCAGCCCATTGGCCAGGGCGGTTGCGGCGATCAGGACATC
>JAZKRN010000236.1:0-4302 GCA_036628655.1 Desulfohalobiaceae bacterium | reverse complement strand
AGAAGGGCAGCATTTCGTCCAAACACAAAAAAACTACAAAATGTAGCGGGTAAGATCCCGATCCTCTTGAATGTCCCGAAGCTTGTCCCGCACGTAGTCGGCGTCCACTGAGACCCTGCCCTGGTCCATGTCCGGGGCCTCGAAGGAAAGATCGTGCAGGACCCGCTCCATGAGGGTGTACAGGCGCCTCGCCCCGATGTTCTCCGTCTCCTCGTTGATCTTCTGGGCGAACCGGGCCATCTCCTGGATCCCGTCCTCGGTGAATTCCAGCTCCGTTCCTTCGGTGGCGAGCATGGCCTCGTACTGCTTGGTCAGGGCGTTCTGCGGCTCGGTCAGGATGCGGTAGAACTCCAGCTGGCTCAGGGCGGAGAGCTCCACGCGGAGGGGAAAGCGCCCCTGCAGCTCGGGCACGAGGTCCGAGGGCTTGCTGTAGTGGAAGGCGCCGGAGGCGATGAAGAGGATGTGGTCCGTGCGGATCATGCCGTATTTGGTATTGACCACGCACCCCTCCACCACGGGCAGGAGGTCGCGCTGCACACCCTCGCGGGAGACGTCCGACTGCTGGCCCCCGTCCTGCTTGCTGCAGACCTTGTCCAGCTCGTCGATGAAGACGATCCCGCTCTGCTCCACCCGCTCCTTGGCCATCTCCACCACCTTGTCCTGGTCGATGAGCCGGTCGCTCTCCTGCTGCACCAGGTACTCGAAGGCTTCGGGAACACGCATCTTGCGGCTTTTCTTCTTCTTGGGGAACATCTTGCTGAACATGTCCTGCATCTGGTTCTCCATGTCCCCCATGCCCGGCATGGACATGACCCCGACCTGCGGGCTGGAGCCCTCCACCTCGAGCTCCACGTAGCGGTCGTCCAGCTTGCCGTCGCGCCACATCTGCCGGAACTTCTCCCGGGTGGACAGATATCGCTCGCCCTGGGAGCCATCGTCGGATTCTGCCTCGGAGGTCGTACTCGCCTCATCCTGCTGCTGCTGGACGTTATCCTTGCGCTTGGACTTGGAGGTGGGGAGCAACAAATCGAGCAGGGACTCCTCGGCCATTTCCTTGGCCTTTTCCTGCACGTTTCCCCGCTCCTCCTGGGTCACCATGTTCACCCCGATCTCCATGAGATCGCGGATCATGGATTCCACATCCCGGCCCACATAGCCGATCTCGGTGAACTTGGAGGCCTCCACCTTGGAAAAGGGCGATCCGGCCAGCTTGGCCAAACGGCGGGCCACTTCCGTCTTGCCCACACCTGTGGGGCCGATCATGATAATATTCTTGGGCGCAACCTCTTCCCGGAGCTCCGGATCGAGCTGCCTGCGACGCCAGCGGTTGCGCAGGGCCACGGACACCATCCGCTTGGCGTCCTTCTGGCCGATGATGAACTTGTCCAGCTCATTGACGATCCCGCGCGGAGTAAGTGCCGCATCCATCAATTCTTTTCCTCCTCTCGAGAGAGGTTTTCACGGTTGTTTATCAGGGCGTTGAAAATCTTCCAATTGCTGCGTTACTTCAAAAAGCTCAAACTCTCATGGAGGCTCACTACGCTGCGAGCTTGCCCGGCACTCACTTTTTTATGTTTGCTCGTAATATACTGAACTTCGGGGGAAAAAGTGAGTGCCGGGTCGCGCCTTGCACTTGAAATTTTTGAACGCCCTGTCTGATACGGACTTTTTCAACAGTCTGCTAACCCGTGGGGCACGGTCCATAGGTCCACAGGCGCCGGATCTCCTCAAAAGGGGACAGGGTAACGGAAATGGAGCCATTCAGCTATTCCCGCGCACCCGCGGCCCGGCCTTTTTTCGAGATGTCGATCAGGCCTCGCCAGACTCCGACTCCAGGGACTCCACTATAATATTGTCGTTGGTGAACACGCAGATCTCTCCGGCGATCTCCATGGCCCGCGTGGCGATTTCCCTCGCGGACAGGTCGCTGTGCCGGGACAGGGCCTTCGCAGCGGCCTGGGCGTAGGGGCCGCCGGAGCCGATGCCCAGGATCCCGTCGTCCGGCTCGATCACGTCACCGGTGCCCCCGATGAGCAGCATGGTACGGGCATCCGCCACCAGGAGCATGGCCTCGAGGCGGCGCAGGTACTTGTCCGTGCGCCAATCCTTGGCCAGATCCACACTTGCCCGCAGCAGGTTGCCGCTGAATTCCTCGAGCTTGGACTCGAAGCGCTCGAACAGAGTGAACGCATCCGCTGTCGCCCCGGCGAAGCCGGTGAGCACCCGGTCCTTGTACACGCGTTTGACTTTCCTGGCCCCGTGCTTCAGGGCCACCGCCTGGCCCATGCTCACCTGGCCGTCCCCGGCCATGGAGATCCCATGGGCGTCCTTGACCGCGAGTATGGTCGTACCCCTCGTTTCCCCTGTCACTGAAAAACCTCCGCCTCGCTCATTCGTTAGAGGCAATTGGATTGAACAGACTCAATTCTAGAAAAAAACCGACCAACTATGCCAGTACCGCACTCAATCATTACAGAGGTGCAGGGCAGGCCATGGCAGGAAAGATAGTACGCGTCAAGCAGAGCTCATTTGCACCTCCCCTCGTCGCCATATTGGAAAAGGGTCTCAAAAATTCTTACCATTTTCCGGGAAATGTCAACACGCCTTTTCATTCCGGACCGCTCACCCGCATTGACCGCTTGGATGTACTGCTCTATTTTTCCCCAATTGTGTTGCCCGAACCGGACTGACCCCACAAACACGCCAATCGCATCCGGAGATCGCCATGCGGGATGTTTTCGCCACACGACGGGAAGCCCTGCGCCGCAAACTGAGGGAGAACGACCTCGATGCCTACCTCGTGCTGCACCCGGCAAACCGCTACTATTTGAGCGGATTCGAGCTGCACGATCCGCAGTGCAACGAGAGCGCCGGATGTCTGCTTATCACCGTCCGTGGACGCGACTGGCTCTGCACGGACGGCCGCTTTCTGGAGGCCGCCAGCCAGTGCTGGCCGGAGGAGACCATTTTCGGATACACCGGGAACAGAGCGGGACAGCTCGCGGAATTCTTCGCGGACAAGGCGAGGAACATCGGATTCGAGAGCAGGATCATGAGCCACGAGCTTTTCGAGGGGCTGCGCTCCGAGCTCGAGCTTGTGCCCATGCGTGGTCTGGTGGAGGAGATGCGCACGGTCAAGGACGAGTCCGAGATCGAGGCCCTGCGGCATTCCTGCCGCCTGAACCACGAGGTTCTGACCCGGCTCGAATCCCAGCGAATAGCCGGCAGGAGCGAAACGGACATCGCCTGGGAGCTGGAAAAGGCCTTTCGGGAGGGCGGCGCCTCGGAGCTGTCCTTCCCCCCTATTGTTGGGTCCGGAGCCAATTCGGCCCGCCCCCACCATCAGCCGACTGCAAGCACTATTGCGGATCAGGCCCCGCTGCTGCTGGACATGGGAGGGCGGCTGGACGACTACTGTTCGGACCAGTCCCGCACTTTGTGGATCGGCTCGGATCCGGGACAGGCGTTCGAGGCCACACTGGATCTCGTGCGCAAGGCCCAGAAACTGGCCATCGACAGCATTCAACCGGGAACGGCCGTTCGGGACCTTTACGCCAAGGTCACGGAATTCTTCCGGGAACACTGGGTAGCGGAATACTTTCCCCACGCCCTGGGACACGGCATCGGCCTGGAGACCCACGAGCCCCCAGGGCTGGGATCCAATTCCCGGGATATCCTGGAACCGGGAATGGTGATCACCATCGAGCCGGGACTGTACTACCCCGGCTGGGGAGGCGCACGATGGGAATACATGGTGGTTGTCCGGGAAGACGGGGCTGAGGTTCTCTGAAGAGCACCTGCCATTCAAAATCGCAGGCTTGACGTATGCGGAAGAAAACACCTCGCACTGAACCCCCCCGCTGGTCCGGGCGCATCTATGTTCGGGTCCCGCGAGCAGAAATCGTCTATTTCAAGTTCGTCCTGGAAAGCTATGACAATCTGGCCTTTATGAGCGTGCTGGACCGCTTCGAGGCTTTGCTCTGCCTGACCTACTCCCCGGATCAGGAGGCAGAGCTTCTGGATCTGATCGAACGTCTGGCGCGGGAGATGGATATCCGGAAAATCCCGGCTCCGGTCCACGATCCGCGTCTGGCGGCTTCTGACTGACCCCCCCCCTTTGCGATTTCTCCAGCTCATGCGTTCGTAATTGGTGGGTCGTGATTCGTGAACCGTGATCCGTGACCGGTTCGGTCCCCGGATATCTAAGACCGGATAACGGATTTTGGGCACCGAATACACTGACTCACTGACTCACCGACTGCGTGTCTCCCAGTCGGCCACGCCCTCCGATTCGGGCACCTC
>JAZKRN010000235.1:0-4333 GCA_036628655.1 Desulfohalobiaceae bacterium | reverse complement strand
GTTTTTGTCACACATCTTCAGAGATGAGGCACTCAATACCTACTAAGCCGGAGAAGAAACTGTGAAGATACTCCAAGCCACCCGCATGGAAAGATGCACTGGCTGCTATTCCTGTTCCCTGGCCTGTGCCCGCATTGTGTACAAGTCCCTTTCCTGGAAAAGAGCAGGCATTCACATCCGTTCATCCGGGGGCATAAGCACGGGGTTCGAAGCGAAGGTCTGTTTGGGCTGTGATCCCGCCCCTTGCGTCTCTGTATGTCCTACCCAGGCGCTGCGCCAGCGCCCGGGCGGAGGCGTGTTTTTCAAGGAGAAACGATGCATCCACTGCGGGGAATGCGCCCAGGCCTGCCCGGTAGGGGCCATTTATTTCGACCCTATCCGTAAAACCCCTGTGCTCTGCCTGCATTGCGGCCAATGCGTCTCTTTTTGCCCCCACGAGTGCCTGGAAATGGTGGATTCCTCCAAGGAGGAAAAAGATGCCCAATAGCTTCAAAGTAATCGTCGTGGATTTATCCAGGAACCTATCCTCCCTGGAATATTTCGATACCAGAGATCAGTGGCTGGGCGGAAGCGGATTGGCGGGCGGCCTGTTCCGGCATTTCGGCCTCCTCAGTAAAGGCCCCTTTCATCCGGATCAGCCCCTGGTTTTCGCCATCGGTCCCCTCACCGGATATTTTCCCCTTATGTGCAAAACCGTCCTGGGGTTTATGTCCCCGTATACCAGCCAATACGCTGAATCCCACGCCGGTGGGCGCTCTGCCCTGGCCCTGAAATTCGCCGGGTATGACGCCCTGGTCATCAAAGGCCGGGCGGAAAAACCGGTTTGCCTTGGCTTGGGCTCCCAGCAGATCCATATCCAGGATGCCCACTTCCTGCGGGGCATGGATATCTATAAGGCCGGGAAGCAGCTGCGCAACCTGAAACCCAGGAACCCGGGACACAGAAGCATTCTGCGCATCGGCCCGGCAGGGGAGAACCTGGTCAGCTACGCCTGCATCAATGTGGACACCTATCGTCATTTCGGCCGCCTTGGCGGAGGCGCGGCCATGGGGGCCAAAAATCTCAAGGGGATCATTCTCTCCGGGGACAGCCACCTGGATCTGGATCCTGACCTGACCAAGCAATACAACCGGGTATATAACGAGATCTATTCCACTGTGCTTCAGAGCGGAGCAATGCGCAAATACCACGATCTGGGAACCGCAGAGAATCTTGTCCCCTTGAATGAGCTGAAGGCCCTGCCCTGGCGCAATATGCAGAGCACCCACGATCCGGATGTGCAGGCTGTTTCCGGGGAAAAATTCGCCCAGGACTATCTGCTCAGGCAGGTGGCCTGCGCCGGCTGCCCCGTAGGCTGCATTCATATCGGTCTGCTCAGGGAGCGCTTCGCGGAGGAGCACGAATTTCTCTATCGCCAGGTTTCCTACGATTACGAGCCTATTTTCGGAATGGGCACCATGCTGGGAATAAAGTCCGTTCCGGAAGTCCTGACCCTGTTGGAGGATGTGGACAGGCTGGGCCTGGACGTCATAAGCGCCGGAGGAGCTCTGGCCTGGGCCACAGAGGCCCTGGACAAGGGGGTTATTACTCGGGAACAGGCCCTGGTCCGGCTTGAATTCGGCGATCTTCAGGCCTATCGGGCGGGATTGGAACACATAGCCCGTAAATCCAATGCATTTTATCGGGCATTGGCCCAGGGAGCCCTGAAGGCCGCGGAAACATACGGGGGAGAGGATTTTGCCTGCGTGCTGGGACAGGAAATGGCTGGGTATGCCACCGGGGAGAACTATTTTGTGAGCCAGGCCCTCGGCTTCAGGCACTCCCATCTGGATACCGGGGCCTATGGGTATGACCAGCAGGAAAGTTCCCGCAATATCCAGGGAGCCATAGACTTCATGCAGGAGCAGGAAAGCTACCGGGTGCTCATGTCTTCCATGTCCGGATGCCTGTTCGGACGAAAGGCCTATCCATGGGAAAACATTCTCCGGGCCCTGAGCTCCCTGGGATACGATTATGATCAAAAGAGCCTGCAGGACACAGTGGAAAACATCAAATGCCTGCGCTGGGCCCTCAAATTCGAAACCGGTTTTCAACCGGAAGAGGTCAAGATCCCTTCCAGATTCCTGGAGACAGAAACCTGGAAGGGCAAGATCGATTCCGACTATCTGCGCCAGCTACGATCCGAATATCAGGAAGTCTTGAAAAAAATGGCAGCGAGTTACCGGGAAGAACCAAGAGAAGAATGACAGAGCGTCAAATGCCAGGGTGATGGATTGCCTCTCTATGCCTCTCCCTGACCGTCTCGTTCCCATTGGAGATCAATTGTCCGGCTCGGAATCCGAATTCTTCACCGAATCCCCGCAACAGGGCTGCAAGGGCAGCGTTTCCCAGTCTCTGGACTCATTTACCCGCACTTCCTGTGCAGGGGGAGTCCAGGCTCAGGTGGGCCCGGATGCGTTTTGCTTCTCTTCCGGGCGCTCACTCGCTCTTCTTTCCCGCATCGATTTCGGCTCCTTGAATCCTGTACCGTGTTGAGCATTCAGCGGACACTCTTTCCCCTCTGGAGGGGACAGGTGGCCTTTGTTCCCGAAAATCAGCTAAACTGACCGATCTGTCCGGGGCCGTAACTGACCTCGAAGACCGGAACTCACCGCTCCTGAAGCTTTTTGTCCACCTTTTTGGCCAGATGGTCCCGAATGAACTCCACTGCCCGGTCCCGGTCCTCGTCCAGGGCGATGGACAGGACCTGCTGCACTTCGTCTACGGTGAGCTCCATCTGCACGTCCTTCAAACGGCGCATGGATTCCCTCTCCTGTTCCTGTCCGGTAGAGTCCTGACAGCTCTTCATGCTCCCAGTTCCCTTTTGCCTGCTCAGTCGAAATGGAACTGGGCCAGATAGGACTCCAGCTTCTCCCTGCTCTCAGGGTCCAGTTCAGGACACTCCTCGGCTCCGCGCCCGCCTTCCGCGGCCTGGACGGCGAAGACCATGCAGGTGGCCAGCCCGCATTCACGGCAGTTGGTTCTGGGCAAGAGCTTCAGGATCTCGAAGACCTGCGGCTTGCCCGCGCTCTCCTCGCTGGGGGTGATCCGGTCCCTCTCCTGCCAGACCCGGTTGATCTCCCGCTGCAGCCACTGCAGGATCCTGTCGGCTTCCTGCTCGTCCTGCAGCGCGTTCACCGCGATCTCACCGCCGCCCACCTTGATGATCTTGCCGTGCGCATGGAACATCACCTGCGGAGGGTCCCGAAAATACTGAGTGCCGCCCAGCTCTGCGTTCAGATAGGGCAGAACGGGAGAGATGTCCTGATCCAGCCGGGCGATGCAGTGCACCGACTCGAAGCTGGGATTGCACTCTGGCCGAAAGATGCTTTTGGTGTAGGACTCAAGAAGCATGGGGCTTGCCTCCGTTTCTTGTCCCTGAGCAGCCAGGGGGCTCATGAAAGAGCTCACCCTTTTTGAGCGGAATCGGGTTAAGCGAAGGGCCAGGTCAGGCTATATATTCCTTTTGCCGAATATATGTTTCTGCCTGTGTGCCCTGACGTCCCAACCTGCGACAGATTTCCTCTCGAGACATGTGCGGAAGCTGCCGGACAAGCTCTGCCACTTCCGGATCCTCTTCCAGCCAGTGGCGCAGGTTGCCCAGCATAGTGGCGGCATAGGGGCTGTCCGAGCCGTCCGCCAGGTCATAGATGACCCACAGGCCGTTCTTTTTGTACTTCACCAGCCCCGCTTCTTCCAGGACCTTCAAGTGCTTGCTTGCCGTGGGCTGGGCGATGCCGAGGGCTTCCTGGATCTCGCAGACGCACATTCGCCTGCGCTGGAGCATCTTGACCATCTTGATCCGGCTGGGATCGGACAGGGCCTTCATCACTTTTCTGAATGTCTCCATGCTCTTCTCCGGCTTTGCGGGGACGAATTTCGGTCTTGCGTTTTATATCGCTAAATTGGAATATAGCGATCAATGGATCTTCCGTCAATGAAAATGCTCCACTCCAGCAACCCCAGCTTGATGCTTGCCGGATCATGCCCGCGTATGCGGGGAACACCTTTCAAGCGCATGAAGTGAGCTGGAGGTTAATAGAGTGTCTTCCGTCAATCATCGTCCACAAGAAAATGATGCCTCTCCGATTATGCTCCCTGCATAAAGTCCCGTCCGCAACTTGACCTTGAAACGGGCCAGGTTTATAGTTCTGAGTGTAAACTTGAAGCAGGGAGGTATCATGCATACAACAGCCAAGGATCTGAGATTCTTCTCCAAGGAAATCCTGGACACAGTGTCCAGAGGGGAAGAAGTGATTATCACCTACCGCGGCAAACCCTGCGCCAAGCTTGT
>JAZKRN010000234.1:0-4345 GCA_036628655.1 Desulfohalobiaceae bacterium | reverse complement strand
TCTTGACCCACGAGCTGACCATGGAGGGGATGCAGCTCTTCACCGACGATGTGGTGCCGGAATACGCCGAGCTTCTTGAAAGCTAGCCCGAGCTTTTTCCGCATGTTCTGCCTTTATTGGACTCCACCCAGGAGGGCCCTTTCAGGGCATTCGTCGTGACAAGTCCAGTACACACCCCGGAGCGACCCCATGCAGATGCCGGATAAAAAAAAGATCGCCCTCGTCGGATTCATCCTTGTCCTGATCGTCCTTTTCTTTGCCTTCAACCTGGACCAGTACATGCGGCTCTCCTTCCTCAAGGAGTCCAGGGAGAGCTTCCGCGTCCTTTACGAGCAATACACCGTCCTTGTGCTGGGTGGATTCTTCCTGCTCTACGTGGGGGTGACCGCTTTGAGCCTTCCGGGAGCGGCGGTCATGACCCTGGCTGCGGGAGCGCTCTTCGGCTTCTGGGGCGGGCTGGTGCTGATCTCCTTCGCCAGCACCATCGGCGGGACCCTGGCCTGCATCGTGGCCAGATACCTTTTCCGGGACTGGGCCAGGGAGAAGCTGGGAGCGTGGCTGCACAGCATCGATTCCGGAATCCGGCGGGAAGGTGCCTTCTACCTTTTCACCCTGCGCCTGATTCCGGTGGTGCCCTTCTTCCTGATCAATCTGGGCATGGCCCTGACCAGCATGCGCGTGGTCACCTTCTACTGGGTCTCCCAGCTGGGGATGCTCCCCGGCACGGCGGTGTACATCAACGCCGGAAAACAGCTGGGCGAGATCAGCTCCACAAGCGACATCTTCTCTGTGGACCTGATCCTGTCCTTTGTCATCCTGGGAATCTTTCCCCTGGCCGTGAAGAAGATCATGAACCTGATCCGGAGCAAGCTGGGCAAGGGCGCGATCACCTCGGAGGGGGAACCGGGGGGCGAAGATCCAGCCGCACAAGAGCGTTCAGGGGACTCGGGAAGCAGGACAGGCATCTGACCCCGGACGCCGGACACCGGATTCCGGATAGCAGAGACCGGGTATTGCAGCCGGCAGGATGCATACCGGATCACGTTGCGGAAAAGAACCCGAACAGATTCAAATATGGCTTCATCGTGCTTTGCAAGTAGGCACGTATGCATGAACAGATGCAACAAATGATTCATGCGATATCTTTTGTCTGCTTGGTGTTGGTCCTTCTCACTGCCATCGCCCATTACAGCAAACGGTCCCGGCTTCCCGCCGAGGCCTGGACCCTGATCATCGGCTTCAGATCAGCAAACCGCTGACAAGGTCATGATCATGGATTCTTTTTGGGACGATATCGCCCAGACCCTGACCGGTTTTTTGTTCTTCATGCTCGACGTGGCTGTGGGCAGTCATCAGTCTGTGTTACCCTGTGGTCCATGCTGGCAGCTGTCCTTTTGCTTCTTCTCTCCGGTGTGCTCATGGTTTATTGCGGATTCGGCATCCTATGGATCCTGACAAGAAAGCTGTCCCTGCTATGGCAAACCGTCATCATGCTCAGCGGTCTCCGGGGACCGATCTCAGCAGCCCTGATTCTGACCCTTCCGGAAAGCTTCCCTTACAAAGGGGAGTTTCAATGCCTGGCTTTTGTGGTCCTCACCGCCAGCTTGATCCTCCAGCCCGTCCTGATTGAGCTCTTCCTGCAGAGATCGAATGCGCTCTCCAGCAGCACGTGAGCGTGGGGGCTCGATGACTCCGGGGTTATCAATTATTCCCATTACGCCGGGGCTGTCTTTTTCCGGGAACGGAACACGGGACGTCTAGCAAGCTGTTGAAAAAGTCCCCTATCTGGCAGGCCGCCCCCAAAATTTCAAGTGCAAGGCGCAAAAAAAGTTCAAGGTCGTAGCGTAGTTGGCCTACGTGAGAGTTTGAGCTTTTTGAAGCAACGCCGCAATTGGAAGATTGGGGGCGGCCTGCTAGGGCCGCGCCTCGGGCACGTCGTTCAGGGACCAGTCATAGCGGTCGTCGTCAATGGTGCTGAGCCCTTGCAGCTTCTTCTTGAGCTCCGGCTCGGCGTAGCGCATGAGGTGCTCGATCACCCCAGATTCATTGCCTCCGAAGTCCTCCTGAAACCACGCATAGATGGAGGAGACCATCAGATTGGCGTCTTCAATGGTCACGCCCCGGGGATGGTTGACGTACGCCCGGGCTCCCTGGTCCAGAAGGCCCTCGATGTTTTCGGCGGTGAAGGCCTCGGTCTGCAGGTTGGGACAGCCCAGGGCGGCGCAGTTGACCGCGTAGTGGATCCTGGGGTCCTCCCAGATGGGCCGGAGGATACGGTGCTCGATATCGTCCAGGCTGAGCTCCTTGCCTTCAATGGTCACCAGCTTCTTGCCCCAGGGACCGGAGGAGAAGAACCCCGGGGAGATGTCGATGTCCTGGATGGAATCCACCGGGTAGTGGTCCAGAATGACCTGCACGGTCAGGGCGTTGTAGAGGTTGATCCAGAAGGGCTTCTGGGAGGCCCGGGACATGGACCTGACCTTGGTCCGTGTCAGACGCTCCAGATAGTTGCCCAGGCTGTTGCGGTCCTCGGCGGTGACTGCCCCGTAGTCAACCCGGTTGATCCCCTTGGGACCCTGCGTCACAGAGCGCTGCAGAAAGGCGGACCACGGGCTGTGGTCTACGCTGATGGAGGAATCCGGATCGTGCTCTGTCCAGTAGTCCCACAGATCCGCTTTCGGGGCGGCCAGGAGCAGAGTGGGAAGGGCCAACAGAAGCAGAGTGAAACCTATCGAGCTGAATATCTTCATGATCATAACCTCTTTTCTTCCTAGCGCCCTTCGCGCCTTGGCGGTTTCCCGCAACAAGCGCGGGAGGTCTCGGCCAGCTGCCAGAATCAGTCCTCTTCCGACACCGCGCCGCAGGCCCGGCCCTTGAATCCGAAGAAGAAGCGCAGCGTCTTTTGGACCCGGTCCGAGAAAATCCGCTCACTGAGGTGCTTGCCGGCAACCTTCTTGTTGATCTCCGCCAGGGTGGGATAGGGATGGACCGATCCGACCATGCTGGAGAGCTTGACCTGGGCGTTGAGAACGGTGACCCACTCCGACAAGAGCTCTCCGGCGTGAGGGCCGACAATCTGCACCCCCAGGGGCTTGCTCCTTTTGTCCAGCAAGAGCTTGATCCGGCCCTCGCGCTCCTCCTCAGCCAGGCTGCGGTCGTTGTCCGCAAAGGCCTCGCTCCAGACCGTGTATTCCAGGCCCTTTTCCTTAGCCCGGGATTCATTGAGCCCCAGGGAGGCGAATTCCGGATCTGTGTAGGTACAGGCCGGCATCCAGGTATAGTCCGTTTTGCGGGGCAGGTGAAACACGGCATTGGTGACCACGACCCCGCCCTCGTATCCGGCGGCGTGGGTGAACTGATAGGCCCCTGTCGCGTCGCCGCAGGCAAAGATATGCTTCTGGCTCGTGCGCAGGCGATTGTCCACGTGGATGCCCTTGCGGTCGAAATCCACCCCGGCATTCTCCAGCCCCAGTCCGTCCACGCTCGCGCTGCGCCCCAGGGCCACCAGCAGGGCGTCCCCTTGCGCCGAGGTCTCCCGGCCCTCGCTGTCCTTGAAGAGCACTTCCCGCTCCCGACCCAGATCCCGGACCTGCAGGAGCTCAGTGCCCAGATAAAAGACGACCCCTTCCTGCTCCAGAAGGGTCCGGACCTGTTCCGCCATGTCCGGATCCTCCCGGGTGAGGATGTGGTTGCTGCGCTGGATGACCTGCACCCGGGAGCCCAGTCGGGCAAAGGCCTGGGCCATTTCCACGGCGATGGACCCACCGCCGAGGATCACCAGGGAGGACGGCAGCTCCTCCAGGGAAAAGATCTCCCGGTTGGTCAGATAGGGGGTTTGCTGGAGCCCCTCCACCCCGGGCACAGCTGCGGACGACCCCGTGGCCAGGACAAAGGTCTTGGCTGAAATCTTCCTGGTGCCCCCGCTACTGGTGTGAATGCGCACCTGATGCTCGTCCGTGAATTCGGCCCGGCCGAACTCGACTTCCGCTCCGAGCTCGCAGAAGCGCTCCGGGGAGTCGTGGGGCTGGATCTCGGCAATCACTCGCTGGATGCGCTCCCGCACCTGCCTGAAGTCCACCTGGGGCACCGCCACCTCGGGCAGTCCATAGCGGGCCGCATTCTTCATCTGCTGATAGACCTGGGCGGTCCGGATCAGGGTCTTGCTGGGCACGCAGCCGTAATGCAGGCAGTCCCCGCCCAGGGCCGGCTCGCTTTCCACGAGCAGGGTCTTGGCCCCGGCCTGGGCGGCTCCGGAGGTTACGGTCAATCCCGCGGCTCCGGCACCGATCACGGCAATATCGTAGTCGTAGGTAGCCATATCCGCTCCTTGTCAATCGAGTTATTC
>JAZKRN010000233.1:0-4444 GCA_036628655.1 Desulfohalobiaceae bacterium | reverse complement strand
CACTCCCTCTCTGCGTGAATTACTGCTCTTGGATTCAAATGACTACGTGCCATAATCCTCAGAGCCTTCTTGTGTAACTTACTTCTGGAAGTTCTGACCTTCAGCCTGTCTCTGGCTGTTGTTATAGAAAAGAATCAGGCGATGAAAGCTCACTTGTATTTCATACTTGCCTAACAGGGCGTTGAAAATCTTCCAATTGCGGCGTTGCTTCAAAAAGTTCAAACTCTCACGTAGGCTAACTACGCTACGACCTTGAACTTTTTTCGCGCCTTGCACTTGGAATTTTTGAACGCCCTGCCTGATAAGGATTTTTCAACAGCCTCCTAAGCCGTCCTTCCCTCATCTCCTGCCTGCTTATTTGCCATTGTCTCTAGGGAACGAGCTCCCAAAATACCTGTCGATCCATCACGCCTGAAATGTCTTTACCCCGCTGTGTGATACGTTTCTATTGTTCTTGATGCGATCATAAAACAAGTGGAATTTCAACGAGATGAGCCGTCTCATCGGGTGACGTCGTGTGAGGGGTTACGGTTTTTCATTACCTGGGAATCGAAATGGAAGGACCTCAAGCTCTTCAGCCAGCAGACCGCCAGAAAGGAGCCCCAGGGGTTCCGGCGGGCTGGCAGGGGATCGAGCAGGCGGGCGAGGGCGGATCCTCCGGGGAGAAGCACAGTGGAGCCCCAACGAACGGCGCTGATAGGAGGATCGAGACCGGCTCCCCATTTCCGGGCCGCCTCCGGCGTGTCCCAGCGAGCACCGGCGTATCCGCCTCGTCCCGCCTTGCGTCGATACAGGAGGCTCCTGCGGTTGAGAAGCCCCGCGACAATACCGATTCGGGCCACCCGCCACATCTGGCCCAGCGAGGCCTCGGGGTCGGACACGAAGCAGAGGCTGGTCACCGCGGCAACAAGGTCGAAGCTTTGTTCGCGGAAGGGCAGATTCAGGGCGTCGCCGCGGAGGAAGGGGATGTCGGGGTGTTTGCTGCGGGCGAAGCGGAGCATGTCCGGGTCCGGCTCCAGGCCGGTCACCCGCAGCCCGGAGTCCGCGAATTCGCGGGTGAAGCGCCCGGTGCCGGATCCCACGTCCAGGAGGCTCATCCCCGGGATCGGCCGGAGGAGGTCGAGCAGGAGCCCTGTTTCCCGGCGCAGGATCCAGGCCCCCTTCCGCGTGTCGTACCAGGCGTCGTACCTTGCGGGATCCATAAAAGGACAGGATGAACAGGATTTACGGGATTGATACGGGACGCGCTGTCATCGATGGTGCGGGGATACGCCCTGAAGCCGATGACTCTACCTTGATGCAATAACATACAGGCAGGGCATGAGAAACAGGGCCACCACGATCTCCATGCCCAGGCCCCCTATGGCGGCCACCGCCATGGGCTGAAGCATGGCTCCGCCCTGTCCCAGGTTGAGCGCGAGCGGCAAAAACCCCATCATGGTGGTAATGGTGGTCATCACGCGCGGGCGGAACCGGATCCTTGCCGCCTGGACAATGGACTCCACCTTCCCCAGCCCTTGATCCTCCCGGATTTCCCCGGCGAAGGTCAAAAGCAGCACACCGTCGTTGACGGTGATGGCGATGACCACCAGGATGCCGATGACCACCGTTGCGCCCAGAAGCACCCCGCTCAGGAAGAGAAGGTACACCGCACCAGCGATGCAAACGGGTACGCTGCCCAGGATCAGGGTGGGCAGCTTCAGGCTGTTGAACTGCACGGTGAGGATGATGAAGGAGAAGAACAGGGCAAAAACCAGAACGGCCAGCACCGTATCCTTCATCTCGGACATCAGCTCCGCCCGTCCGCCGAAGGTGAACTCATAGCCCGCGGGCCGGTCCACGTTCACCAGCGCGCTGCGCACCCGGCTGACCGCTTCCGCCAGATCGCCGCCGCTCATGTCGGCTTCCACTGTCACCTGTTTGGCCTGATTCTCACGGATAATCTCCACCGGTCCGGTTGCCGGGACGACTTCCGCCACATCCCGCAGCCTCAGCGTCTCGCCACGCTCGGTTCTCAGGGGCAGGTCGGCCACGGCATCGCGGCTGTCGAGCCCTGCCTCCGGAACCAGTACCCGGATGTCGAAATATTCCGAGCCCTCTCGATAGCGTGTGGGGACCGTGCCGGTAATCAGGGTTCGCAGGGACTCGGCGACCTCGGAGACCGAGACGCCCAGCTCGGCGGCTTTGCCGCGGTCGATCCGCACCTGGTATTCCGGCCGGGTGAGATCCATGGAGACGTATACATTGGTCAGCCCTTGCGTGTCCCGCATGATATCGGCTGTGCGCTCGGCCAGCCTGGAGAGCTCCCCGGTGTCCTGCCCGCTTATCTCCACCACGATATCCGAGGCACGGCCTCCCTTAATGCCCTTGATAGGGCTTTGCTTGGCCATGGCCTTGACCCCGGGCATAGGGATTTCACGCACCTTTTTGCGCAGGCTCCGCACGTACTCGGCTGTGCTCACTTTCCGCTCGGCCCTGGGAACGAGCTGGATGTCCAGCTGTCCCTCGTTGGAGATCTCGTAGGTGTAGAGCCCGCGGACCTGTCCGCCGCTCAGGCGAAAGATGCTTTCTATCCTGGGATCGTCGCTGATTCGCTCTTCTATCTTGGACAGCGCCCGGTTGGTTTCCTGCACCGAAGCCCCCACTGGCAGCTTGACTTTGACCATGAGCTGCCCGTCGTCCATGAGCGGCAGAAACTCGGTTCCCACCCGCCCGAGCAGCAGGAACGCGCCGGCGAGAATCCCCAAAAATGCCAGAAGAGTCGCCCAGCGGGCCCGCAGGACCTTGCCCAGGGCCCATCCATAGGCTTGGGTAACTTTGTCGAAAAAACGCTGGAAGCGCGTCTTTTGGCGGGGAAGCCGGCCTCCGTCCAGCAGGGTGGCCGCCAGCATGGGCGTCACCGTGACCGCGACGAGGAGGCTGATCACCACGATACCCGCCATGACCAGAATGAGCTCCCGGAAGAGCACGCTGATCAGCCCCGGCACGAGGAGAAAGGGCACGAAGAGGGCCAGAAAGGACAGCGTGGCCGCGAGGATGGCCGGACCGACCTCGTCGGTGGCGCGCACCGACTGCGGGGCGATGTCTTCCTCCGGGCTCTCGCGGCGGAGACGGCTGATATTCTCCAGCACCACGATGGAGTTGTCCAAAACCACCCCGATGGCGACCACCAGGCCGCCAAGGGAGAAGATGTTCAGCGAGAAACCGGCCACCTTCATCAGGCCAAAGCTCACCACCATGGTCAGGGGCAGGGCCACGCCCATCACCACCACCTGCCGCAGGCTGCCCAGGAAGAGATAGACCACGATGATGAGCAGCACCGCGGCCCCGATGGCGGCGTTTCGCACGCCGTCAATGGACTGCTGCACGTAGGTGGCCTGATTCTCCACGTAGCTGATCCGCAGCTCCTGGGGAAAGGCGGATTTGAGCTCCGAGATCCTTTGCTCCACCGCCCGGGCCACCTCAACTGTGTTGGCCTCGGCCTCCTTGAGGACAGACAGCTTCACGCAGTCCTCGCCGTTAAACCGGGTGACGACCCGCACGTCCTCGTGCGCATCGCGGACTTCGGCGATGTCGGAGAGATGGATCTTGTTCTGCCCCGAGCGGGCGATCAGGACGGAGCGGATGTCATCCAGGGAGTCGAACTTGCCCGTGGTTCTGGCAATGATCTCCCGGTTGCCCACGGTGACCCGTCCCCCTGTTTTTTCCACGTTCTCCTCGCGGAGCTTCTGCAGGACGGTCGCCAGGCCGAGGCCGTATTTTTCGATTGCAGCCGCATCCAGCTGGATCCGAATCTCTCGTTCCAGCCCCCCGACGATTTCCGTCCCCGCCACGCCCTTGACGGCCAGGACCCGATCCTGCAGCCAGTTATCAGTCCATTCCCGCACCCGGACCGGCCCCCAGCGCTCGGAGCTGATGGCCACCTGCATCACCGGCAGCTGGGAGGGGTCGGCCTTGAACACGAAGGGCTCTTCCGCGTTGTCCGGCAGATCCGGCTTGGCCCGGGTCAGGGCCGCCTGCACGTCCTGGAAGGCCACGTCGGTGTCCGTTCCGTAGTCGAAGTTGACGTTGAGGGCGTAGAGACCGGTCCTGGAGGTGGATTCCAGGGAATCCAGGTTGTCCACAGTGGCCATGAGGCGCTCCACGGGGTCGGCTATATCCGTGTCGATTTCCTCGGGGGTAGCGCCGGGCCACTTGATCTGCACCTTGACCAGCGGATAGGTCACATCCGGCAGGAAGTCGACTGGCAAGCGCCACAGACCGTAGAGCCCGAGCACCACCAGGGCCAAGACAATGGCGCTGGTGGCAAGACGCCGGCTGACGGAGTATCCGGTTATCCTCATTGCCTATCGCCCTTGTCTTCTTGCCCGCCGGCTCCGTCCTGCTCGCTATCGCTCTTCGATTGCCGGCTCTCCCCCTCGCTGTTCGTTATGCGGACCAAAGC
>JAZKRN010000232.1:0-4477 GCA_036628655.1 Desulfohalobiaceae bacterium | reverse complement strand
CTGTTTATGAAACACGGCTTCAGCGCACATCCCCGTCTTCCCGCGCCCGACAATTGAACGTAACAATTCAACAGGTTGTACACATTTTCATATAAAAAAAGAATACACAGAGGGGGCGAATATGGCCGGGAACGGATTAAAGGTGGCCGTGGTAGGGGCCACGGGCGCCGTAGGCAAGGAAATGCTCAGTATCCTGGAGGAGCGCGGTTTCGAGGCGGATTCCATCCGGGCCCTGGCATCTCCCAGGTCTGCGGGGTCAAGCCTTCCCTTCAAGGGTGATGAATTGGAGGTGGAGACCCTGACCGAGGATGTGTTCCAGGAGCTGGACCTGGCCCTGTTCTCAGCGGGGGGGAGTATCTCCAAGGAGTTCGCGCCCTTGGCGGCAGAGGCCGGCTGCGTGGTTGTGGACAACTCCAGTGCCTGGCGCATGGATGCGGAAGTGCCGTTGATCGTGCCCGAGGTCAATTCCGAGGACCTTTCCTGGCACAAGAATATCATCGCCAATCCCAACTGCTCCACCATCCAGATGGTGGTCGCTCTCAATCCCCTCCATGAGGCCGCCACAATCAAGCGGGTGGTCGTGTCCACCTATCAGGCTGTTTCCGGCAGCGGCCAGAAGGCGGTGGACGAGCTGGAGTCCCAGGTCCGGGCCCTGTTCAATATGCAGCAAGTGGAGTGCAACGCCTATCCCTATCAGATCGCCTTTAACTGCCTTCCCCATATCGGGGATTTCCTGGACAACGACTACACCCAGGAAGAAATGAAGATGGTGAATGAGACCAAGAAGATCCTTGGTGACGATTCCATCGCCATCAGCGCCACCACCGTTAGGGTGCCTGTCTTCTATGGGCACAGCGAGGCGGTCAATCTGGAGCTGGCAAGCCCGGTTACGGCCAAGGAGGCCAGGGGTATACTGAGCGAGGCACCGGGTGTGGTGGTCTGGGACAACCCTGCGGAAAAGATCTATCCCATGGCCCTGGAGGCCACCGGCCAAGACCCCACCTATGTGGGCCGCATTCGCCAGGACATCAGCATGGAAAATGGGTTGGACATGTGGATTGTCGCGGACAACATCCGCAAGGGAGCGGCCCTGAACACGGTGCAGATCGCCGAGGAGCTGGTGCAGAAGGGGCTTTTGAAGCAGTAGGATCGGACCTCGGCCGGGTGGCTCGAGCTCGCGACGAGCGGTCAAATGAGACGGAGACAGCTATGAGCGGATCGGAAAAGGTAAAGATACTCCTCGTAGATGACGATCAGACCCTACTGGAATACCTGGCCAAGCGGCTGCAGCGGGAAGGGTTGTCCGCGAGGCCGACCTTTTCCGGGGAAGAGGCCCTGGAGGTGGTGGTTGACGAGGATTTCGACGTTGCTGTGGTGGACTTGAAGATGCCGGGGATGGACGGCGTGGAGACGCAAAGGCGGCTCAAGGAGGTCCTCCCGCTGCTGCAGTGCGTGGTGCTCACGGGATACAGCTCCATCGACAGCGCCCTGAAGAGCGGACAGCAGGGCGCCTACGACTACCTCTTCAAGCCGGTCGACTACGAATCCCTGGTTGCGTCTATTCGGGAAGCCTTTGAGAGGAAACGGGAGCTGGAGAAGGCCGAGATGGAGCGGGCGGAAAATGAAGAATCGTCTTCCGGCGGCTCCGCCAGAGGAATCGGAAGAATATGGAATTTTTTGCGCGAGGCCTACAGGGTCCCGGAGCATTAGAGGCGGATTCCGGCATTTCCCGCGAACATGGAAGAGGGCAAGGGAACTGGACAACTTTGTCTCTTTAAGGCAGAAATGAGTGTGTTGTCTCCCATGGCAAGAAAAGCTTTCCTTTATAGGGATTGATCCCCGTCAGAAGAGCTGATCAGTACACGAGAAGGTGCGTTGGTTATGCCCAACAGAGAGCGATTTACAGGCTGGAGAAAGGGAGCTGAGTCCTTCAGCCTCACCTTTGTCCTTATGCTGATGCTGTGGTTCATCTTCTCCGGAAAAACCGAGCCATTGCTGCTTGGTTTCGGAATTGTTGCCAGTCTCATCGTCTCCGGCTTTTCGCACCGATTCCTCTTTCCGGATCCGAACATCACGTTTTACATTTCAACAGCATTCAAGTTTTCCTGCTACATTCCCTGGCTGCTGGTGCAGATTTTTGTGGCGAACATCCATTTGTTGATCATTGTTTTTCATCCCCGGATTCGGGAAAAAATCGATCCCCATATCGTCGATTTCTCCACCCGTCTGAAAAGTGATATGCCCATCGCCACAATGGCCAATTCCATTACTCTCACTCCGGGAACGATCACCGTGACTGCGGACCAGCACGGTGAGTTCAGGGTGCACGCCATCGACAGGCAGAGCTCGCAGGCCCTCCCCGGAGAAATGGAGCAAAAGGTTGCCAAGGTCTTCGGAGAGCGAAGATGATCGGATTCTTTCTCTTCAGTGGCCTGTTTCTCTGTCTATTGATGTGTTTCTCCCTGTACAGGGCCATCGCCGGGCCCACTGTGCTCGATCGCCTGGTGGGGGCCAACGCCATCGGGAGCAAGACGGTGGTCCTGCTCCTGTTGATCGGATGCATCTACCAGCGCGTGGAGATGTTCGTGGATATCGCCCTGGCCTATGCCCTGCTCAACTTTATCGCCGTGCTCGCCGCCTCGCGCTACTTTCACAAGCGGCGCGGCCTGTACGAGGAATCTCCCTTCGAGTAGGGCGGCACGGTGCGCCGCGCACGATGTGGCGCTTACCGGAACAATCCTTCTTTTTTCTGATGTCGGGGTTTTGATAGGACAAAAGGAACTATTCACCATCCCACTGATCATTGGAAGCCGACACGGGGTATTTTGACTCATTTCTGCGGAGACTCTGCCAGATTTTCTTCGTCCGGCACTCACTTTTCTGGATGCTTGCCCAAATACTCCATGCCCCTGAAAAAGTGAGTGCCGGACGTTAGAAAATCCAGAGTCGGAGCTGCATGAGACAAAATGCCCCGTGTCGGCTTACAGTTCGGCAAAGTGGTGAATAGTTACGGACAAAATGCGGACAGACGCCGACAGGCGAACCTGTAGCTGAATTCGGCGGATAAGGAATCGGGCGCATGGTTATTCTCGACGCAGTTGTGATCCTGCTCATGGGAATGGGACTCGTGTTCTTCCTGGGCGGGGCCGTGGGCATTATTCGCATGCCCGACTTCTACAGCAGGCTCCATCCGGCAGGGAAGCTGGACACCCTGGGCATCATGGCCATGGTCACGGGGCTGGCCCTGTACAATCTGGGACACTTTTCCTGGCAGGCCCTGCTGGTCAGCCTGAAAATGATGTTCATCGTCTTTTTCGTGTTCCTCTCCAGTCCAACTGCGACGCATTCCATCGTGGACGCCGGGATCAGGGCGGGGCTCATTCCCTGGTCCAAATCCAGGAAGGATTAGGCATGCACTGGCAAATCGATCTGTTTATCCTAGCCCTGATCATCGTCTGCGCCCTTGCCGCCATCAATGTGCGCGACCTTTTGGGCGCAGCCATCCTCTTCGGAGCGTACAGCTTCCTTATGTGTCTTTTGTGGGCCATTATGGGCGCTGTGGACGTTGCCTTCACCGAGGCCTCGGTCGGGGCCGGAGTGAGCACGGTTTTCTTCGTTGCGGCCGTGTTCCAGACCACCAGGAGGAGCAAGGATTGAAGCGGATCGGGCTGATTCTGGTCATTCTTTGCGGAGCGGTGCTGTTGTACGCCACCAAGGACTTTCCCGCCTGGGGAGATCCGGCCTCCCCGGCGAGCACGCACCTCTCTCCCCACTACATCCAGCACGCCCTGGAGGAAACCGAGGTCTCCAACCTGGTGACCGCGGTGCTCGCGGACTATCGCGGGTACGACACCATGTTCGAGACCGTGGTCATTTTCGCCGCAGGGCTGGCCTGCTTTCTGTTGCTGCGCACCTTCGCCGCCAGGAGGGAGGAGGGTTTTTACGTGCGGCACATCCCCACAGGGGTGGTCATTTACTTCCAAAGAAGGCCTTCCATCCCCCAGAGCCGCGTCTTCGAAAGGCTGGACACGCAGTGGGTGCCTCACGATCTGATCATCAAGACCATCAGCCGTATCCTCATCCCCTTTATTCAGCTCTTTTCCCTATACGTTGTTGCCCATGGCGACTTCAGCCCCGGAGGGGGATTCCAGGGGGGCGTGATGTTCGGGGCCACACTGGTGCTCATGGCTATTTCCTTCGATTTGCGGACAGCCCTGAGCAAGGTGGGGGAGAGGTTCTTCGCGCTGCTCGCGGCCTCGGGCGTGATTTTCTACGGGGGCATCGGGGTGCTGTGTATGCTGCTTGGCGGAGAGTTCCTGGATTACAGCAAGTTGGCGCTGATTCTGCCTGTGCACGCCGAGGAAGCCCGCGCCCTGGGCATGATCGGTGTGGAAATCGGAGTGGGGATGGCGGTTACGGCAGTAATGGCCATCATCTACGTCAATATTGCGTCTGCCGGCAGACACGACGAGGGACT
>JAZKRN010000231.1:0-4483 GCA_036628655.1 Desulfohalobiaceae bacterium | reverse complement strand
TGTCCGGTGTACATGATTTGAGCCAGCTTCGTGGCGTAGGGACCCGCCAGGCGGGCCCATCGGGAGTGGAGCATTTCTCTGGCAGCCTTCTGGAAATCCCTGTTTTCCAGGGCGGCAAGCATGCGCTTGAACCCCATCAGACCCTGTATAGAGGTGTGTTGGGCCATGGCAATCAGGCCTTTCTGCCGCACCGGGCTGAGCTCCCGGAAAACCTCTATTCGGTCCATAAGCTCATCCCGAATAACCTTTTCGTTGGGATCCAGCTGCGCAGGGAGGATGGAATCTCCATAAAAAGGCAGGCTTGGTTGCTGTGACTCCTTGTTCTGAGTCTCGGAGGAGTTGGTTTCGCGTTTCCAGCTCAGGGAAGCGGATAGCCCGAACTCGTCGCCCCAGCCCAGGAGTTTGGAGGAATTGGACGTAAGCGGGATGTTCAGGTTTCCACGCTCGGAAATGCTTTCCGTGTTCCCTGGCAGATAGGGAATGCCCTCCGGCCCTGTCCTTTGGATGACCTGCCTGTACACCGGCCGCGCTTTCGCCCTTTCTGTGTCGCTCGCTCCAGTTGAGGAGGCCATGCTGGCTCGCATGTGGCTGATAAACGGGAGCTGCAAGAGCCCGCTTTTTATGGAGTCGCCGTAGGGTGAATACCAGAGCCCGACCATCACAAGAAGCAAGGCTACGGCAATTGCCGCGCTCCAGAAAAGCTTGCCCGGTCTGGAGGCGGCTCCCAGCATGTCCCTGTTCACCTCGCGAATAATCCCGGGGCCTATCCGCGAAACCCCATAGCCGAATCCGGTGACCAGGGCGTTGTCGCAAAGGATGTTGATGGTCCTGGGATTGCCTTTGGTGTATCGATAGATACGCCGGAGAGCTCCTCGCCGGAATACGGTCTGTTCCTTCAATCCGGCCATTTTGAGCCGGTGCTCGATGTATTGAACGGTCTCCCTCTTGTTCAGCGGTTTCAGGGTGCAGCGGAGGGCCAGCCTCTGCTTGAGCTGCCTGAGCTCAGGCTGGTTCAGCTTGCGCTCCAGCTCAGGCTGCCCCACGAGGAATATCTGCAGCAGCTTGTCCTGCGTGGTTTCCAGGTTGGAGAGCATGCGGAGGTTTTCCAGGGTCTCCACCGGCATGTTCTGGGCCTCGTCAATGACCAGAACAAGGATGTACCCCCTGGAATATTCCTCGATCAGAGCCTGGTGCAGATGCTTGACGAGCTCGGAGGTGAGATCCGACTTGCGCTTTTTGGTCCGGGGAGGCTCGATTTCGAGCTCTTTATAGAGGTGGCGGACAAGCCCGAGGAAGGAAACATTGGGATTGAAAAGAAAAATGGTCTTGAGATGGCTCTGATTCGATTGCTGCTGCAGAAAGGAGCGCACCACCGTGGTCTTCCCCAGCCCCACTTCGCCGATGACCGCGATGAAGCCCTTGCGCTTCTTGAGCCCGTAGATCATGGAGGCATAGGCTTCCTTGTGACTGGGGCTCAGATAAAAGAATCGCGGATCCGGAGTGATATGGAATGGATCTTTGGTGAATTCGTAGTGCTGCAGATACATCGTGTTCGTTGTTTGCTTTAAGTGGTTAAGTTTCAGGTGCGAAGGTGCGAAAGTATGAAAGTGTGAATGTGAGAAAGTGCAAATGTGTGAAGGTGCATTCACATTCCAACTTTTTCCTTTCAACCTCTCAATTCACACCCCAAACACTGACCTTAACGCTGAACGAAGAACGCTGAACGAGGAACGGAGAACCTACCCCCTAATCTCCTCCCTCAACCTTTGCGCCTCCTCCTTCTCCGGAAAGGGTTGTTCCGTTCTCAGCGCCGCGTTCAGGCTTTCCAGGGCCTTGTCCTCGTTCCCCTGCCCATGCTGGGCAACAGCCATATGATAATGGACCGTCGGATTGTCGGACATCTTGTCCAGGGCATCCTCAAACTGAGCGATAGCGCTGCCATGGGCGTTCTTGTGCACGTAGACCCAGCCCAGGGTGTCGCTGATGCCAGGGTCCTCGGGCTGCAAGCGCTTGGATTTCTGGGCCAGGGAAAGGGCCCTGTCTATGTTGCCGTCGTTTTCCACAATCAGCCAGGCGAGGTTGTTCGCGGCTGGCGCGAAGTTTTCCTCCAGCTCCAGGCACTGCTCGTAGTACTGCATGGCCTTGTCCGCATTGCCCTTGTGCTGGTGGAGAAGCCCCAGATTCATGATTGCGGGAACATATTCGGGCCGCTTGTCCCGGACTTGTTCGAACTGGGCAATGGCCTGGTCCACATCCCCGAGGCGGGAGTACATCCTGGCCAGTTGAAGATATGGAGTCGGCCAGTCCGGGAACTTGTCGATTGCCTGGCGATAGGCCTGCTTGGCCTTTTCCGGGTTCTGGGCCCGCAAATGGATGCTGGCTTGCGTGCTGTGAATGAAGGCGCTGAGCTTTTCGTTGTTTTGGTGTTTTCGAAGCTGGGCCTCACAGAACTCCAGCGCCTTGTCCGCACCATCCTGGGCCAAATAGGCCAGGGTTGTATTGCGAATAGCCTGCGAGGAACGCGGATTTTTCTCCAGGGCCTTGCGGAAGAAGTCGATCGCTTCCCCGGGCTCCTGTCGCATCATGGCGAGCTGCCCCAGATTCAGGGGGCCCAGGTGGTTCTCCGGAGCCAGCTCGGTGACGCGAGTAAAGGATTCTTCCGCTTGGTCCAGGTCTTTTTGAGCCATGGCTATCCGTCCGCGCAACAGGTGCCCCCGCACTGAGGCGGGATCATTTTCCAGCGCCCTGCTGCAGAGCTCTTCCGCCTCCTCCAGGTTCTGGTCCCGGAGATTCCGATCCGCCAGGAGAAGCAGGGCCCGCACGTTTTCCGGGTTGAGCTCCAGGGCCTTCTGCAGGCTGTTGCGGCCCATCTGGTCGCGACCCATGCCGAAATGAGCCACCGCCTTGTAGTAATGCGCGCGATCGGATTCGGGATTGTCCGTGATCACCTCTTCAAAGAGATCGAGCGCATCGGAATAGGCATTCTTTTGCAGCAGGATGCGGCCTTTCATGATTCGGGCAAAGGTTTCCCCCTTGTCCCTTTCCAGGATATCGTCCACGAGCTTTTGCGCTTTCTTCAGCTCGCCTGTGTTGAACCGGATTTGCGCCAGAGCTTTTTGGGGTCTGATGTCCTCCGGGAATTCCTGAGCAGCTGAGGAATATTCCTGCAGGGCCTTTTCATAGCGTTTTGTGGCGATATAGAAACTGCCCAGATTCAAATAGGGCCCGATTTTGTCCGGGGCTTTTTGCCTGGATTCCACCAGCAAATCCTCGGCCTGCCGCACCCGGCCCTCACGGAGATGGAAACGGGCCAGCACGGCATAGAGTGAGGGATTTTGCGGGGCCTTGTTCAACGCATTCCGCAGCTCTTCCCTGGCCTTTTCCTGCTCTCCAGTACGGGAGTACAGTCTGGCGAGATTGACATTGTGTTCGGCTTCATCCGGGAAGTCCCGCACAAGGCTCTTCAGGACCTCCTCCACTTTTTCCGGGTTGTTGTGCATCATATAGAATCTGGCCAGGTAAAGCCGGATTGCGGGCGAATCCCTGTCCAGCTCAATGGCCTTTTTGTACATTTTCTCCGCCTCTGCAGCGCGACCGGCCGAGGCATAGCACTCGGCGAGCACAATATGGGCCCTGGCATTTTCCGGATCCAATTCCGTGGCGCGCTTGGCCTTTTCCATAGCCCTGCCGAAGTCCTCTTTGCGAGCCAGAGCCTGGGCATACAGCAACAAGGCGTCCCCATTTTCCGGATCATGCACCAGAATGGTTTCGCATGTGGAGAGCGTCTGATCCGTCTCCCCCGCCCTGAAGTAGATATTGGCCAACCGCATCTGGGCCTCGATGAGCTCGGGATTGTAATCGACCGCTTGCCGATAGGCCTGAAAGGCCTCCTGGAGGTTCCCCTGTTTCAGCTGGGCCTCCCCAAGCAGGTAATGCGCCCGGGCGTGCTCCGATTCTTCCTTCAGGGCGTTCTGGAAATGGATCGCGGCTTCCTTGTATTTTTCCGCTTCCAGGGTCTCCTGGCCTTTGTCCAGGTTTTTCCGGAACTTCTCCTCGCTGCTGGAGCACGCGGCTGCGGCAATTATCAGGATTAGGAGAAAAAGGGCAAGGAATTTGAGTTTGCCTTGAGAAAAGCGCATGCAGAGATTCCTTGTTTTAGAGGGGTTGTACTTGGAGTCTTGCTGATATGCCGGCTCTGGTCAGGAGTACGCCCGCTGTAAAAAAAACTCGGGGAACGGCTGACACCCTGCGGGAAGCCAAGGCCTGCATTCTTGCCAGAGCGAAGCACATAGCCATGCCCTTAACCAATGCAATTTTGAAACCATCCTGCTTCAAGCCCTCCTCTGCCCCCATCGCCTATCGCCCAACTCCCCGAAGCATCCCACAGCCGTCAGCCCTCTTTTTTTATGAAAATGTGGCCAACCTGTTGAATTGTTTCGTGAAAGTGTTGGGCGCGGGAAGACGAGGATGTGCGCTGAAGCCG
>JAZKRN010000230.1:0-4533 GCA_036628655.1 Desulfohalobiaceae bacterium | reverse complement strand
CGGATGCGGCCATCAGCCTGGGCGCCGTGACCGTGCTCGTGGCGAGCTTTCTGCGGAAGGATTAGGTTCGCCGCTCAACGTTCAACGTTCACCGTTCACCGTTCAGGGTTTTGAAGAGTCTTGCCGGGTTGAGATGAAAAAGGGATATCCGAAAAGAGATATATAAAGATCGGGAGTCGGGAGGTTAACCGCCCGCTCCCTCCGGTCGCTCGACATACGGGACATTCCCCGCGGCGGACCGTTGCCGCGGGGAAAGACGCAGGCAAGCTTCGCTTGCCGCAGGCTCGCCGAGGCGCAGCCGAGGCTGGGCCTTGAGCCCTGCAACGGTCTGCAGGGCTCAAATCACGTCCCTCTTGTCCCCCAAGTCGAGTGAGCACTAGCGAACGGGCGGTTCACACCACCGTTAACAAATACCCCCCCTGAACGGGGAACGCGGAACCTTGCACGCGGAACGGAGAACCCAAAGGTAATCTATGTATCCCATACTCTTTGAGATCGGTCCCATCACCATCTACAGCTACGGCTTCTTCATCGCCGCGGCGATTCTGCTCGCTCTTGCCGTTGGTATCCGGCAGGCCGGCAAAAAGGGGCTGGACGCCCAACTGGGGTCGGATCTGGGATTCTATCTCATCCTGAGCGCCATCGTGGGCTCCAGGATCCTGTACGTTCTGCTCAAGCCGGAGTATTTCCTGAGCCATCCCCTGCAGATCATCCAGTTCTGGAAGGGGGGCCTCGTCTTCGTCGGCGGCGCTATCGCGGCGGTTGCCGTCGGGGCCCTGTATCTGCGCAGCAAGGACCAGCCCTTCTGGCACTGGGCTGACGCCTTCGCCCCGGGCATCGCCCTGGGCCAGGGCGTGGGCCGCATCGGCTGTTTCATGGCCGGATGCTGCTACGGCAAGGAGACGGAGCTTCCCTGGGCGGTTACCTTCACCCACCCCCTTTCCCTGGCGCCGCTGCACGTTCCCCTGCACCCGACCCAGATCTATCATTCCCTCGCGGGATTCTTCACCTTCTTTTTGATCCTGGTTAGCAGACGCTGGCTGAGCGGCGCCGGCCAGCTCTTCGGCCTGTTCCTGGCAGCCTACGGCTCGCTGCGCTTTGTGATCGAGTTCTACCGCGGTGATTTCCGCGGCCATCTCGCCATGTTCAGCATCACCCAGTGGATGGCTTTGGGCGCTCTCGCCGCCGGAATCATCGTCATCGTCCTGCGCAGGAGGTCCGCATAATATGTCCCCGGTTCTGATAGCAGCCATCGTTGCCGCGCTTCTCATTCCCATACTTCCCAATCTCTGGGCCATCTGGAACGCATTCCACTCCAACTTCGCCTCTGTCGAGGAAAAGATGAGCTGGATCGCGGCCGGAGTCTTCCTCCCGGTCCTTGGGGGCCTGCTCTATGTTTTCTGGGGCAGGCGGAGGCGGGTTTCCCGGTCCGGAAGCAATGAGTGACTGCTCGGGTTCCCCCGTTCCTCGTTCTTCGTTCCTCGTTCAGCGTTCTTCGTTCTTCGTTCTTCGTTCGTCGTGAGGTAAGAGGTAACAGAGAGGCATCAGCCACTGATGAAGCAAACATCCATCTTCCGTCTTCCGACATCCGGTTTCTGACGTCCGACGTCCGACGTCCGACGTCCGACATCCGACGTCCGACATCCGACGTCCGACATCCGAAATATTGACCCCACCCCTTTTTTCGAGGAAAATTGCTTGGAAAAAACAATCTTGGAGCCATGGGGACCGACATTATGCGATACGCAACTCCGGCCATATTGCTGATCCTGGCTCTTGCCGTTTCCGGCTGCATCGCCACCCAACAGCAGCACGAACGGCTTCAACACCGTGTGAGCCGCATGGAGCAAAGACAGGATGAATTGGGCCAAAAAATTGAGAAGCGCCTGGATCAAATGCAAACCGAGCTCCAGGAGACGGTGAGCGAGCTCCAGACGCGGATCCAGAACAGCACGACACCGGTGCGGTCCACCCAGGCGGATATGTGGTCCGAGATCCGCAACCTGCGCAAGCAGACGGCCAAGCTCAAGGGACATCTGCAGACACAGGACAAGGAGGCTCAGCAGACAAACGGCACTGAACGGCTCAACAAGCTGGAATCCGAGCTGAGCGAGCTGAAGGACAGACTGGGGACCATGAGCTCCCGCCTCGGACTGGAATCCCTGAGCACGGCCAACGCCACCTCGGAGGCCGAGGAGGAACAAAAATCCGCAGAGGAAATCCCCGCGGACGAGCTCTACGAGCGGGGCCTGGCCTCCTTCCAGGAGCGCGAATACGATCGGGCCGCGACCCTTTGGTCCCTGTACATCAAGAAAAAGCCCGACGGTGACCTGGTGTCCAACGCCCACTTCTGGCAGGGAGAGGCCTACTATCAGATGGAGGAATACGGCGAGGCGGCCCTGAAATACCGTAAGGTCGTGGAGGACTATCCGGACAGCACCAAGCACTCCTCTGCCATGCTCAAGCTCGGGCTTTCCTTCCTGCGCCTGGACAAGACCAAGCCCGGCCGGATCATGCTCCAGCGCGTGGTGGACAACTATCCGGATTCCCAGGAAGCGGAGAGGGCCCGGAAGCAGCTGGAGAGCATGTAACCGGTGCCGGTTATCGGTTATCGTTATCTGGTACCAGTTATCGGTCAGTTATCTGTTATCTGGTGTCTGGTACTATCTGATGCCGGATAACTCCTCACTGATAACTGATAACCGACCTCAGCCCTCCGTCTTCCGTCTTCCGTCTTCTGACATCTGACATCTGTCCTCCGTCTTACGACCTCCGACGTCCGACGTCCGACATCTGACGTCTGGCCTCCGTCATCTGACGTCCGACCTCCGACGTCCGACATCCGACGTCCGACGTCTGACATCCGACATCTGATAATCAACTAAAAGGCCCGCTGGTATAAGGGGGTACTCTCCTGATAGGGTGAATAAGCATCTCAAATATCACCACAAAGGAGGTACCCCTATGACATTGTATGCCGGTATCGATCTCCATTCAAACAACAATCTTTTGGCCATTCAGGACCATGACGGAAAAAGGATCTTCCAGAAAAAACTGAAAAATGACCCCAATAAAGTCTTGGCTGCTTTAGAGCCCTACAAGGAAGATCTGGATCAAATCGCAGTCGAATCAACCTATAACTGGTATTGGCTCGTGGATTTGCTCATGGATGAGCACTTTGAGGTTAAACTGGCCAATCCCTCTGCCATTAAGCAATACGAAGGACTCAAGCACACTGATGACAAACACGATGCCTTCTGGCTGGCTGAAATGCTCAGACTGGGAATCCTGCCCACAGGATTCATTTACCCCAAAGAGACGAGGCCAATCAGAGATCTGCTCAGAAAAAGAGGTCATCTCGTTCGACTCAGAACTTCGCTTATCCTGAGCTTGCAAAACATCCTCCTTCGCAATCACGGCAAAACGATGAATGTCGAAAAGATTAAGCAAAAAACTCACAACAATGTTGCCGAAGCTTTGCAGGAGGAAAACGAGGACCTTGCTCTATCTGGCAAAGCCAGCAAAGAATCTATTGATTTCCTCTCTCAAAAGATTCAAGAGATTGAGCTCCATATCAAAAAAGAAATCAAGTCAAATATATCCTACAAGTTCCTGCATACAGTTCCAGGCATCGGGCCTATACTGGCCCTCACCATCACCTTGGAAACTGGACCTATCGAGCGATTTCCCCATGTAGGCAATTTTACCTCTTACTGCAGGAAAGCTCCATCCAAATGGATCTCGAACGAGAAAAAGAAGAACAAAGGAAATACCAAAAACGGAAACAAATACCTCTCTTGGGCTTTTGCTGAGGCAGTTCAAAAAGCCCGTCAATACGACAAATCCGCCAAAGACTATTTCAATAAAAAAGTTTCCAAAAGCAATTACCCTATAGCGTATGCTTCTTTGGCTAACAAACTGGCCAGAGCCTCCTACTATATTATGCGAGATGAGGTGTCTTTTGATCACCGAAAGCTTTTTGCCTAAAGATTTGGAGGTGGCTGTGAACCAAACCGGAGGTTGGAAAAACCTCTACATCTGATTGGAATCAGCCTCCTCCTTCACTTTACCGGGTTACCGGTCTTTGCTGCCCACGCCGTGAACCATTATTGGGTTGGTTTCTAAACCACAACATCTGTCCATTTATTCTGGACACGGCCTGGCACTGGAGATTTTCTGGTCCGTCAATCGGCGGAAAGGACCTTGAGACCTGTTTCTACAGGACTCAAGAGTCTAGAACCTTATGGGTGACTGGTGCAGCAATCATAGGCTGACATTCTTAAAAAGAGAAATTCCAGCAACGGTCAAAGAGCGGTAAACCGGGGTCGGAGGCCACATCGGCGCTCACCTAGGCAAGGGAAAAAAACAATTTTCTCTAGCCACGGGGGAGTACATCCCTTGACCTAGGGCCTTTTAATGGGCGACCTCCGATCTCCGACCTCTGAACGCTGAACGCTGAACCCTGAACGCAGAACGCAGAACGGTGAACCTGGAACCGGTGTCCCCATGCCCCAGGACCGAAGCGATATCGAA